>NZ_CP044285.1:1898093-2214442 GCF_008728635.1 Hymenobacter baengnokdamensis | reverse complement strand
ATCGTGCGCCAGAGAGGCCAGCAAACCGGCTCTTAGTAGAAATACGCCCAACCGTTACGACGGTGCCCGTAGAAGTGATAGGTGCAATAACCGTATCCTGAGCCGCGTAAACGGCTGGCGTGGTACCCGCCGCTGGCGTCATAACGTAATAGGCAGCCGCCTCGATTTGGTAGGCCGGATTGGTCGCTACCGTCGGATTAAGACTGTGCAAAGCTATCGCAAGCTCTGCTCCTTGGTCGAGCTTAGCAGTGAATTTATCCAGCGAAGTGCTTGTGGCTTGAGTAGCACCAGGAAGGGCTGTACCAGAAGGCACGCCGGTGCCAGACGGTAGATGCATATAGAGCTGTAGGGAGTTAGTAGCACTGGCCTGCAATGTCCCGCCCAGGAATATCTGGACTTTAGAAGCCGTATTAGCGCCGTACATAGACAGTAGTCCCCAGGGACCAAAGTTATGGGCATACGGGTATTGCCCCAGCAATACATATTTGCCGGCAGTAGCGGCACCGCTTGTTTCGGTAGCGCCTAGCGTACCGTTAATCGTGATAACCTGCGCCTGCGCGCTGAGCGATGCAACAGCCAGCGAACCGGCAGCAGCGAGAGTAAAAAGTTTTTTCATGGTGATGAAAAAAGGGTGGGGTAAAGTGAAAGAAATTTAGCTAAACCGCAGCAGCGGGTGACGCGGGCAAATATGCAGGTAATATACTGAATATCTGCTGAATAGTTACTATTTTTAAAAATTATTTTTTAACCTCGCTGGCAAGGGCGGCGGCCAAACCGGCCGCCGCCCTTGCCCAGGAAGTATTACTGCACCAGCAGGCGGGCCGTCTGGGCCTGGCCATCAGCTTGCAGCTTAATGAGGTACACGCCGGGGGCAAGGCCCTGCAGCGCCAGCGACTGAGCCTGCGCACCGGCGGCCTGACGGGTCGGAGCCAGCTGGCGCACGGTCTGGCCGAGCAGGTTCTGCACCGTAACGGTGGTAGTAGCGGCGGCCGGCAGCTCGTAGGCCAGGGTAGTGGTGCCGGCCGCCGGGTTCGGGGCCAGGCTTAGCTTAAATACGGCGGCTTCCTGGGGCCGGGTAGCCAGGGTAGTACCGGCCGGCACGCCGATTTTCTTGCTCGTATATACGGCATACTGGCCGGGCTGCAGGTTGAGCGTAGTGCTGGCGCTGGTTACGTTCAGCTGCTCACCGGTGAGGTAGTTATACCAGATGCCGGTTTGCGGAAAATTAATAGTGGTTGAATTAGCTACCACATCAAAATTGCCGAAAGCCACCACGCCCAGGTTCGCGTTGGAAGTGATGATAGATTTTACAGCGCCCGTGAGGTTCTGCGTATAGGCCGAGTAGAGGCTGGCAAAAACGGGCTGCTGCCGCAGGGCAATCAGGGCGCGGTAAGTATCGTAGAGGTGGCGGCGGTTGGGGTCCTGGTAGTAATTCCAGAGAATGGGCTTGTTGCCGGTGCGCCCGTTCTGGTTGATGCTGATATCGTAGCCCAGCTCTTCAAACTCCGAAATCATGCGGGGGCCGGGCTGCGTGAAGAAGATGGCGGCGGCCAGCTCTTCGCGTTTGAGGGCCGTCACGGGGTCGGTGGTCGAGTAGCTGCCGCTGGAGTTACCGTCGGTCGTGGTGGTGTACACCGTGCGCTCTTCGTCGTGGCTTTCCATGTAGCTCACCAGGTTGGGCTTGCCCCAGCCCCGGCCACCCTGCCCGCCGTAGTAGCCGTAGCTCAGGTCCCAGCCCGACTTGCCTTTGTCGGCCTGCTGGTAGTTGCCGCTCATGTTGCCCCACAGCATAAGGCCCATATTGGAGAGCACCACCTCTTCATTGTTGTCGGCAAAATGCTCCAGAATGGGGTACAGCGTGGGGTCGGTGGCCACCATCGTGTTGTAGTAGTCTTGCCAGATGTTGATGCGCGACTGGTCGTAATGGCCCCACAGGGCCACGTCGCCGCCCGAGTTAAATTGCGTAAAGCCCTTGCTCAAATCGAAGCGGTAGCCGTCGATGTGGTATTCCTGGAGCCAGAACTTCATCACGTTTTTCGAGAAATAGCGCGTGTAGGGGCTTTCGTGGTTCAGGTCGTTGTACACGCTGAAGGGGTGCGGGGCCGTCACGTTAAACCAGGGGTTATCGGCGGTCGGGCCGGTCGTCACGTTGCCATACAGCTGCACCATCGGGCTGTTGCCGGTCGAGTGGTTGAGCACCATGTCGAGGATAATGGCGATGCCGCGCTTGTGGCACTCGTCAATCAGGGCTTTCAGGTCGTTTTTGGTGCCGTAGTATTTATCGGGCGCAAAGTAAAAGTCGGGGCTGTAGCCCCAGTTCAGGTTGCCGTCAAACTCATTGACCGGCATCAGCTCAATGGCATTGGCGCCCAGGCGCTGAATGTAGTTGAGCGTATCGCGCAGGGTTTTGTAGTCGTGGCGCGCCACAAAGTCGCGCACCAGCAGCTCGTAGATAACCAGGTTGGTACGCGCCGGCCGCTGGAAGTTGGTGGCAGTCCAGGTGTACGCCGCCTCCCCCGGCGAAAGCACCGATACGATACCCGTTGCTTTGCCGGTAGGATACGGCTTCAGGCCCGCGTACACGGTATAGCCGCCGGAGTTGATGTAGGGGTCGTTGTCGGGGTCCAGAATCTTTTCGCAGTAGGGGTCGGCAATGCGCAGCTGGCCATCTACCAAAAACTGATAGGCGTACTCCTGGCCCGGCGTCAGGCCATCGACCTGAATCCACCAGCGGCCGGTGGTAGCGTCGGTGTTCACGGTCGAAGTCTTGTTCATCAGACTGGTGCTCGTAGCCTGCCAGTTATTGAATTCACCTAACACGTATACAAAGTTCTTGTTGGGGGCCGTGAGGCTGAGGATGGCCGAAGTACCGCCATTTATATAGGTGATGCCATCGGGCTTGGCCCCGGCGGGCAGCGGGGCGGTGGTTACGGGCGGGGCCACGATAACCGTGGTGGTAGCCGAAGCGGTAGTGATGCCGTCATTAGCCGTGAGTACCAGCGTATTGATACCCTGCTGGCTGATAATAACGTTGGTCGAAAGCGTGGTGGCGTTGGTTTGCTGCGCCACCTGCGTGCCGTTGAGCGTGAGCGTAAGCGTAGAAGGCGCCGTTGCGGTGCCCGCCACCAGTACGGAAGCACCGGCCGCCACCTGCGTATTAGGGGTGGCCGGGCTGGTGAAGGCTACCTGCACGCCGGCCCCAATCAGGATATCGGCGCCGCCGGGGCCTTTGCCCTCGGGCGAACCGCCGGCGGCGCGAAACACCATCGCCAGCTTTTTCAGGACCTCGCCCGAGGAGGCGAAGCCGGGATAATAGGTACGGGGCGTAAAGCTGATGGTGTACTTATGAGGACTACCCGGCACCGGGGTCATCTTTTCGGCTGCAATCGGGGTGCTGTAGCTGTTGCCCACCACGAAGCGCCAGTTGGTATCGTTGGTGCTTTTGTCGGTGATTACGCCGGTCCAGATATATACGTCGCCCGTGTAGTTGGCCAGCCCGGCACTGCCCTGGGTTGCGTCAAAGGTGAGGGTAATAGGCGTGCTGTCGGTAAAATAGGAAGGGGAAACCGTAACCTGCGCCCAGGCCGCCGACGACCAGCCCAGCAACAGCAGCAAAGCCGAAAGCAGACGCCCGTAGAGTTGAGTTTTTTTCATAAAATGGGTGGGGAAAGTATCAACTGCCAGGCGGCGGGGGCGGCCAGCCTGGCAGTGCCTGGCTAAGATACTACCATTTTTTTGCGTTCCCACACACTTTCATGCACATTTCATAGGCCGGCTCTGCAAACGTTTGCGCTCCCAGGAGCCCGCGCCGGCCAGCTATTTTGCCGCCTGCCTGGCCGCCGCGGCTACCTTTACGGCCCACGACGCGTACTGGGTAGTATTCGCGAAAAATTGCAGCTAGTATGAACGTAGGAGATAGAGTGCGCCTGCTCACGGGCACCGAAGAAGGTATTATTACCCGCCTGCTCGACAGCGAGCTGGTAGAGGTGGCGATTGACAATGACTTTACCATTCCGGTGCTGCGCCGCGAGCTGGTGCCCGTGGCGGCCGAAGAAGGCCAGGCCTTCCGCCGCCCGGTGCCCGAGGTGGCTCGCCCCGCCACCGGCAGCAAGAAAAATAAGCCGCAGGGCGGCCAGCCCAAGGCCCAGCGCCCCGGCGTGCCCCCAGCGGCTAGGGCCACCCGGCCGCAGCCCGCCGGCCCCAGCGCGGCCATGCCGCCCCGCCCGGCCCCGGCCTCCCCGCCCCCACCGGCCGCTAAAGGCCTCTACCTGGCGCTCGTGCATCAGGCCCCCGAGCTGCTGGCGCTGCACCTGCTCAATAACACGGAGGCGGAGGTGGTCTTCACCTACGGCGAGGAGCGCCAGGGCAAGTACCGCGCCCTGGCCGCCGACAAGCTCAAGCCCAAGGCTGCCAGTGCCGCGCTCGCCCACCTGCACCTCAAGGATTTTGAGCAGTGGCCGGCCGTGGTGTTTCAGCTCCTGAATTTCAAGCTGAACGCCGACACGGCCTACGACCTGCTCACCAAGCGCCAGTCGTTTAAGGCCAGCACGTTTTATACCAGCCGCCGGCCCGCGCCGGTTATCGGCAAGGAAGCCTACCTGTTTCAGCTCGACGAAAAGCCCGCGCCCGCCCTCAGCCCCGAAAAGCTGGCCCAGGCCGAAGCCGCGCTGGAAGCTGCGCACGAAGCCGCCGCCAACCCCGCCCCGGCGCTCGGTGCTAAACAGGCCAACGTGCTTCAGCAAGCCCTGGGCGGCGACAAGCCCGCGCCTGTTCCGGCCGCTATTGCCCCGGCTCCGCCCCAGCCGGCGGCCGCCCTCGTCGCCCCACCTCACGAAGTAGACCTGCACATCGAAGCCCTGCGCCCCGAAGGAGCCGAAGGCCTCAGCAACACCGCCATGCTGCGCCAGCAGCTCGATGCCTTTGAGGATACGCTGAGCCGCGCGCTGGCCACGAATATGCACGAAATCATATTTATCCACGGGGCCGGCAATGGCACGCTGCGCAAGGAAATTCACCGCCAGCTGAGTCGGAATAAAGATATCAAGTTCTTTGAAGACGCTCAGAAGGAGAAGTTCGGCTACGGCGCTACGCTGGTACGGCTGAAGTAACCGTCGAAATTAAGTTAATTATTTATGCCTCCTCACAAAAAAAATATAGTTTGTATTGAAGGTCGATGGGAAAGAGACTTAACAAAGCTCAATAGCGTAGCTGCTGGCTTACAGCTACTATACGAAAACAAGGTTGTAGCCAAGCAGTGTTGCAAACAATCTCATTCCGCAGCAACTACTCTGAGTCTACTAGTTGAATTTACTCAAAAAAAGTATGCAAGCTTCAGCATAATTTATTTATCTTTTCATGGGTCCCCCAATATTATTGGTTTCGCAAAAGAGGCTGTGACATTGGAAGAGTTACAAGAGAAGTTAGCCAACAAGCTTCACGGAAAAATTCTGCATTTTGGTTCTTGCCAAACCCTTAATGTAAATAAACGTGTTCTCACAAAATTTCTAAAAGTGACTGGTGCTAGAGCAATTTCGGGCTTTACCAAGGACATACCATTTATAGAAAGTACTCTACTTGACTTGTTATACTTTGAACGGTGTCAGTACAGAAAAGAAATGAATCATGTAGAGCATGATATGAGTTCTCACTACAGTCAATTGTGTAAGAGGCTTGGTTTTCGACTAGTTACGCAAGAACAATAACCATTCAATGTACGACCTCATCGGCGACATTCACGGCCACGCCGATGAGCTGCGGGCCCTGCTCCACCACCTCGGCTACCGGCCCGATGCGGCCGGCGTGCCGCGCCACCCCGACGGCCGACAGGTGATTTTTCTGGGCGATTACGTGGACCGGGGCCCCAAAATCCGGGAAACCCTGCAGCTGGTGCGCGGCATGGTGGAAGGCGGCGCGGCACTAGCCATCTTAGGCAACCATGAGTACAACGCGCTGGCTTTCTGGCAGAAAGACCCGGCCGGTGGCCACCTGCGGCCGCACCGGCCCTGGCACATAATGCAGCACCTCGAAACCATCAAGGAGTTTCGCACGCCCGAGCTGTACCGCGAGTGGCAGGGCTACCTGGCCTGGTTCCGGACGCTGCCCCTGGCCCTGGAGCTGCCCGGCCTGCGGGCCGTGCACGCCTGCTGGGAGTCCCGGCACATCGAGTACCTGCGCGGCGAGCTGCCCGACCTGTGCCTCACCCCCGACTTTATGCTGCGCGCCAGCCGGCGCGGCACGGCCGAGTTCGAGGCCATCGAGGTGACGCTCAAAGGCCGCGAGGTACGCCTGCCCGGCGGCCTCACCTTCCAAGATAAAGATGGCCATCACCGCGACCTTACCCGCGTGCGCTGGTGGCAAAACCCGGCCACGGCGGCCGCCTACCACGAGTATTTTCTCGAAGACCTACCCGAGCTGCGCAACCGCGCCTTCGATTTTGCCAGCCTCGACCCGTGGTATTACCAAGACGAGAAACCAGTATTTTTCGGTCACTACTGGCTGCGCGGCAAGCCGCAGATTTTGCAGCCGCACGCCGTGTGCCTCGACTACAGCATGGCGCGGGGCGGCCAGCTCATCGGCTACCGCTGGGACGGCGAGCAGACGCTGAGCGCGGATAAGCTGGTGTGGGTGCCTTAGCAAGCGGAGACGATAACATATATCATTTAAAATATTTATAATATTATTCATCTGCCTTTTGGCCTCGCCGCTAACCTCGCTTGGGCATCGACTTGCTTTGCCTTTGCGCGAAGATTTTCTGCCTGCCGCCAAATAGCCCGTACCTTTGCCCTTGCAGTGAGCCACCCCACCGCCGCGCCCAACGCAAATGCGGGCGGGGAGGAAAGTCCGGGCAACGCAGGGCACCCTGCTTCCTAACGGGAAGGACTGGCCAAACGGGCCAGGACAGCCAGTGCCACAGAAAATAACCGCCCGCAAGGGTAAGGGTGAAAAGGTGCGGTAAGAGCGCACCAGCGGCTGGGTGACCATGCCGGCTGGGTAAACCTCAGGGGTTGCAAGACCAAATAAGCGAACGCGTCGGCGGCTTCGACCGGCGGCACCGGGCGGCCCGTTCGGGTTCGCGGGTAGGTCGCTGGAGCCCGTCGGCGACGACGGGCCTAGATAAATGGTGGGGCCGCTCCGGAAGAAACTTTGGGGCGGACAGAACCCGGCTTATCGGCTCACTGCGTAATTTCGGCGGCTGCTTTCTTCCGAAAGTAGCCGCTTTTTTGTATAAAATCGTTTGTCCTTGCGAGCGTAGCGCGGCAATCTCACCAGCACGCTGCCCGAACGATTTTGTTCAGGTGAGATTGCCGCATTGCGCTCGCAAATACAAACGCACTTTAATTTCTTCTTCATGCCCCGCATTCTTATCATCGACGACGAAAAGTCTATCCGCCACACGCTTAAGGAAATCCTGGAGTTTGAGAATTACCAGGTCGACCAGGCCGAGGATGGGCCGGCGGGGCTCGATTTACTGATTCAGCAGAAATACGACGTCGTGCTCTGCGACATCAAAATGCCCAAGATGGACGGCCTCGAAGTGCTGGAGCGGGCCCGCACGCTGGCCCCCGATGCGGCCTTTATTATGGTGTCGGCGCACGGCAATATCGAAACCGCCGTGGAGGCCACCAAAAAGGGCGCGTTCGACTTTCTGCCCAAGCCGCCCGACCTCAACCGCCTGCTCGTAACGGTGCGCAATGCCCTCGACCGCAGCAAGTTGGTGACGGAAACCAAGACCCTGAAAAAGAAGCTGGCAACCACCAAGGGCTCCGAAATGGTGGGCGCCTCGGCGGCGCTGGGGGCCGTGCGCAAGGCCATCGAAAAGGTAGCCCCTACCGATGCCCGCGTGCTCATTACGGGTCCCAATGGCGCGGGCAAGGAGATGGTGGCGCGGCAGCTGCACCAGCTCAGCCCCCGCGCCAATGGCCCGCTGGTGGAAGTCAACTGCGCCGCCATTCCGTCTGAGCTAATTGAGAGCGAGCTATTTGGCCACGAAAAAGGCTCGTTTACCTCGGCCGTGAAGCAGCGCATCGGCAAGTTTGAGCAGGCTGATGGCGGTACGCTGTTCCTGGACGAAATCGGCGACATGAGCCTCTCGGCCCAGGCCAAGGTGCTGCGGGCCTTGCAGGAAAGCAAAATCACCCGCGTGGGCGGTGAGAAAGAGATATCGGTGAACGTGCGCGTGGTGGCGGCCACCAACAAAAACCTGTTGCAGGAAATCGCCGACAAGAACTTCCGCGAAGACCTTTACCACCGCCTCTCGGTAATTCTCATCCAGGTGCCCGCCCTCAACGACCGCCGCGAGGATATTCCGGAGCTGGTGCAAAAATTTCTGCAAGACATTGCCGCCGACTACGGCAATAAGCCCAAAACTATCTCGGCCAGCGCCCTGAAATACCTGCAGGGCCTCGACTGGCGCGGCAATATCCGCGAGCTGCGCAACGTGGTCGAACGCCTCGTAATTATGAGCGACGCCACTATTGAAGAAGCTGATGCCAAGGCGTTTGCGGGTAAGTGAAACCCTTATACTAAACTGATTAAATAAATAAAAGGCAGCATAAGAATCGGTTGATTCTTGTGCTGCCTTTTATTTTACACTTTTCTCATTTGCAAATAGAAGACGCGCTAAACCTATAAGCCTGTTCAGGAAGTAGTAAAAGCCCAAAAGAACGTCATGCTGAGCTTGTCGAAGCATCTCGCTCGCTTCGTTGGGATGATACCTGATGGCGCAAGCGAGATGCTTCGACAAGCTCAGCATGACGTTCAAGAGGAAATTGACAGGCTTCCTAAACAGCTTCTCTATTAGTGACGGCTCTCTACCTTATGAGGACTCATGATTTTTTTGTAATCTGATACGGTCCCGTAGTGCTCAAAACCTTCTAAGTAGCTTATTTTCCAACTTCCATTTATTTTTTTTGCTTTCATCTCATATTTGAATGGCGGGTCAATTCCCTCTTCTTTGCCCCAACTCCAATTAAAGGCCGCAGTTTCGCCGTTGAATTTTAAATTATTGATTTTAAGCCGCTGCCAATAATTATCAGGATAATCCTGGCAGCCACACCAGTCATCGGTGTCCGTACTCCACACTGGAACACCGTCTTCTGGGTTTCGCCACTCAACGCTTGCCTGTCTGATTGACGAATCCAAGGTCATCGCAATTGCCCGATGCCTTGCCAGGAAATCATCGGAGAAGAAATTAGTTCGCTTAAATACTTCGTAGTCCCTGTTGTAAGCGTTCCAGTCAATACCAGTGAATAGCCCGTGTGAAGCCGAATCAGCTTTTAACGGGAAGCCGACATTAAAATAACTGGTTTCGTGCCATTTATAAAGATTTCTAACTAACGCTGCGAGTTCAATACTGTCTTTGTTTGTTGTTGTCTTTTCGCTTACTTTCTCTACCTCTTTCGAACCCTCCGGCTTGCTGCAACCGGTCAGCATAATGACTCCTGATATGATTGTCAGAACATAATTTCTACTTTTCATTTTAGGTTGGTAAGTTTGAAGTTTATACTGCGCCAAAGTTGTGACTACCAGGTAGCATTTGGGAAATAGGCTATCATCAGCTGAATTTGCGAAACAAGGTAATTCGGAATAGTCTTGCCACTATTTACACCAGCTGGCTGCATCCCCGAATATCGGAATTATCCAGCCGCCCTAATACCTCAAACGAGCCGTCGGGGTGGCTACGCGCCAGGTCCTTGGTTTCGATGAACGCGCAACTGTCCGCATTAGCTAAATCAATGATATTGATAGCCCCATCGGGTCGGTTTTCGCTCACCGAAAATGGGTCGGCGGGGTCGCGCAGCAGTACGCGCAGCTGGGGCGGGCAGTAAAAGCGGCCGTGGCCCGGCGAGTACGCTTGGCTCAGCAGCTCGGTCATGCCGTACTCGGAGTGAATGGGCGCGGGGCCAAACGCCTGCTGCAACTCCTGGTGCAGCTCTTCGCGAATCATCTCGCGGCGGCGGCCTTTCATGCCGCCGGTTTCGAGCACTACCAGGTCTTGCAGCTCGGGCGCGGAGCTATACTCGGCCGCTAAATCCAGCAGCGCGTACGTAACGCCAAACAGCATGACGCGGCGCCCCGGCTGCTGCTTGGCCTCGCCCAAGGCCCGAAGCAGACCGGCGTGGTCGCGCAGGAAAAATGCCGGCTGCGCCTGCCCCGAGCGCTGGGAAAAATCTTCTACCATGGCCACCAGCGACGACTCGCCCTGCTCCAGATACGAGGGCAGCAGCGCCAGAAAAGTCCATCCCGTGAGCGGGCCATATACCCGCTCAAAAATGGCGGCCGCGTTGGCCCGGTACAGCGCTGGGTCGCGCACGAGGTGGCGGCTGCGCTGCTGCAAGGTGGTGCCGCTGCTGCGAAACACCTCCTGCGGCTGCCACGCAGTGGGGTCGGTACGCACTTCCTGGGTTTTGAAAAACTCGATGGGCAGAAACGGAATATCGGTAAGCCGCTGCACCGAAGCGGGGTCATAGTCGTCGCCCTTGCGCGCCAACCCGGCCAGGTAGGCCTGATAGGGCGGGCAGTGCCGCGCTTGGTAGCGAAACAGCGCCAGGGCCGCCGCCTCGAAGGCAGCGGGCGTAAGCTGGGTCAGCAACTGATAATCAGCGCCCAGAAAAGAAGTACGGAAACTCATAGCAAGCAGCAGGGGTTAAGTCAAAAGGCCGCCGGTATAACCAGGCGGCGGCTGGCTTACATTTACGCCTTTACAACAATCAGGCGGCCGACGCGTTGGGTTAACGGCGGCGCAGACGTGGACTCCTCTTTTTAGTATTTATGACTTTACTTCGACTAGCAGTTGCGGCAGGCATGTTGGGCGTGCTGGCAACGGGGCTGAGCAGCTGCCTGGCTGAGCCCAAATTTTCCACTACGCCGGAGATTTCCTTTAATAATATAAACCTGACGCATATTAGCAGCCCGACTCTGACCGGCGACTCGGTAACCGTTACTATTAATTATCAGGATGGCGACGGCGACCTGGGCCTGACCGCGTCGGAAAGCGCTGCCGCCCCTTACGTAGGCACCCGCTACGCGCAGAATTACTTTGTGGAGGCATTTATTAAGGATAAAGCTTCGGGGCAGTTTGTGTCGCTGGCCAGCCTGAACCGGCAAAAAACCACTACTGCCCCTATTCTTTACTATACTGCCAGCGAGTATTATAGCCGCTTTGAACCAATTACCTCGGAGGACAACCACGCCCCTATTAAAGGTGTGCTGAACTGGAAATTTGTATTCCCCAGGCAGGCTCCCTTCTTCTCCGGGGAGGAAGTACGCTTTCAGGTCAGCATCGCCGACCGGGCACTGCACGAGAGCAATACCATTACGACCGCCAGCGTTATCTTTCCTTAGCGCTAAGGCGCTGTACTACTGGCAGTAAATAACACTGTAAAAGGGTGAGCTAAGCTTCTTAGCTCACCCTTTTATCTGGTCGGAACTCAATATATAGCCGGAAACTTCGCTGGCTCTACTTCGCGCATTAGCTCGTAGGCCAGGTCGAACACATCCTCCGTATTAGGCTTGGAGAAGTAGTCCCCATCGGAGCCGTAGGGCGGGCGGTGGGCCTGCGCGGCCAGGCAGCGCGGCGGCGAGTCGAGCAGCTGATAGGCATTCTGTCCGTCGAGTACCTGCTGCATCATGTAGGCCGTAGCCCCGCCCGGCACATCCTCATCGGCGAAGATGACGCGACCGGTTTTGCGCAGGCTGTCGGCAATCAGCTGGTCGGTATCGAAAGGCAATAGCGTCTGCACATCAATCACTTCTGCCGAGATACCGACTTCGGCTAGCTGCCGGGCGGCCTCCAGCACAATGCGGCACATCGAGCCGTAGGTGACGATGGTCAGGTCTTCGCCTTCGCGCAGCACCTCGGGCCGGCCCAGCGGCAGCGTAAACTCGCCCACGTTGGCCGGCAACTTTTCCTTGAGGCGGTAGCCGTTCAGGCACTCAATGACGATGGCCGGCTCATCGGAGCGCAGCAGCGTGTTGTAGAAGCCCGCCGCCTGGGTCATGTCGCGCGGCACGCACAGGTGCATACCCCGAATGGCCCCGAGTATCATCTGGATGGGCGAGCCCGAGTGCCAGATACCCTCCAGCCGGTGCCCGCGGGTGCGCACAATGAGCGGCGACTTCTGCCCGCCCTTGGTGCGGTATTGCAGGCAGGCCACATCGTCGCTGAGAATCTGGATGGCATATAATAGATAATCCAGATATTGTATCTCGGCAATGGGCCGCAGGCCGCGCAGCGCGGCCCCGATACCCTGCCCGATAATGGTGCATTCGCGGATGCCGGTATCCGTCACGCGCAGCTCGCCGAACTTCTCCTGCAAGCCCGCAAAGGCCTGGTTTACATCGCCAATGCGGCCCACATCTTCCCCAATAGCAAAGATGCGGGGGTCGCGCTCGAAGTTGGCCGTGAAGCAGGCTTGCAGCACCTCGCGGCCATCAACCAGCGCGGCATCGGCCGCAATTCGTGCCGGCACTTCCTCGATATTGCCCACTGCTTCTTCGCTCTGGCTGAAGAGGTACGAGTTGTAGCGGTCGGCATTTTCGGCCTCGCACTGCTCAAGCAGGCGCTGGGCGGCGCGGCGGCCGGCGGTGGGCTTGTTGCCGCGCACCTGGCGCAGGGCCTTGCGCAGGGTGCGCACAATGTCGGCCCGAATGGGTGTCACATTGGTTTTCAAGGCATTAACCAGCTCAGCCAATTGGTGTTCCGCGCCGGCTTCGGCTACCAGCTGGTTGAGCACCGTCAGGGCCTCATCGCGCTCCTGCTGAATGGGGTCGAAAAACGCGCTCCAGGCCGTGGTCCGCGCCTGCTTGATAGTGGCGGCGGCGGCTTTCTCAATCTGGGCCAGCTCGTCTTCGCTGGCAACGCCCTCGGTGAGCAGGTATTCGCGAAACTTAACCAGGCAGTCGTACTGCTCTTCCCAGCTCAGACGCTCCTTGGGCTTGTAGCGCTCGTGCGAGCCGCTGGTGCTGTGGCCCTGCGGCTGCGTCACTTCCGTCACGTGGATGAGCACCGGCACGTGCTGCTCGCGGCATACGGCCGCCGCCCGCTGATAGGTATCAACCAGGCTTTGATAATCCCAGCCACGCACCACAAAAATCTCGAAGCCCTCCTGGCCTTCGCCCTCGCGCTGGAAGCCGGCTAATATAGCCGAAATGCTTTGTTTGGTCGTCTGATACTCAGCCGGTACCGAAATACCGTAGTGGTCGTCCCACACCGACATCAGCAGCGGAATCTGCAACACGCCGGCCGCATTGATAGCTTCAAAAAACACGCCCTCCGAGGTGCTGGCGTTGCCGATGGTGCCAAAAGCCACCTCGTTGCCATTCACCGAGAAGTCGGTAAACTGGTGCAGGGCAGGGTTTTGGCGGTAGAGCTTGCTGGCGTAGGCCAGGCCCACGAGCCGGGGCATCTGCCCACCGGTGGGCGAGATATCGGCCGACGAGTTTTTGCTGGTAGTCTGGGGCTTGAAATGGCCGTCCTCATTGAGCAGACGGGTGCCGAAGTGCCCGTTCATGGCGCGGCCGGCGGTGCTGGGGTCGGCCTCGGGGTCGGCGTGGGCATAGAGCTGGGCAAAGTACTGCTGCCAGGTAAGCTCCCCGATTGCTACCATAAAGGTCTGGTCGCGGTAGTAGCCCGAGCGAAAGTCACCGGCCTGGAAAGCCCGGGCCATAGCCAGCTGCGGCAATTCCTTGCCATCGCCAAAAATACCGAATTTGGCCTTGCCCATAAACACCTCCCGGCGGCCCGCCAGCGACGCATGACGGCTCTCCCACCCGAGGCGGTAGTCGTCCAGCAGCTCGGCTTTGGAAAGGGAGAGGTGCGCGGGGGCCGGGGCTAGCAGCGTGTCAGACATACAGAACGAAGTAAGAAGTAGTGGGTGGGAAGGACGTACGATGCCGCAAATTTACGGAATCGGCCGGGGGCGGGCTGTATATTTGTCTACGCCCCCGGCCGACTGGGGTTAACTAACTGTTACTCTATCTTATTACCCAGGTTAAACCCTGGCTTTTAGCTTATGCGTTTCGTTTCTACCCTGGCCCTTTGCCTGCTGGCGCTGGCCGCCCACGCCCAGGGCGTGCTTACGTTTGAGAACACCGACCACGATTTCGGCAAGGTAGCCGAAGGCACGATGGCTACCTACGAGTTTCGCTTTAAAAACACGGGTAACCAGCCCATCGTTATTGCCAATGCCCAGGCCAGCTGCGGCTGCACTACTCCGGAGTGGACCAAATCGCCGGTGCTGCCGGGCAAGTCGGGCATTATCAAAGCGGTGTACAACAGCGCCGGCCGCCCCGGCGTATTTGCCAAAACCGTAACGGTAATGAGTAACGCCACCGAAGCCAGCAAGGTGCTCAGCCTTAAAGGCACGGTACTGACGAAAGACGAGCTTCGGGCGACGCTGACGCCGGCCCAGCTGGCCGCGTCGCCCAAGCTGCTGCTGGAGCGGGCCAGCTACGACTTCGGGCGCCTGGAGGCCGGCACGCAGCCGGTAGCCCGCATCGGCGTGCGCAATACCGGGCCTAAAGACCTGGTGTTAACCACGGTATCATCCAACTGCTACTGCGTGGGCTACCGCTCCGCGCCCGCGCCCATCAAGCCCGGCCAAAGTGTCGTAATTGAGCTGGTGTACGCGCCCCGTACCCTGGGCCCCGCCGCCGAGGTCGTTACGCTGGCTTCCAACGACATGCACGGCGATACCAAGCTGACGCTCAAGGCTACGGTGGTAAAAGACCTGGTGCCTACGAGCCTGGTAAAGGAAAGCAGCTCCTCGGTGCCGTTTAAGTAGCCAACCTATCAAGCTGTAGCGTATAGCCCTGCCGGATTGGCAGGGCTTTTTTCGGGCCTGATTGTTGATTGATGTAGGTACATTATTTAAATCCCTCAAGTAGCTTTTTATATACGATGAGCCCTAACCCCAGCGCTTCCAATCCTTCCGCTTACGCCGTGCCCGCGGGCACCAGCATCGGCCACATCCATTTGCAGGTAACCGATATGGCGCGGGCCCTGCGGTTTTACCACGACCTGCTCGGCTTCGAAGTGATGCTGGAAGCCGGCGAGCAGGCGGCGTTTTTGTCGGCCGACGGCTACCACCACCACATCGGGCTGAATACCTGGCACAGCCAGGGCGGCAAGCCAGCCGTGCGCGAGGGCGTGGCGGGCCTGTATCACGCCGCCATTCTGTACCGCGACCGGGCCGGCCTGGCGGCCGTGTTGAAGCGGCTGCTGGCCGCCGGCTACCCGCTGCGCGGGGCCTCCGACCACGGCGTGAGCGAAGCCATATACCTCGACGACCCCGATGGCAACGGCCTGGAGCTGTACTGGGACCGCCCCCGCGCCGAGTGGCCCACCACCCCCGACGGCAAGCTGACCATGTATACCCGCCCGCTCGACGTGCAGGGGCTGCTGAAATCAGTGCGCAGTGAGCAGTGAACAATTGCGGCTTCGAAATAATTGTTCAGTGTTCCTTGTTCACTGCGCACTGATTTCAGCAGCCGTATCTTTACGGCACGTTTCTTCTCCACTTCTCCCCTCCCCTGCCCCATGATTATCGGTGTTCCGAAAGAAATTAAGAATAATGAGAATCGCGTTGGTCTCACGCCGGCCGGCGTAGCCGAATTGCGCAAACATGGTCATTCGCTGCTGGTGCAGGCTAGCGCGGGCGAAGGCTCGGGCTTCGCCGACGCCGAGTATGAGCAGGCGGGTGCCAAACTGCTGCCCACCATTGCCGACGTGTATGGCCAGGCCGACATGATTATCAAGGTGAAGGAGCCGATTGCGGAAGAGTATCCGCTTATCAAGGAGAACCAGCTGCTGTTCACCTACTTCCACTTTGCCAGCGGCGAGGAGCTGACCCACGCCATGATAGCGCGCAAGGCTATCTGCCTCGCGTACGAAACTGTGGAGCTGCCCTCGCGGGCGCTGCCGCTGCTCATCCCGATGAGCGAGGTAGCCGGCCGCATGGCCCCGCAGGAAGGTGCTAAATACCTCGAAAAGCCCTTGAAAGGCCGCGGCATTCTGCTCGGCGGCGTGCCCGGCGTAAAGCCCGCGCACGTACTCGTGCTGGGTGCGGGCATCGTGGGCACCCAGGCGGCTAAGGTAGCCGCCGGCCTCGGGGCGCAGGTGACCGTGATGGACATCAACCTGAACCGTCTGCGCGAGCTCGATGACTTCATGCCCAAGAATGTGGTAACGCAGTACTCCAACGAGTACAACATTCGCGAAGCCATCAAAACCGCCGACCTCGTGGTGGGTGCCGTGCTCATTCCGGGTGCCAAAGCCCCGCACCTCATTACCCGCGACATGCTCAAGACCATGCGCCCCGGCACCGTGCTCGTGGACGTGGCCGTGGACCAGGGCGGCTGCATCGAAACCTGCCGGCCCACGACCCACGAAAACCCGACCTTCATTATCGACGATGTAGTGCACTACTGCGTGGCCAACATGCCCGGCGCGGTGCCCTACACCTCGACCCTGGCCCTCACCAACGCCACGCTGCCCTACGCCGTGAAGCTGGCCAACCTGGGCTGGCAGGAAGCCTGCCGCCGCGACCCGGCCCTGCGCCTCGGCCTGAACGTGGTGCACGGCGAAGTGGTGTACCAAGGCGTAGCCGAAGCCTGGAACCTGCCCCTCGTAGACGTGGAATCGGTGCTGGAAGGCGCCGCCGTCTAGTTGGTAGCGTGGACGCTGCGAGTCCGCGCGTGTCAACGTTCCGGTGATAAGACGCGCGGACTCGCAGCGTCCACGCTATTACTCAAAAGCCTGCCGGACGCGCATCCGGCAGGCTTTTTTGCGGGCGTTGCCCGGCTCGCCCTGAGCTATTTCGTCGAGTTGGGTGTTGTAGGTATTCTTCTTGAAAAAATGTCGATTCTTACGTTGTGGCCGGCTTTGCTGCTGGCCTTGCTGGTCCGGACTATTTCGCCCACGGTTCCACTCCCGCTCACGTTTCCGGTGCCCGCCGGCGTGCCTAATCAGCTGTTTTACCTCCAGCGCGACCCGAACACCAATACCGTCATCTACCAGCTCAACGTGAACAGCGCGGGCCAAGTCGATGCGGACGAGCCCATTAACGTGTTCTGGCTGCGCTACGACGAGCAGGGGCAGCGCAAAGACCTGAATTTTATTCAGCGCAAATTTGCCTATGGCCTGACGGCTACGAAGCTGGCCCCTGATAAGTATGAGCTCAAATTTGCCGCCTACAACAAAGTGCCCTTTTTGCTCATGAAATCAAGCGTCGATAAGGCCTTTCACGTGTTTACGGTAGTTGGCGGCAAGCAAATCGTGCTCACGCGCGTGTACCTGCGCATTGAGGGCGGCACGTTTTGGGTTCCCAACGTGCGGTACATCGAATTTAAAGGGTGGAACGCCGCTACCCGCGAGCCCATCGTAGCGCGCGTCAGTGTTTAGCCGCCAGCCAACTCAATGGCTACGGCATAGGGCGGAATCTCCGCCAGCCGCTCATTTACGCCTAGCGCAAAGTCGACGCGCCAGCAGTAGTGCATCAGGCCGTTGGTGAGCAGCAGCAAGGGCGCCCGCAGGGTCTGGTTGTAGGTAGCGGCCTGCCGGGCCACGGCCGGCGTGATAGCCACCGAGGGCCGCTTGCACTCTACCAGCAGCAGTGGGCGGCCGGCGGGGCCGAGGGCCACGAGGTCGGTGCGCTTCTGGCGCTGGTTGTAGCGGTGGCCGCGCTCCAGGCTGAGCAGGCCGCGCGGGTAGCCCAGGCTGGCCATCAGATAGTGTACTACGTGCTGCCGCACCCACTCCTCGGGGGTGAGTGCTACGTACTTGTGGCGCAGCTCATCCCATATCTCCGGGATATTTGCTAAATTTTGCCTAGTTTTGTGGGCGAAAGGCGGCAGGTCCAGCACTTGCATCACCTCCAAAGGTACGGGTTTTGGCTGCCGCATTTCACCTGGGTTTCCTGCCCGCTGCGCCGCCGTACCCTACCGGGTAGGCGGCTTTTTTAGTTTCTGGCGATTGTTTTTGCTGTCATGATGAGCACAGCGAAGCAATCGCACCGAAACGACACCCGAACAAGTCGTTTGGCTACGATTGCTTCGCCGGCTCGCAATGACAAGCTTATTTTTCACATAACCAGCACCTTATGAAGACCAAGGAAGAAATTGTCAACAACTGGCTGCCGCGCTACACGGGCGTACCGCTGAACGAGTTCGGGCAGTACATCCTGCTTACCAACTTCAGCAACTACGTGTACATGTTTGCCGAGCAGTTTGGCTGCGCGGTGCGCGGCACCGACAAGCCCATGCAGTCGGCCACGGCCAACGGCATCACCATCATCAACTTCGGCATGGGCTCGCCGATGGCGGCCACCGTGATGGATTTGCTGTCGGCCATCAAGCCCAAGGCGGCGCTCTTCCTCGGCAAATGCGGGGGCCTGAAAAAAACCAAGCTCGGCGATTTGGTGCTGCCCATCGCGGCCATTCGCGGCGACGGCACTTCCGACGACTACCTGCCCAAGGAAATTCCGGCGCTGCCTTCGTTCCGGTTGCAGCGGGCCGTTTCGTCGATGATTAAGAAGCACGAGCTCGACTACTACACCGGCACCGTGTACACCACCAACCGCCGCGTGTGGGAGCACGACCAGGACTTTAAGGACTACCTGCGCCGGGTGCGCGCCCTGGCCGTGGACATGGAAACGGCAACCATCTTCGTGGTGGGCTTTATGAACGATATTCCGCACGGGGCGCTGCTGCTCGTGAGCGATAACCCCATGACGCCCGAAGGCGTGAAAACGGCCGAGTCGGATTCGAAAGTGACTACCAACTTCGTGAAGCAACACCTGTTGATTGGCATCGAATCGCTGCTGGAGCTGAAGAACTCGGGCGAATCGGTGAAGCACCTGAAGTTCGAATAGACCGCAGATGTAACGGATTTAACGGATTTCGCAGATACGCCCGCTGCGCGGGCTGGCTGGTTTGACGGTAATATTTTGCGGTTGTTTCTAGGAGCCCGTTCTCTGGTGAGAACGGGCTTAGCTTTGCCCGGTGGTTTCGCTCCGGAACTTTGCGTACCTTTTTGTACTATGCGGCTTGTTTATAAACTTGGGAGTACTGTTGCGTTTGTGCTTTTGATGGCCCTGACCGGCTGCCAGCCTCAGCGCGAGGCAGTTGACCTGCTGGTGACCAACGCCACGGTCTATACCGTGGATTCGACGTTCAGTAAGGCCGAGGCGTTTGCCGTGCGCGACGGGCACTTTGTGGCCGTGGGTAAGTCGGCCGACTTACAAAGCCGCTACCAGGCCGCGCAAACGGTGGATGCGCAGGGGCAGTTTATCTACCCCGGCTTTTACGACGCGCACTGCCATTTTTACCGCTACGCGCTGGGCCTGCGCTCGGCCAACCTGGTGGGCGCAACCTCGTGGCCCGAAACGGTGAGCCGCTTGCAGGCGCACCAGCGCGAGCAGCCCGGCGCCGCCTGGCTCACGGGGCGCGGCTGGGACCAGAACCGCTGGCCGGGCCGGCAGTTTCCAACCAAGGATACGCTCGACCAGCTGTTCCCGAACGTGCCGGTTTTTATCATTCGTATCGACGGCCACGCGGCGCTGGTCAACCAGAAGGCCCTCGACCTGGCCGGGGTCACGGCCGCTACGCCCATCAGCGGCGGCATAATTGGGCACGATGCGGCCGGCCGGCTCACCGGTCTGCTGGTCGATAATGCCGTGAAGCTGGTCGCCACCAAAATCCCTGAGCCCAGCCCGGCCGAGGCTGACGTGGCCCTGCTGCAAGGCCAGCAAAACTGCCTGGCTGTGGGCCTCACCAGCCTCGCCGACGCGGGCCTCGACCGGGCCGACATTGAGCGCCTGGCGGCTTTGCAGCAAGCCGGCAAGCTACACCTGCGCCTCTACACCATGCTCAACCCCACGCCCGAAAATAAGGCGTACTATATACCAAAAGGACCCTATTTCAGCGACAACCTGACTATCAGTGCCTTTAAAGTGTATGCCGATGGGGCGCTGGGCTCGCGGGGGGCGACGCTGCTGGCCCCCTACACCGACCGGCCGCACGAAACCGGCTTTTTGCTGCAACACCCGGAGTATTACCGGAGCTTAGCCAAGGAGCTGGCGGCCACCAGGTTTCAGATGAACACCCACGCCATCGGCGATTCCTCGAACCGCCTGCTGCTGGATATCTACGGCGCGGCGCTGAAAGGCCAGCCCGACCGGCGCTGGCGCATCGAGCACGCGCAGGTGGTTAGTAAAGAGGATATTCCGAAGTTCGGCCTATACCACATCGTGCCCTCGGTGCAGCCCACGCATGCCACCTCCGACATGTACTGGGCCGGCGAGCGCCTGGGCGCGCAGCGACTCAAAACCGCCTACGTGTACCAGGATTTGCTGAAGCAATACGGCCAGGTAGCCCTGGGCTCCGACTTTCCGGTCGAGGACATCAACCCGCTCTACGGCTTCCACGCCGCCGTGGCCCGGCAGGATGCGAAGAACTTCCCGGCCGGCGGCTTCCAGATGGAAAACGCGCTCACCCGCGAGCAGGCCCTGCGCGGCATGACCACCTGGGCCGCCCACGCCGCCTTCGAGGAGAAACGCAAAGGCCAGATAAAGCCCGGTATGCTGGCCGATTTCGTAATGTTGAAAACCGATTTGCTCACCGCGCCCAACGAGCAGCTGCGCAACGCGCCCGTGCAGCAGACGTGGATTGGCGGACGGCAGGTTTTTTCAAGTAAGAAATAAATAGGCCGAATTAAAAAATGGGTCGTTCAACCCTCCTTTACGAGGGGCTGAACGACCCATTTTTTAATTCCGCCTATTTATTTCTTACTAAAACCCACCGGGCTCGTCGGCGCTGGGGCCGTACACGCCAGGCACCGGAATGTCGAGCAGGCGCAGGTACACCGTGAGCTGGCCGCGGTGGTGGATGCTGTGGTTGAGACCCATAATGCGCAGGGCGGCCCCTTTTGGACGGCTCATCAGAACCTGCTCGCCGCGGCGGAGCTGGAAATTATCAGTCAGCTTTTCGCTGCTACTCTCGCTCAGGGCCTGGCGCAGCTCGGCGCTGAACTGGTCGAAGCGCTTGAGCAACTCGGCGGTACTCGTGGGGCTGGGCGGCGGCTTGGGCGCATTGGGGTCAAGGAAGTCGCGCTGGCTGGCTTCTACAAACAGCTGCTTGAATTTCAGCAGATTGACAATGTGCGAGGCCAGCTGGCCCAGCCTCATCGACTTGGGATGCGGTTGGTAGTCGAACTTATCGTCGGGCACGCGCTCGAGAACTTTGCGCGTGACGGCCAGCTCGTGGTCGAGCTCTTCGAGGATGTTTTGTTGGAGGGAGGACGTGTGCATAGGGTGGGAGGAAAAGTATGATGCCTCAACCGCAGTCGGGCTAAACAGTTTGCGGGCGGCCCATCTCGGCCGGGGCCGAAGCGGGCGGAGGCGGCAGGAAGGAAGCATCGGCCGGGTCTTCGCGCAGCTTCTTGCCGCGCAGCTGCAGCAGGAAAATCAGCCCCAGAATAAAGAAGACAATCAGAGCCAGGATGCTGTTGCGCATCGAGCCCGTCACCTGGTTAATAATGCCAAACGTGGCCGTGCCGATAACGATGCTGAGCTTTTCGGTTACGTCGAAAAAGCTGAAAAAGGCGGCCGAGTTGGGCGTGTTTTCGGGGATAATTTTGGAATAAGTAGAGCGGCTCAGGCTCTGGATGGCGCCCATCGTGAGGCCGATAACGGAAGCCAGCGCGTAGAAGCTCCAGCCGGCCTGCACGAAATAGCCCGCGATGCAAATCAGCATCCAGATAAACACCGACCAGCTCAGGGCCCGCGTGTTACCGATGCGCTCCGAGAGCTTGGCAAACAGCCAGGCCCCGGCGATGGCCACCACCTGCAAGAGTAAGATGGTGAGAATGAGCGAACCGGATTCGAGGTGCAGCTCGTCGGTGCCGAAGAGCGTGGCCACGTACATCACCGTTTGCACGCCCATGTTGTAGGTGAAATAGGCGAGCAGAAACTTCTTCACGTTGGGCAGCTGCCGGAGCTGGTCCCACACTTTGCCCAGCTCGCGGAAGCCGTTGAGCAGCCAGCCGCCTTCGGCAGTCGGTGCATCGGCCGGGCGGCCCAGGTCGGGCGGCAGCGTGGCAAACGGAATCTGGGCAAAGCCCGCCCACCATAGACCGGTGAGCAGAAAGGAGAGCTGGGCCGCCCGCGCCCCACCAATCCCGATTTTATCGTGAAACTGATTGATAATGAGACAAATTACCAGCAGAATTACCGAGCCCACGTAGCCCATCGAAAAGCCTTTGGCCGAGAGCGAGTCAAACTTCTCCTCGGAGCTGATTTCGGGCAGGTAAGAATTATAGAACACAATGCTGCCCGAAAAGCCCACCGTGGCCGCCACGAAGATGAAGGTAGAGAGGGTAAGGGTATCGGGACCAAAGAAATACAGCCCGGCGCACGCTGCGGCCCCGATGTAGCAAAACACCTGTAAAAACAGCTTCTTGCGCCCCGAAAAATCGGCCAGCGACGTCAGAAACGGACTAACCAAGGCAATGAGCAGAAACGAGGCCGAGATGGCGTAGTTGAGCAGCGAAGTACCCGGCACCTGCATCCCCAGGAAGTTCACCGGACTCTGCCCGTTGTCGGTATGGGTTATCTGTTTGATAACACTCGACCAATATATAGGAAAAATACTACTTGTTATCACCAGCGGATACACCGAGTTGGCCCAGTCGTAGAACGTCCAGCCGTTGGTGATGCGCTTGTTGTCTTTTTCGACGGTGCCGGGGTTGGAAGCCGGTAGCGTAGCGGGTGCAGCCATGAAACAGCGGCGCGGGAAGTAGCGCGCACCCGGCTAAGGTAACGGATTTCAGACATCCACAACGCAGCGTAACCCGGCGGTAATCTACGGCGCCAGCGCCGCGTACTGCGCCTCGGTATCCACATCGGTAGCACCGCCGGGGAAAGCTACGCTGGGCAGGTGGGCGTATTGCTGCAACAGCTCACGGGCCCCGCTGGCCCCGCGCAGCGCCAGCAGCTGCGGAAAAACAGCCCGACCGAACAGCGCCGGTACGCCCAGCGTACCGGCGTAGGCCGACGCCACCACCGGCTGCCCGGTAGCCTGAAACTGCACGATTAGCTGACCAATAATCTCTTCAGTGAGCAGCGGCTGGTCGCAAAGCATAACCACCACGGCATCTACTGTGGGGCCTTCGGCGGCCGTTTCGAGCTCGGCGAGGCCAGCGGCGATGCTGCCGCCCATGCCATCGGCCCAGCTATCGTTGCGCACCACGTGGAAGGGCAGGCCGGCAATTTCGGGCAGCAGCTCGTCGTGCAGCGCGCCGGTTACGAGCACCAGCGGGCGGCAGGGCGAGGCCACGGCCACCTCCGCGGCGTGGCGCAGCAGCGTTTTACCCTGGTAAGGCAGCAGCTGCTTGGGGCGCGCCAGCCGGGACGACGAGCCGGCCGCCAGCAGCAGCAGGCCCACGGTGGCAATAGAGTCGTTGTGCATGAGGTGTGGGGTATTGCGTGGTTGTTTATTGATTAACCCAAAGAAACGTCATGCGGAGCCTGTCGAAGCATCTTTGCCGAACTACCCAAGCGGCGCGGCAGAGATGCTTCGACAGGCTCCGCATGACGTTCTTATTGGAATGACTAGGAACTAGCTGTTTAAGCCGGCCAGCATCACCTTATCGGGCGTCAGGGGCAGGTCGCGCAGGCGCTTGCCGGTGGCGTGGTACACGGCGTTGGCCACGGCCGCAGCTACGCCCACCATCGCGATTTCGCCGATGCCCTTCACCCCCATCGCATTGATAAACGGGTCGTGCTCCTCCACAAACTCAACGGTCATATCCGGAATATCGGCGTTTACCGGCACGTGGTACGTAGCCAGGTCGGCATTAGTATAGCGCGAGAAATGTTGGTCGCGGATGGTTTCTTCCATCAAAGCCGAACCGATGCCGAAGATGGCGCCGCCGATAATCTGGCTGCGGGCAGTTTGAGCGTTCAGGATGCGGCCCGCGCCCATCACGCTCACCCACTTCGACACCCGCACGGTGCCCAGGTCCATATCGACCCGCACCTCGCAGAAGTGCGCTCCGAACGAATGCATGGCGTGCTGGCCGGCCGAGTCGGTATTGTTGCCGGGGCCGGCCGGACTGCCCGACTGCCCGGTTTCGTAACCCGAGCCGTACTTACCCTGGCCCATGCCTTCGATGTCGGTCATTTCGGACCGCTTCATGAGGTCGGCGAAGCTTTCGCCTTTGCTGGCGTCTTTTTTCAGGAAAAGACGGCCTTTTTCAACTGTCACCTCTTCGGGCTTGGCTTTGAAAAGGGGGGATTTTTTATCGGCCACCGCCACTTTGATTAGCTTCTGCCACACGTCCTGCGCGGCCATATAAACCGACGACGAAACCGTGCCGGCCGCCACCGAGCCGCCCGAGTTGGGCGCGGTAGGCAGATTGGTATCGCCCAGCTCGAAGCGGATTTTCTCCATCGGCAAACCCAGCGCGTCGGCGGCCACCTGGGTCATTACGGTGTAGGTGCCGGTGCCGAGGTCGGTTGCGCCCGACTGCACCACGGCATGGCCGTCGGCGTAGAGACGGGCGCGGGCCGTGCCCTGCGAGTTGTGCACCGGGTAACTGGCCGTGGCCATGCCCATACCCACCAGGTAGCGGCCGTCGCGGGTGGCACCCGGCTGGGGGTTGCGCTTGCTCCAGCCAAACAGCTCGGCCCCGCGGGCGTAGCACTGCTTCAGGCTTTTGCTGCTCCAGGGGTGGCCGGTGCTGTAGTCGTGGTCGGCGTGGTTGCGCAGCCGGATTTCGATGGGGTCGACGCCGATTTTATACGCCAGGTCATCCATCGAGCACTCAATGGCAAACGAGCCCGGCGCCTCGCCGGGAGCCCGCATAAACGTGGAAGTCATCACGTTGGCCCGCGCCAGCTGGTACGTCGCCTCAAAGTTGGGCGTCGCATAGAGCATATCCAGTATCTTGGAGTTCGACTCGGCGTAGTTGTCCCAGGGCGAGGTGGTCGAAGTCTTCGTGTGCACTATCGACGTAATCCTGCCGTCGGCCGTCGCCCCGAGCTGCACGGTCTGGGTCTGGTCTTCGCGGTGGCCCATGCTCGTAAACATCTGCTTGCGGGTCAGCATCAGCTTCACGGGGCGACCCACCGCTTTGGCGGCCTGCACCGTAAGCACAGTATGCGGCCAGCACGAGCCCTTGCAGCCAAAGCCGCCACCCAGGTACTTGGTAATCACCCGAATCTGCTCGCGCGGAATGCCCAGCATGGCCGTCAGGGCCGACTGTGTGCGCGTGACGCCCTGCGTCGACTCGTACACCACGAGGCGGTCGGGCGCTTCCCAGTGCGCGGTGGTCGAGCCCGGCTCCATCGGATTATGGTTATATATAGGATGGTTGTAAGTCGCCGTAAGCTGAATGGGCGCGCTCTTAAATGCGCCCTGCGCATCGCCGCGGCGGGTGTGGCCATCCTGCTTGCCGTCCTGCACCTTCTGGGGGTCAAACAGCTCGGCTTTGGGGTCGAGGAAGCTGGCGATGGGCGCGCCGGTTTGCTGGTACGTTACCTGCACGAGCGTGGCGGCATGCAGGGCATGGTCGAGGGTATCGGCCACCACGAGCGCCACGGGCTGGGCGGCATAGAAAATCTCATCGCCGGTAAGGGGCAGAAAACCCATCGGCGCCCCAATGTCCTTTTTGCCGGCCGCATCGTTGGGCGTTTTAGCCAGCTTGGGCAGGTTCTGGTGGGTGAGCACGGCAATAACGCCCGGCTCACGAGCAGCGGCCGAGGTGTCGATACGTTGAATTTTGCCCTTCGCTACGGTGCTGGTAGCCAGCACGCCGTAAGTAAGGCCCGGCAGCGGAAACTCGGCCGAGTACTTGGCCCGGCCGGTTACTTTCTCGCGGCCCTCCACGCGAACCAGCGGCTGGCCGACGAAGCCGCCCGGCTGGTCAAAAAATTGGGGTTCAGCAGACATAAAGTAGGATGCGGGGCTTGCCCCCGCCCGTCGAATGAACGACAATTAGGATAATAAGAAAGGCCTGGCCGCCGGGCAGGAGCAAGCCGGCACCCTACGCCGTTACCTCCAGCAGGGCCCGCACCAGCGTGCGCTGGGCCAGCTCGACTTTGAATTTGTTGTGCTCGCGCGGCGACGCGTCGCGCACGGCCAGCGCGGCGGCAGCGCGGAAGGTGCTCTCGGTGGCTGGCTTGCCCACGAGGGCTTTCTCCACGGCCGGTACGCGCCAGGGCACGGTGCCCACCCCGCCCAGCGCCACCCGCGCCGAGTGAATGGTGCCGCCCTGCACGTCGAGCCCCACGGCGGCCGACACCAGCGCGTAGGCATAGGAGGCGCGGTCGCGCACCTTGAGGTAGTGCGACTTGCGGGCGTGCGCAGCGGCCGGCACGGTAATGGCGGTAATCAACTCGCCGGGCGCCAGGTGGTTTTCAATATGCGGCGTCGAGCCCGGCAGCTTGTAAAAGTCGGCCAGCGGCACGGTGCGGGTCGTGCCTTTGGGGCTTTCCAGGGTCAGCTTAGCCTCCAGCGCCACCAGCGCCACGGCCAGGTCGGAGGGGTGGGTAGCGATGCAGCTCGGCGAGCCGCCCAGGATGGCCAGCGTGCGGTTGTCGCCCTGCTGGGCGGGGCAGCCCGAGCCGGGCACCCGCTTATTGCACGGGAAAGCTACGTCGCGGTAGTAGCCGCAGCGCGTTTTCTGCAGGAGGTTGCCGCCCATGCTGGCCATATTGCGCAGCTGCGGCGAGGCCGAAGCCAGCAGCGCCTGCGAAATAACGGGGTAGTTCTGCACCACCAGCGGGTGCTCGCCTACGTCGCTCATGCGCTCCAGCGCCCCGATGCGCAGGCCGGACGCGCCGTTCTCGATACCCACTAACGGCAGCTTGTTAATATCAATCAGCAGGGAGTGCTGCTCGATATTCGACTTCATAATGTCGAGCAGCGTAGTGCCGCCCCCGATAAAAGCGGCTTGCTTATCGGCTTCCCTGGCCGTGGCGGCCTCCTTTGTGGTGCTGGCCTGCGTGTAGGCAAAATTATTCATAAGAGTAGCGCGGACGATGCAGTCCGCGTTTGAAGCGATAGAGATGAGCCCGAACTACGACGTCCGCGCTACTAGCCGTGGCCAGCCACTTCGCGCACCGCGGCCAGAATGTTGGGATAAGCGCCGCAGCGGCAGATGTTGCCGCTCATCCACTCGCGGGCCTGGTCGTCGGTGGTGGCGTGGCCTTCTTTTACGCAGGCAACGCCGCTCATAATCTGGCCGGGAGTGCAGTAGCCGCACTGAAAGCCGTCGTGCTTGAGGAAAGCTTCCTGCATGGGGTGCAGCTCCTCGCCTTTCGCCAGGCCCTCGATGGTCGTGATTTGCTTGCCCTGCGCCATCACGGCCAGCGTAAGGCACGAGTTGACGCGCCGGCCATCGACGTGCACGGTGCAGGCGCCGCACTGGCCGTGGTCGCAGCCCTTCTTGGTGCCCGTCAGGTCGAGATGCTCGCGCAGGGCGTCGAGCAGCGTGGTGCGGGGCTCGAGGCGCAGGTTTTTGGCCTGGCCATTGACCGTGAGACTGACGTTGGTCTGGCCCGAGAGAATGGGACTGGTGGGAGCCAGCTTATCAGCCAGGGCTTCGGCCTGGCTGGCAAGAGGCGGGGCCAATGCTACGCCCAGCAGGCCGCCGGTTTGCTTCAGAAAGGAGCGGCGGGAGGGGCCGGCCGGCACAGAGCTGGCCCCGTCGGGAGTTTGGTCGTCGGAATGCATGCAGGGAGCGCGTAAAAAACTGTCCTGATACTACGCGAAACCGGGGCGGGCTGTTTACTATTTTACCCCTTATAAGCCAGGCTTTTTGCTAATGCTGCTCGTAAGCTCGAACGTAGCTTTGCCTAATCCTGTCATTCTGTTGGCACTGAGTCCGGCCTTAATCTTGCACCTACAAAAAAGCCTGCCGCTTACGCAACAGGCTTTTATAAGTTTTTACTATGAAGCGGTTTCGGCAGTCCGAGCCGAAGCGGGCGGCCGGGGTTGAGCCGGCAGCCCGCTGGCGACACCGCCCAGCTCCACTTCCTAAACCGCTTCTATCAGAATCATCGCGTGTGCCGGGCAACCCAGCCGGCATCGTAGCGGGCACCGCCAAACAAATATAGCATCAGGGCGCGCGAGTAGCGAAAGATAAGGGGCGTAAGAGCCAGGCTGATAACGGCTACCGTACCCACGTACACCCACAGGCCGGGGTCATTGGCCAGGTAATAGAGCGAGACGCCGCAGACCAGAAAAATGGCCAGCGCAAACCCAAAGCTGATGTACATGGCCCCGTAGTAGAAGCCTGGCTCCGGCTCGTAGCTTTGGCCGCACACGGGGCACTCGGCCGGCATATCCGTAAATTTGGTGAGACTGGTAGCGGGGTGCAGAAACAGCGGCCCCTGGTGGCAGCGCGGGCAGCGCAGCGCCAGCAAGGCCAGGGACGAAGATTCGATGGGAGCAGGCATAGGAATCGAAACGCTTAATGACCCGACAAAGGTACCCCGACCAGCCACCGGCCACCAGAGCTGCATACGGGCAAAAACCGCACAAATCAACGCTGCCGCCGAAAGGCTTCGGGCGTTATACCTACGTGTTTTTTGAAGGCCCGGCTGAAGTAAGAAGCATCGTCGTAGCCCAGCACGGCGGCCACCTGGGCCACCGAATCGGCGGAGTGATGGAGCAGGCGCCGGGCTTCGGCCATCACGCGGGCCAGAATCAGGTCGCGCGCCGCCTGCCCCACCACGCGCCGGCAAATGGCGGTGAGGTGGTTGGGCGTCACGCTTAGCTGCCCGGCATAAAAAGCCACGGTTTTTTCGCGCCGAAAGTGCTGGTTGAGCAGCCGGCTGAACTCGCGTACCTGCTGGCGGCCCAGCGCGGCAGCCGGCGCGGGCGCAGCCGGGTAGTCGCGGGCCGCCAGCTCCAGGGCCAGAAACAGATAAGCAGCCACCACCTCATCGGTGGGCGTTGTACTGACTTCCTGCCACAGCCGCTCAAATATAGACAATATCCTATTATTTCCGTCCAACAGGTAGTTAACCGGCAAGTGGCCGGGGTCGAAAAACGGGTAGCCGTGCAGGCGGCCGGCCGGGTAATGGCGCTGGTAGAATGCGGCCTCGAAAAACACGATGTAGCCTGCCGCGTCGGCACTCAGCGCCCAGCCGTGCACCTGCCCCGGCGCCAGGAAAAACAGCGCGCCCGGCCGCAGCTCGTAGGCTTGCAAATCAATAGTATGCGTGCCGCTGCCCTGCGTGATATAGAGCAGCAGGTAGAAGTCGTGCGCGTGCGGCGCGCTCACGCCCGGAAACCGCGCCGCGTGGCTTTCGAGGCGCTGCACGTAGTAGGGCCGGCGGCCGGCTGGCGCGGCCTCGGTCGGCGGAAAGGCGGCCAGCGGCAGCACGGGCAGGGTGGCAGGCTTCATATCGGCCGCAAGAAACGAGAGCCAGGTGGCACTAGCTTTGTTTTCCGCCTCACCCCTATGCCCATGCTCGAACGCCTCCGCATCCAAAACTTCAAATCCTGGCAGGATACCGGCGACATGGCCTTTGGCAGCCTCACCGGCTTCTTCGGCACCAACTCGTCGGGCAAGAGCAGCATCCTGCAATTTCTACTGATGCTCAAGCAGACGGTGGAGTCGTCGGACAGGTCTCGAGTTTTGCATTTGGGAGATGATAAATCTTATGTGGATTTGGGAACGATGTATGATATTCTGCACAATCACGAGGACCCTGGCCTACTCATGTTTGATTTTGATTGGAAAGCTCGCACTAATTTTTTTGATTGGCTTGAAGATAACAACAAGTTTTGGGACGATAATAAATTCTCTTTTGGTGCGGAAATATTGCGGACAGACGACTATGTCGAATTAATGAGCTTCGCCTATACCTATAATAGAAAAACTACAGGAATCAAAATAGCAGGCCAACCCTCAAGTGAATTCTTTTTCGAAAATCACAATGTTTTTCACATCATAAAAAATAAAGAAATAATCGGACAACATACAAGCCCACTAAAGTTTTATAATGCCCCTCACTTTATTGACATAACTCTTGATGAATTTAACAAGGATTATGCAACTGATAGTCTACCTAGAGAATTAGAAAATTTATTTGAACGCATAGAATACCTTGGCCCGCTTAGGGAATATCCAAATCGTCTTTATATATGGGCTGGTGAGCAAACTCAAAGTGTAGGTAGTCGTGGCGAACGTGCAATAGCAGCGCTACTCTCCTCTCGTAATAAGGGACATACTATTGACATGGGCGAAGGTCAGCCTAAACGCACTGTCGAGGAACACGTAGCGCACTGGCTGAAAGAATTGGGCCTGATTTATTCCTTCAAAGTGCAACCCATTGCGCCTAATCGCAAGGAATATGAAGTGCGCATCCAGCGCACAGCCGAATCGGCAAGCGTATTTCTGACTGATGTAGGCTTTGGTGTGTCGCAGATACTGCCGGTGCTGGTACTGCTGTTTTATGTACCCGAGGGTTCCACGGTTATTCTGGAGCAGCCCGAGATTCACCTTCACCCGGCCGTGCAAGCGGGGCTAGCTGATGTATTTATCGACGCTATCAAGCGGCGGAAATTACAGATTATTCTGGAGAGCCACAGCGAGCACTTATTGCAGCGTCTGCAACGCCGTATGGCTGAGGAAATAATAGAGCCTGATGCAGTAAAGCTTTATTTCACCTCCATTGAAGAAGGAAAATCAAAATTAACGCCTTTGTAGTTGGACGAGTACGGCAATATTCACAACTGGCCAGCGGGCTTTTTTGGCGATGCTTTTGCCGAAGCAGCAGCCAAGATGAAAGCGGAGATGAAACGCAAATTGCAAAACCAGTAAAGCATGCGTTATCTCATCGACACCAACGTGGCCATCGTGGCCAATGGCAAGTCAAATGCTGGCCCGGCTTGCGTCATCGCGGCTATCGAGCGTTTAGAGAGGCTCATCGCTGGTGAAATACTCATTTTGGATGACGCCGACCATATTGTTACCGAGTATCGGCGGCACCTCAGCCCCAGCGGGCAGCCCGGCACGGGCGACCAGTTTTACCGCTGGCTTTATGAGCAGGCCGCCTACAATCCGCAGCACTGTGAAAAAGTAACGCTGGCCACGGACGAGGACGGTAGCTTCACTGCCTTCCCCAAGGCCGCCGAACTAGCCAGGTTCGACCTTTCCGACCGCAAGTTTGTGGCGGCAGCGCTCACGCACCACGCGGCCCCACCCGTCGTAAACGCCAGCGATACCGATTGGCACGAACACCGAGAAGCACTTAAGGCACACGGTGTAGTAATCGAGTTTATCTGCCCAGAAGAAATGGCTAAGCTTCGTAATAAGTAGAAACAAAAAAAGCGTCTGCCGGTACTGGCAGACGCTTTTTTATAGACTAAACCAACCGCTCCCCTACTGCGGGTTCGGCTTGTTCTCGCGCTTCTCAATCTGCGGCTCTTTGGCCACCTGCATGGGGTTTTTAAACTGGGCGTTGTTGCCAAACTGCCCGGCCTGGAACAGCTCGAAGCGCGAGGGCGCGGCCTGGCGCGGGTAGGCGTTGTTGCTCAGGTCGGTATCGGCGGTTTGCTGCAAGGGGTCGATGACGAACGACACCACGTTCTTGGTCGACACGATGAGCTTGGTGACCTGCTCGTTGTTTTTGCGCCAGATTTCGGCCGGGATGGTCTGGGTTTCCTGGGTGCCGTCGTCGTAGGTCATTTGCAGCACCACGGGCATTACCAGGCCGCCCACGTTGCGCAGGCTCAGCTCGTAGAGGTTCAGGTTGCCGTTGAGGCGCTGCTGCTGCTCGGGGGTAAGGCTGCTCAGGTACTGGTTGTAGCGCTGCTTATCGCTCTCGCTCACCGCGAGCGGGTCGTAGCTGTTGTAAAAGTCCTTCAGCTCGGGCTTGTCATCGACGGCGGTGGTTTTGAGGTCGGTCGCGTTGCGCTGGGCCGAGAGGCTGGCCGCCTGGGCGGTGCGCTCGTTTTGCAGCCGGGTGTTTTCCACCAGCGGGTTTTTGGTGTTGGGTCGGTAGTACTTCACGCCGTCGAGCGAGATATCGCAGCGGTCGGTGCCGTAAAACCAGCCGCGCCAGAACCAGTCAAGGTCTACCGCCGAGGCATCTTCCATCGTGCGGAAGAAATCGGCCGGCTGCGGGTGCTTGTAGGCCCAGCGCGTGGCGTAGGTCTTGAAGGCGTAGTCGAACAGCTCGCGGCCCATCACCGTCTCGCGCAGGATGTTGAGGGCAGTGGCGGGCTTACCGTAGGCGTTGTTGCCGAACTGCAACACCGACTCCGAGTTGGTCATAATCGGGGTTTGCAGGCTCTTGTCGGTGCGCATGTAGTCCACGATGTTCTTGGGCTCGCCGCGGCGGCTGGGGTAGTTGCGCTCCCACTCCTGCTCGGTCAGGTACTGGCAGAAGGTATTGAGACCCTCGTCCATCCAGGTCCACTGGCGCTCGTCCGAGTTCACAATCATCGGGAAGAAGTTGTGGCCCACCTCGTGGATAATCACCGAAATCATCCCGTACTTCCGGTCGGCCGAGTAGGTGCCGTCGCGCTCGGGCCGGCCGCCGTTGAAGCAAATCATCGGGTATTCCATGCCGCCCACCGGCCCGTGCACCGAGATGGCCACCGGGTACTGGTAAGGAATAGTGAATTTTGAATATGTCTTGATGGTGTGCGCCACCACCTCGGTCGAGTACTGCCCCCAGAGCGGGTTGCCCTCCTTGGGATAGTAGCTCATGCAGAGCACCGGCTTGCCGCTCTGGCTGATACCCATCGCATCCCAGATGAACTTGCGCGAGCTGGCCCAGGCAAAGTCGCGCACGTTTTTGGCGGCGAAGGTCCAGGTTTTGGTGCCGCTGGCCCGCTTGCCTTCGGCCTGGGTAGCCTCGGCCTGGGTCACGATGAGTACCGGCTTTTTGGCGGTGCGGGCCTGGGCCAGGCGCTGGCGCTGGACCGCGCTCAGCACCTGGTCGGGATTCTGGAGCGTGCCGGTGGCGCCCACGATGTGGTCGGCGGGGGCCGTGATGCTCACTTTATAATCCCCGAAGGGCAGCGTAAACTCGCCGTTGCCCAGAAACTGCTTGTTCTGCCAGCCCGTAGCGTCGGAGTACACCGCCATGCGGGGGTAAAACTGCGCAATTTCGTAGAGGTAGTTTTTATCCTCCGGGAAATATTCGTAGCCGCTGCGCTCGTTGATTTTCAGCTGATTGCTGATATTGTAGCTCCACTTCACCCCAAACGACACGGCCTGGCCCGGCCGCAGCGCGGCGGGCAGGTCAATGCGCATCATGGTGTGGTTGATGGTGTATTTCAGCGGCTGGCCGCCGGCCGTGGTCACGGCCGCGATTTTGTAGCCGCCGTCGAACTCCGCTACCGCGAGCTGGTTGTCAAGCTCCTGAAACGAGAGCCGGCCGCCCGTCACCTGCCCCACGTTAGTAGCCGCCGTGATGGAGTTTTTAGCCAGAATATTCTGGTCGAGCTGCACCCAGAGGTAGCTCAGCACATCGGGCGAGAGGTTGGTGTACGTGATGGTCTCCGAGCCGGTGATGGCCTGCTTCTGGTCGTCGAGGCTCACCTTGATGTTGTAGTCGGCGCGCTGCTGCCAGTACTTGGGGCCGGGCGCGCCGCTGGCGGTGCGGTACTCGTTGGGTGTGGGCAGCTCGGTACCGAGCTGGGCAAATTTATCGGTGCCGGAGTTGGTCGTCTGGGCCCGGCCGATAGCCGGGGCCAGCAACAGCCCCAGCCCGGCGGCCAGTAGCGAAATGCGCATAGAAGAAGTAGTAAAAAAGAAGTCGGTGGCTAAAGTCGGCGAATATACAGCGAGGGTTGCGGGGATTGATAAAGGGCAATTAGGTAATTACTAATTGATAATGTTTAGATATATTTTTTATTCATTATTTATTCACCTATCATCATCTACTACTCAATTGCAGCAGCAGCAACGTAGCCACGCCCAGCGCGGCTCCGCTGGTCACCAGCACCCAGTCGCGGCGGGCTATCCGAAACACGCGCAGCGCCACAAAGCCCAGCAGCAAAATACCACTCACTACCAGCAGCTGGCCCAGCTCGACGCCCAGGTTAAAGGATAGCAGCTCGGTAATAGGGCGGCTTTGCGCTCCCAGCAGCGCGCGCAGGTAGTTGGAAAAGCCCAGACCGTGAATAAGCCCGAAGGCAATCGCTAGCGCATTGGGCGCGGTGAGCAGCACCGGCTCGGGCCGGGCTGGCCGCCGCGGTAGCACCGGGCCGGCGCGGTACATATCAACCAGCGCCGTAAGCATAATGGTAACCGGAATCAGGGCTTCGACCAGCGGACCATTTACGCCTACCACGCCCAGCGTGGCCAACGCCAGCGTGATAGAGTGGCCTATTGTGAAGCTCGTTACCAGCGCCAGCACGCGCCGCCAGTCGGCCAGCACGTAGGGCGCGCACAGCGCCAGCAAAAACGTGAGATGGTCGGTGGCCTGCCAACTGCAAATATGCAGAAAACCTAATTTAAGGTAGGTAAGAAAGAGGGACATCGACCGCAAATCTCCTAAAAATCTTCCGAAAACCCGCCAAACGCAAAAAGCGCCTGCCGCAGAACGGCAGACGCTTTTTGGCGCTTTAAGTCAGGAGCTTGGGGCTACGGCCTTAGCTCGCGCAGCTGTCGTGAGCTATTCGCGCACAATGCGCCGTACTTCTACCCCACCGCTGGCGGTGCGGGCCTGCAGCACATACACACCACCGGGCAGAGCCGAAAGGTCAATAGCCTGCTTATGAGCCGCTGATGCCGCCACGCTGGCTTCGTACACGCGCTGCCCCAGCGCATTGCTGATAGTCAGCTGCACCGCTTCGCGGTAGCCGCTCAGCTCTACGGAGAGGTGGCCATCGGGCGTCGGGTTCGGATACACAGCAAGGGAAGTAGCCACTTGGGCCGCAGTTGAGGCCGTGACCGTAACGCTGACAGGGGCCGAGCTGGCCGAGGCGCAGCCGCCCGTGCTCGTCACGACCACCGTGTAGGAGCCGTTGCGCGTGCCCGAGTTTACCACGTACGTCTGGCCCGTGGCCCCGGCAATAGCCACCCCGTTGAGGTAAAACTGGTTGCCCGTGGCCGCAGACGACGTCAGCACCAGCCCCGTGCTCGGCGTGCCCGTTACCGTCAGCGTCGGCGTAGCCGGCGTGGCGTTGATGGTAACGGTCGTGCCGCCCGTCACGGCCGCGCACCCGCCCGAGGCGGCCACCGTGTTGGTGATGAAGTACGTGCCCGGCGTGGAGGTCGAAGGCGTCAGCGTGCCGTTGGCCGCGATGCTCAGGCCCGTGGCCGGGTTCACCGTGAGCGTGCCCAGCGTCGAGCCCGTGCCGAGGCCCAGCGCCACCGTGCCGCTCGTGCCCGTGCAGTAGCTGCTGGCCCCGTAGCCGATGTTCGCCAGCGGTGCCGCCGTAATGGTGATAGTAGTGGTAGCCGTAGTAGCGGCGCAGCCACCGGCAGCGGCTACCGTATTGGTTACGGTATAGGTGCCGGCGGTGCTGCTGCTAAGGGTAATGGCCCCCGTAGTGGCATTGATGGTCAGGCCCGCGGGCGTAGCCGTGAACGTACCTGCCGAGGCACCCGTACCGAGCGTTACGGCCGGGTTTGTCGTGCTGCTCTTGCAAAAGGGCGAGCCGCTGTAGCTGAAGGCAGCTACCGGCGCGGCCGTGATAGTGACACTAGCCGTGGCCGTCACGGCCGCGCACCCGCCCGAAGCGGCCACCGTGTTCGTAACCGTGTAGGTGCCGGGCGTACTGCTACTAAGCGTAATGGCTCCGGTAGCAGCGTTGAGGGTAAGGCCCGCCGGTGAGGCCGTGAACGTGCCCGCCGTAGCGCCCGTGCCCAGCGTCACCGTGGGATTGGTGGTTGCGCTCGCGCAGAAGGGCGAGCCGCTGTAGCTGAACGCCGCCACCGGCGGCGCCGTGATGGTGACGGTCGTGCCGCCCGTCACGGCCGCGCACCCGCCCGAGGCGGCCACCGTGTTGGTGATGAAGTACGTGCCCGGCGTGGAGGTCGAGGGCGTAAGCGTACCATTGGCCGCGATGGTGAGGCCCGTGGCCGGGTTCACCGTGAGCGTGCCCAGCGTCGAGCCGGTGCCGAGGCCCAGCGCCACCGTGCCCGTGGTCGTGGTGCAGTAGCTGCTGGCCCCGTAGCCAATGTTCGCCAGCGGTGCCGCCGTGATGGTGACGCTCTGCGTGCTGCTGCTGCCGCAGGTGCCGCTCACAGTGTAGGTTACTACATAGGTACCGGCGGTACTGGCGCTTAGGCTGATAGCGCCAGTGCTGGCGTTCAGGCTCAGGCCCGTGGTCGAAGAGAATACACCGCCCGCCGTGCCCGTGATGGTGGGCGTGGGCGTAGCCGTGCTGCTCTTGCAGAAGGGCGAGCCGCTGTAGCTGAACGCCGACGAAGCTAAGGGCGTAACGGTTACCGTAACCGGAGCCGAGTACACGGTGCGGTTGTCGGAAGTCAGGATAACGGCCCGAAAAGTAGTCGTAGCCGTGAGGTTGGTGAAGGCCAGCGTGGTGCCGGTGTTAGTGCCGGCTACGTCGGCGAAGCCGCTACCGCTATCAGCCTGGTACTTTACAATAGTGCTGCCGGCCGCGTTGCCGCTCAACGTGAGCGTGCCCGAAGTAGAGCCGGCGCAGCCGCTGGCTACCGAGGTAGCGAGGGCCCCGCCTTCGGTGTTAGCCAATACGAAGAAGTCGTTGCCAGGTGTAATACCCTGAGTGGAAACGATGCCCGTGGTAGGCGCGGTTGCAGCGGCACCACCTAGCGAAGCGTATACGCCGTTGGCGGTGGCCGCCTGGGCTACTACGGCCGTGGCCGGGCTGCCTACTACATCGTCGGCCCCGTAGCTGAGCTGCACAGTGGCCGTGGCGGGCAGGTTGGCTGAGTTTTGCAGGCGTACGTAGCGAGTGGGGTTCAGGCTCGAAATACCGCCCGAAACCGAGCCGTTGGCTGCACCATTCACGACGGTAGCCGTGAAGGTCTGGGCACTGCTGGTGGTGATGCCATTGACCACTACCGGCCGCCAGCCAGCGGCGTCGCCCACCCCAAAGGTGCGGCTCACGGCCGTGGCACTGTTTACGGTGATACCCAGCGGGCCTTTCACATACGAAGTAGCCGAACCGGTTGGATACGTGCCAGCGGCAGTGCCTATGGTCGCTATATTAGCCGCCGAGGTAGTGAAGAGGCCAGTGGTTAATATGAGGGAGCCGTTTGATACGCCGCTGCTGTTGATGGTCAGGTTACCGCCGGCCAAGATTACCCCAGCTGCATTGCTGATAGTAACTATGTCGACGATGCGAGTGGCCGGGATTTCAAAGCCGGTAGTACGGGCCGTCAGCTCTGGCGCGTAAATCAGTTGCAAGGCACCACTGCCAATATTGAACACCGGGGCCGAAGTAATGGCACCACTGGTGGCAGTGGCCGACACCCCAATCTGCACGACAAAGAAAGTGGCTGAGGCGTCGCCGATGGTCAGGTTGCCGGCACCATTAAGATTGCCCGTGAACATATTCACACGCGTTACTACCAGCGGCACCGTCAGCGTGATGCCGCTGCCAGCGTTGTCTACGCTAAGCGTACGCAAGGTGGTAAACGTACCCGAGCCGCCCAGCGTCTGCGCCACCGAGCCACCAAAATATAGCGTGCTGCTGGCCGTGGTACCCGTAACCGTACCATTGTTGGTGATAGTTGAACCCAACTGCAACAGGAGCTGCCCATTTAGGTTCAGGTTGCTGCCGGGGGTAGTCAGCGTTGTGCCGTAGACGTTGGTCTGGCCTTGTAGCAGGGCGCTTTTGGCGTTGGTTGTATTGTCGATGGTAAGGTTCGGAAACGTGCCCCGAATGCGGAAGTCGAAATTGGTAGCCGTAGCCGCTACGCCCACGTTTACGGCACCACCCGTAAAATTGTAGGTTCCAGCCACGTAGTAGTCGAGCGGCGTAGTGGCCGTGCTACGCTGCACCAGGTTAACGACCCCACCCGAAATGGTTGTTGTGCCATTTACGCCAAATGAAGGCGTACCCGACGTATTCCCGATAGTGCTGACGTTTAACGCCCCGGCACTCAGGTTGAAGGTCATGGCAGCCGCCGCTGTTGCGGAAGTGAACGACCCAAACCGGCCGGCCACGTTCAGCGAGCCACCTTCCTGGGTATAAACTGAGCCCGAGCCAAATGAGAGGGAGTTGCCGATGCTCGTGCCCACGTTAAACGTGCCCGCCGTAATGCGCAGCTGGCCGCTAACGGAGGGTGAGCCCGTCTGGGCGCTCACCGTAAAGTTGGCATTATTGAGCCAGAATGCGCCCGTGGCCGGAATGACGTAAGAGGCAGCGTTGCCGAAAACTCGGTTGGTAAGGGTGGCCGTACCCGAAATCTTCAGGGTGCCGGTCATGTCATTTACCGGGGTAGCGGCAGTGGTTTGGGTCAGCAGGAAGCCCGTAGTGGCCGCCGCCGTGCCTTTTACCGACAGCGTCGGCAGGCTCATCTCCACCACGTCGGCCAGCGTCGATTTAGCCAGGGTCATGGTATAGAGGTCGGTAGTGCCCGTGCCGCCAAACGTGACGCTGCCCGCACCCACGAAGCGCAGGTCGGAGCCGATGGTGCTGCTGGCGCTCATCGTCAGGGTGCCGTTGTTAGTCACGTTGCCACCCACCTGCAACGAGTAGGCCGTAGTGGCCGATGTAACGAGCGTGCCCCCACTGGCAATGGTAAGCGAGCCGGCCGCCGCCGCCACGTCGAGCGTTACGGTGGCGCCGCTGGCAATTGTTACGTCGTCGGTAGCAGTTGGCACCACGCCGCCTACCCAGGTGCTGGCGGCACTCCAGTTACCACCCGTAGCCGTTGAGGCAATCGCCGCCTGAACCCGGTACGTAGCGGCTGGGCTGGGCACAAACGGCTTGGCGGCGGATGTTGCGCCGGCTGGCAGCCCGGCCGCGATGCTTTCCCGTGTGGCCACGGTGGCATTCGGCATGAGGCGCTGCTGGCCCCAGGAGGTGCCCAGCGCTAGCAAGCTCAGTGCAGCAGCCAGCAGCGGCCGAATCCGCCGGCTTGCCATCGGCCGCACACCATAGGCAAGGAGTATTTTTTTCGTCATACAGCAAACATTAAAAAAGATTAATATTCCCCGGAAATTTTCAACCGGGATAACAGGCATTCATAGCTCAGGCAAGCTGCTATTCACTATTAGCTTAGCCGAGCTATGAGCAGGCAATATAGGGGTAACTTCATCTAATATTTACCTGTTCTTCAGGTATTCTTTAGAATCTTGTCTATTTTCTAAGCTGGCACGAACGCTGGCTGGTAGAAACGGTCCACGTCAAGCAGCTTATTCAGCAAAAAAGCTCCCCGACTTTGCAGTCGGGGAGCTTTCAGCAAAAGGCTTGGCTTTTAGCAGGCAGGCCTAGTATTTAGCGAAGCGCAGGGTCTGCAGGCCCTGGTCGGGGGCGCTCACGCGCAGCAAGTACACCCCGTTGGCCAGCTCGCTCAGGTCCACCTGCGTCGTGCCGTTGCCAGCTTGCGCCGGCAGCTGGCGCACCACCTGGCCCAGCGTATTGACCACGCTCAGCGTGGCCGCCTTGCGGTAGCCGCTCAGCTCTACGGAGAGCTGGCCGTCGGGCGTCGGGTTGGGATACAGGCGCACAGTGGCCGCGCTCTGGGCACTGGCCGTGGCCGTGACCGTAACGCTGACAGGGGCTGAGCTGGCCGAGGCGCAGCCGCCCGTGCTCGTCACGACCACCGTGTAGGAGCCGTTGCGCGTGCCCGAGTTTACCACGTACGTCTGGCCCGTGGCCCCGGCAATAGCCGTCCCGTTGAGGTAAAACTGGTTGCCCGTGGCCGCAGACGACGTCAGCACCAGCCCCGTGCTCGGCGTGCCCGTTACCGTCAGCGTCGGCGTAGCCGGCGTGGCGTTGATGGTGAACGTGCTCGTGCTCGACACGGCCGCGCACCCGCCCGAAGCGGCCACCGTGTTGGTGATGGCATAAGTGCCCGCCGTTGAGCCGGCCAGGCTGATGACACCAGTCGTCGCGTTAAGAGCCAGGCCCGTCGTTGAGGAGAAGGTACCGGCCGTAGCACCCGTAGCCAGCGCAGGAGCAAACGTGCCCGTGCTGCCAGCGCAGGCCCCGCCAATGCCCGGTGTGGCATAGCTAAAGCCCGCCGTGGCGGGAGTGGTGACGGTCACCGTTTGGGTAGAGCTGCTACCGCAGGCACCAGCTACCGTATACGTCACCGTGTACGTGCCGGCGGTGCTGGCAGCCAGGTTGATAGCCCCGGTCGTCGCGTTAATCGACAACCCGGCGGTCGAGCTGAATGCCCCCCGGTAGTACCGGTGATGGCCGGGGTGGGGTTAGCTCCGCTCTGGCAGAAGGGCGAGCCGCTGTAGCTGAACGTGGCCGTGGTCGGAGCCGAAATTATGATAGTAGCCGTGGCCGTTACCGCCGCGCAGCCGCCTGAGGCCGCCACCGTGTTGGTCACCGTATAAGTACCGGCTACGCTGCCGGATACATCTACTGCACCCGTAGTAGCATTCAGGCTCAGCCCGGTGCTGGAAGTAAAGGTACCAGCCGTGGCACCCGCTGCCAGGGTAGGCAGCACCATACCCGTGGTTCCGGCGCATACCGCAGTAGTTGGGTAGCTGAAAGCAGCCGTGGCGGGAGCGGTGATGGTGACAGTCTGAGTGCTGCTGCTGCCGCAGGCGCCGCTCACGGTGTACGTGACCACGTAGGTGCCGGGCGTGCTGGCAGCCAGATTAATCGTGCCGGTTGTGGCGTCAAGGCTTAGACCTGTAGTCGAAGAGAACACCCCGCCCGTAGTGCCCGTGATGGTGGGCACCGGATTGGTCGCGCTCTGGCAGAAGGGTGAGCCTGCGTAGCTGAAGGTGGCCGTGGTCGGGGCCGAAATCGTGATAGTAGCCGTGCTCGACACTGCCGCGCAGCCGCCCGAGGCCGCTACCGTATTGGTTACGGTATAAGTACCAGCAGTCGAAGTAGAGGGAGTGACTACGCCGGTGGTCGAGTTCAGCGTCAGGCCGGCCGTCGAAGTAAACGTGCCTGCCGTGGCCCCCGTAGCCAGCACAGGACTGACCGTGCCGCTCGTGCTGGTGCAGTTTGGGGCGGCCGGATACGAGAAAGCGGCCGTAGCCGGGGCCGTGATGGTTACCGTGGTTCCGCCAGTCACTGCGGCGCAGCCACCGCTGGCAGCTACCGTATTCGTGATGAAGTAGGTGCCCGGCGTCGAGGTGGAGGGCGTAATCGTACCCGACGCATCAATTGTGAGGCCCGCAGCCGGGTTTACCGTAATGGTGCCGCGCGTACTGCCCGTGCCAATACCCAGGGGTACGGTGCCGGCAGTGGTAGTGCAGTAGCTGGTAGCTCCGTAGCCAATATTGGCTTTCGGCGGAGCCGTAATTGTAACGGTGCTGGTAGCGGTAGCCGCCGAGCAGCTGCCGCTGGCGGCCACGGTATTGGTCACGGTATACGTGCCGGCGGCCGAGCTGCTCGGCGTAATAGTACCGGTAGCGGGGTCCAGGGTGAGGCCGGTGGGCGTAGCCGAAAAAGTACCCGCGCTGGCGCCGGTTGCCAGCGTTGCCGGGGCAGTAGCGGTGCTGCTGGTGCAGTAGCTGCTGGCGGCGTAGCTAAAGCTGGCCGATGAGCCCGCCGTGATGGTAACAGTCTGGGTACTGTTGCAGGTGCTGCTGGCCGTGTAGGTAACGGTGTAGGTGCCGGCCGTGCTGCTGCTCAGCGTAATGGTGCCGGTAGTTGCATCAATCGTCAGGCCGCTGGTCGAAGAGAAGGTGCCGCCCGTCGTACCCGTGATGGTGGGTGTAGGGTTGGCTCCGCTCTGGCAGAAGGAGCTGCTGGCGTAGGCGAAGGCGGCATTGCAGGCTACTGTGCTGGCTCCCTTGGCCGATACCGACTTAAGCTGGGCCTGGCGCGGAGTGCCCGAAGAGCCTACCCCGTAATATAAACGGATGCTCAGGGTTTTGCCGCTGGCTACGGTAACGCCCGTAGCGCCGTTGAGCGCCAGGCGAAACGTATTCGCATTCACTGTGGGGCCGGCAGTCTGATTGGGCAAAGTCACCGGATTCGGAAAGCCGCCGGTTGTACCCGTTGGCTGCGTCACCCCGGAAGCAGTAAAGTTGCCACCGCTTACCTCGTTGATGGTGGTAAAGCCGTCAGTCGAGTAAGAAACCCCCAGGTGCCCCGCTGCGGAGTTGTTGATAGCCGAAGTCAGAATCAACGAATCGACGCGTAGCGAGTAGCCAGAGGCCGCAAGCACCGTAAACTCTTCATAAAATGAGCGCGAGGGGTTAGTGCCAGGCCCCGGAGGCGTGGCCGTGCTGCTCCAGCCGCCACCCGTACTCAATGGTGCGAACGCCTGGCCTCGAGCTGCCGAATAGCCCGGAATAGTACCAGAGGCTGCCGAATTATCCGATAGAACGAGGCTCGTAAACGTAGGGGTAGTCGGCGTTATACCGGTAACTGCCACCGTGGCGACATTATCGGCCAATAGCGGCCACTGCTCCAGTACGGTACTCTGAGCCTGGCTTTTGGCAGCAAATCCCAGACTCAATAAACCAAGCACCAGGCCTGGCAGCATTCGAAAACTTCGGCGCGACCTGGAGGGAAGCGCCTGACTTGTGGAGGCCTGGTAACTGGATTTAGCTACCATACCGGGTATAGCTTGCTGCATATGGGGTGGGAAGGTGGAAAAGATGAAAAAATGAAAAACGGCTCAATACCTTATCACATAGCTGTCGGCAGCCTGTTGGCCATAAAAGTACTTGATTCCTATTGGCCGTAAGATGAAAAAATAATGTTTTTACTATCTTACTTTATTGAGAAACAAAATAGGTAAATTTTACCTGCTTTCACCCTGCCCGTAATGGGCATCAGACTAGCCAAAGAGTCAGAGGTTTACTTGCCTTTGGCTGGCGCCAGCTTATTTGCGCTCAGTAGTGCTGTGTCAGGGAAAATAATTACCTAAAGTATCGACTGGCTCCCCCTCTCCTTTTCGGAGAGGGGGCCGGGGGGTGAGGCGCCCACCAGAACGATTAGGTAAGGAACTTGCCTGACGCAGCACTAGTGCTAAAAAAAGCGTAAAAGCCCCCTGGCACTTATACCAAGGGGCTTTTTGACAGTGAGAGTGCTGGTGTATGCTAGTATTTAGCGAAGCGCAGGGTCTGCAGGCCCTGGTCGGGGGCGCTCACGCGCAGCAAGTACACCCCGTTGGCCAGCTCGCTCAGGTCCACCTGCGTCGTGCCGTTGCCAGCTTGCGCCGGCAGCTGGCGCACCACCTGGCCCAGCGTATTGACCACGCTCAGCGTGGCCGCCTTGCGGTAGCCGCTCAGCTCTACGGAGAGCTGGCCGTCGGGCGTCGGGTTGGGATACAGGCGCACAGTGGCCGCGCTCTGGGCACTGGCCGTGGCCGTGACCGTAACGCTGACAGGGGCTGAGCTGGCCGAGGCGCAGCCGCCCGTGCTCGTCACGACCACCGTGTAGGAGCCGTTGCGCGTGCCCGAGTTTACCACGTACGTCTGGCCCGTGGCCCCGGCAATAGCCGTCCCGTTGAGGTAAAACTGGTTGCCCGTGGCCGCAGACGACGTCAGCACCAGCCCCGTGCTCGGCGTGCCCGTTACCGTCAGCGTCGGCGTAGCCGGCGTGGCGTTGATGGTAACGGTCGTGCCGCCCGTCACGGCCGCGCACCCGCCCGAGGCGGCCACCGTGTTGGTGATGAAGTACGTGCCCGGCGTGGAGGTCGAAGGCGTCAGCGTGCCGTTGGCCGCGATGCTCAGGCCCGTGGCCGGGTTCACCGTGAGCGTGCCCAGCGTCGAGCCCGTGCCGAGGCCCAGCGCCACCGTGCCGCTCGTGCCCGTGCAGTAGCTGCTGGCCCCGTAGCCGATGTTCGCCAGCGGTGCCGCCGTGATGGTGACGCTCTGCGTGCTCGAGCAGCCGGTGCTGGCAGTGTAGGTTACTACGTACGTACCGGCCGTGCTGCTGCTGAGGGTAATAGCGCCCGTGGTGGCATTAATCGTGAGGCCGCTGGTTGAAGAGAAGGTGCCACCCGTAGTACCCGTGATGGTTGGGGTAGGGCTAGTGGTGCTGCTCTGGCAGAAGGGCGAGCCGCTGTAGCTGAAAGCCGCGTTGCAGACGGCCAAAGAAGCCCCTTTCACTACTACGTTTTTCAGCATCGCGTACCGGGGCGTGCCGGTGCTGCCGCAGGCAAAGTACACCCGGAAGGTCAGGGTCTGGCCGGCCGTCAGGCTTACGCCCGTGCTGCCATTGAGTACCAGATGATACACATTGGTGGGGCCGCCAGTCTGGTTGGGAAGGGCAATGGGCGCACCGAACGCCCCGTAGGCCGTGCTGGTCACGCCGTTGCCGGTGCCGCCGCTGACGTCGGTCGAGTCTGATACGAAGCCCGACTTCGAGTACACGACTGCCATCTTCGTGTTAGAAGAGGTATTGTAGAAAGCCGCCGATAGCAGGACCGAATCCAGGCGCACCGTGCCGGTGGCCGACGTGGTTACCGTAAACTGCTCGTAGTAATTACGCTTCAGCGTGCCGCCTACGGCCGTCCAGGTGCCGTCGCCGTTGGGGGTAGCGCCCAGCGCCTGTCCAAATTTGGTAGAATAAGCCGGAATGGTCGAAAGCGTCGTGCCGTTCGACAAATACAAAGCTTTGAGAGTGGGTGCGGTAGCCGTCAGCTGCGACGAGCGAATGGCCGTGCTGTCTTGGGCATTGCGCGTGAGCGGCCAGTAAATGAGTGGGTCCGATTTCGGGGCCACCGTGGTAAGGCGCGAGCCGGTTACGGCTACGTTGACCGTAGTGGCTCCCGAGCTGGTATGGGTGATATTGCCGCTGTACGAGCCGGGCGTAGCTGCGTTCAGGCGCACGCTCACCGTAGTGCTGGCAATGGTATTGGCCGTAGGCGTGAGTACTACCGGCGTGGTGGAGCCCGTCCAGGTGCTGCCGCCGTTGGTGGAAATCTCGAAGCCGGCGGGCGGCGTAATGGTCAGGTTATCGGTCATGTTCACCGCCGACACGGTGTAGTTCTGCGCGGCCGAGGTGCCCGTGTTATACTGGGTAAAAGCGGCCAGCGCCGTCGAAGAAGTGGTAATCGTGGGAATGCTCGATACCTGAATCGAGGGCGTAGTGTGGGTAGCCAGACCGGCTTTCGAAGCCACTACCTTGTAGTAGTAGGCCGAGCCGGCTACCGGCAGCGCGTCGGTCGCGCTAAAGTTGTAGAGCGAGTCGGTAGTAGCCGTCTGGGTGCTCAGCAAGGTAAAGTTGGTGTTGTCGGTCGAGCGCAGCAGGTCGTACTTGATGCCGGCCATCGCCCAGCTGATGTTCCACTGAATGGCAGTTTGGGTAGCGCCTTTCGTGGCTTGCAGGTTCGATACCGCAATGTCGGGGGTAGAGTAGCTGGCAAAGCCGGGGGCCACGGTGGTGGGGTCCCAGGCAGCCGCTACGGCCGAGGTGCCACCGGTGCCAGTGCCAGTACCAAACATAGTGTTTATTGAATATTGCACCGTATCGGCCGGGGCCAGCTGCTTCGCCCAGCTCACGCGCTGGCTGGTGTTTACCAGATTGCCACCGAAGTACCGGGTCTGAAACTCGCCGTCCGTAATCTTGGTCACGTCGGTGCCGGCATCCCAGGTCACCCAGCCGGCGGGCTGAATCTGGTTTGCGCCAACCTTGGTTTTCGAGAAGATAACCTTATTGTGCGCCAGCGTACCGGCCGCTTCCGAGAAGCCGGTCGAGTTCTGCCAGGGCCGGCCCAGGTAGTAGAGCGTAGTACCGTTGTTAGACGGAATGCGGGCGTTGCGAAACAGGTAGCCGTAGTTCTGGGTGGCGGGCGTATTGGCCGCCGTGATATACGACGTGGACGTAGAGCCGCTCACGACACGCGTCTTGGCATAAATGGTGCAGTTGTCGAAAATGGCGATGGCGTTGCCAAAGATAAAATCGACGTTGCCATCAATGTAGCAGTCCTTGAAGTAGTGGCGCGAAACGGCGCCCCCGCTTTCATAAGTCAGCAGCGTGTCCTGGTTGCCCATAAAGCGGCAGCCCTTAAAGGCGGCGCGGTCGGCATACAAGCTCACGGCCACGGCCTGCGAGCCATCGCCGAACGAGTTGACGAATGTCATGGTCAGGGCCGAGAAGTCGGTGCCCTGCACCACGAGGCTACCCGAGCCGCCGGTACCCAGCGTGCCGCCTTTGCCGTCGGGGGTCAGGTTGTTGTCGTTCCAGGTCAGGATGGTATTGGCCACGCTCTGGCCCACAAACTGAATAAAGGGCTTATTGGACGGAACAGTTACTTTTTCAGTATATATACCATCTTTAATATAAATAACATAAGCTGCCGTGCGGCCCGTCGGAGCGGCCGTTACGGCCGCCTGAATCGTGGTAAAGTTGCCCGTGCCATCTTTGGCTACCGTCACATCGTAGGCATATAGCTTGGAGCAGGCTAGCAGCAAAAAGCCCAGCAGCGCCCAAAAGCGGCCAGCCGGGCTCTTCCTGCCAACGCGGGTAGAGGTTGTAGTCATTAGTAGAAAGGGGAAAATAGGTGGGAATTCCTTTCAATATTACCTCTTTAGCCTATCTAACAAGGCTTAATTACCAGCCTTTTTTTATGCAATCGTTGCCGGCAACGTTGTCTGAAGCGGGGGCAGCCCTGGCCTTTACCACAGCGCTGGCCAGGCTGTTTTAAGCAGCTGCCTTGCCGCGCGGCCGGTAGCGTGCTTGAAACGGGGCGCCTAGCTTGCCAGCGCCAACCTAGCCCCGGCTCGCCACTGGGCGCCTTTAAGGCTATGGCATTGCTGCTGCTCATACTGCAAAACCTGAATATGAAGCAGCTTGAAATAGCGACTTTTAGAATCTAAGTTTGCCGGGCCGAAACCGCGTTTTGCGGAATTTTATAATCGCCGGCTGCTTTTCTTAAGCCAGGTGGCATTTTTGAGCAGCGTCTTACCAACCACCATGAGCTTTTTTATACGCCTATTTTACACTGCCTTATTGCTGGGAGCTGGCCTGTGTACCAGTGGCGGAGTGTGCGCGCAGGCCCTACCGGGCGCGTCCGTACCCGCAGCCAGAGCAGCAACATCGCTTGCACCCAACAACTTAACCCGCGCCGATACCGCCCGGGCCATTCGCAAGCTGTTTAAAAGCCGACGGGGCGGCGGTATTGGCTGGCTCTCGTTTGGTACTGCCGGCATATTGGCTTCTACCCTACCGGCCTTGCAAACCACCAGCGCCGGCGTCTGGACGCCGGGGGTGCTGGCCGGTTCCGCCTTTATGCTCATCGGGGTAAACAAGCGTATTCAGTTTCGGCCCGGCCGCGAGCGGCAAGTGCTGCGCGAGCTGGCGGCTACCGGCCACCTGCCCACGAGCGTAGCCCGGCGCCTGCGGGGCCGCTTTGTGCCGGTACACGGCGCGGCGACGGATTACGACCCACTTTCGGCCCCCGGCATCCGACCTGCCAATGTGGCTCTTCACCTCACACCGGCCCAGGTAGCGGAGGCCGCACACGCCGATACGCTGCGGGCCATCAACCGCCTGTTTGCGCGCCGCCGCAAGGGCGGCCGAGCCTGGAACTACCTTGGGCTGAGCGGGGTGTTGACCCTGACCCGCGCCCTCACCAGCGCTAGCAGTGAAGGAACCAGCGTAGATGGCAGCGGCATAGCCATCCTGACCGGGGCCTTCATCGTAGCCCCGGTAGCCATCGGTATAGTAAACCTTACGGCTTACAGTGAAACCCACGAAGCTGAGGTTGAGAGTTCCTACCGCTCCGGTAATCCGCTGCCGAAGAAAATTCGGCAGCGGATTAAAAAGAAGGACTTACAGCCATACGACTAAAAAAAGTCCCGCCAGCACAACGTCAGCGGGACTTTTCCATTTCAGACGCCGGTTGTTGGTAGCTTCGCCAATAATCTCAATGCTGTTAACGACGGCCCGGTACATTGCTTCAGCTGCCCCGAGCTCGGACAGCACCTGGCAGCACCGCTGCAAAAACTGAATCTCGTCGCGGATAGGCAGCAGTCGCTCAAGCGGCAGCAAGGACATACTCCGTAGTACTTAGAATATGTGGCCCGATGCAGGGCGACAGCCCTGGCCGCGTTAGCAGTTACACGTCGCGCCCTAGCAGTTCCGTTAAAAAGTCAACTACCTCCAAAAAGCCGTTGAACGTCTTGCGCTCCGGCTTAAAATCCACCAGCAAATCTACCTCACTATTCGGCCCGGCCTCATTGCGCACAAACGAGCCAAACAGCCCTAGTTGCGCCACATCCAGCGCCCGCAGCTGGCGCTCAATACTTCGGCTTTCATTTGAACGGGGGCAGCATTGGGCGAAGCTAACGCCCGCCACGAGCGCGAAGTTGCCGCTGCTATCTCGACCTTGCGGTGCCGGTTAGTTACGGCCAAGCCTGGCTCCGATTTGCCGCTAGGCGGCAGTGGAAGCGCAGCCTCCACGCCAAATTAGTCGTGAATTACGCTGCGTTAAACTCGCGCCAGTGGTAGCTATTGTAACACGTTCACCCCGTACAGGTGAAACTTGCCATCCGAGGTAAGAACGGGCAGATTTTCCGTCAGCGCCTGCGCGATGATGAGCAGGTCAAACGGGTCGCCGTGGTCCTTCACTTTCGGCAGCGTGGCGATGTAGAGCAGCTGGCTCTGCTTAATTGGCAGCAAGTGAATACCAAACTTGCGACGAATAACCGTAGCAAAGGTTTCCAGCGAAAGACCATTCAAGTCCAGCTTGCCCAGCCGCACCTTGATAGATATTTCCCACAAGCTGGCCGGGCTCAGTACGAAGTCATTGCGCTGGTCAGTCAGCACCGCTTGAACAGTCGGCGACAAGGCGCTAAAGTTGGTACCCAGCGCAATCAGCGCGTTAGTATCAAGCAGATACTTCATTCCGCACTCGGCCAGTTGGCCGGCCGGTCGTGCTCGTCAAAAAAGTCTGGATGCACGATAATCTTCCCTTTGAAGTAGTCAGGAATGATGTTAGATTTCTTCACTGGCTTCTTCGGCGCAGGCTTAGGGGCCGCTCCACCCTTGGCGGGCGCGGTCTTCCTCTTAGGGCTGGGGGCGGTGGCAGGCATGACACTACAGTTAAAGCTGAGTAAAGATAACGCCCGCCACAAGCGCGAAGTTGCTTACCCTCGCCCCCGCGGTGCTGGTTGGTCCATGTAGCTTCAGCTTGCCGCGAAGCGGCAGCGGAGGCGCAGCCTCCACGCTAAAATTGGTCACGAGTTACGCTGGGCTAAACTCGCGCCAGTTTAGGGGGTTAGCAAAAAAAAGCCCCGCTAGCACACTGCTACCGAGGCTTTTTTATTCAAATTAACCCTATGTTACACCGTCGGCAACTCCACATTCTCAAACCGGACGGCACCGTCTTCCAGCACGGCTTCTACCACCGCGTCCTTGCTGACTTTGCCGGAGAGTATCTCCTTGCTCAGCTCGTTGAGAATCACGCGCTGCAACACGCGCTTGAGGGGCCGGGCGCCGAACTGCGGGTCGAAGCCCTGCTCGCCGAGGTAGTCGAGCACCTCGTCGGTGGCTTCGAGGGCGATGCCGACTTCGTGCAGGCGCTGCTGAATCTGCTTGAACTGGCTGTACCGCAAACGGCACCCTTTTTTGAGGACGTGGCGTTAACTTGTTGCATCATTAGTTTCCTCACTGCCATGACTCCCGCTACTGAGCCTCAATCTACTAAACTAAACGGGCTACAAATCAGCCTACTCCGCTTATTCGACCGGGGCATGAGCGATGAAGAAGTATTGGAATTGCGGCGGGTACTGGTCGCGCATATGTCTCAAAAATTATTGACCGAAGTAGAGCGCGTGAATGAAGAGCGCGGCTATACAGCGGCTGACGTGGAGGAAATGCTCAACGACCCTTCCTGATGCAGCGTCTGGTAGTGGATACTAATTGCCTATTGGCTTCTATTAACCCTCGTGGCACTTATTTCCGCCTATACGAGCTATTTATCAACCAGCAATTTGAGTGGGTACTCAGCAACGAAATCCTGACCGAGTATGAGGAGCAAGTTACCCGTCGCTACTCCATCCGTACCGCGCAGCAGGTGCATGATGTGCTAACCACGGCCTCTAACACCCACTTCCAAGAAGCATATTATAAATGGCAACTCATCGAAGCCGACCCGGACGATAATAAGTTCGTTGATGTAGCCGTAGCCGCCAACGCCGACTTTCTTATTACGAACGACCGGCATTTTGATGTACTCAAGCAAATTGCATTTCCACGAGTACCAATTAGTAGCTTACAGCCATTTCTAAACAATTTTCGGTAGCCCGGTTCCAATAGCAAAGCCCCGCCAGCATACAGCTAGCGGAGCTTTGCTATTCGAACTGATTCATTTACACCGTCGGCAGCTCCACATTCTCAAACCGTACGGCACCGTCTTCCAGTACCGCCTCAACCACGGCGTCCTTGCTGACTTTGCCAGAGAGAATCTCCTTGCTCAACTCGTTGAGGATGACGCGCTGCAACACGCGCTTGAGCGGCCTAGCGCCGAACTGCGGGTCGAAGCCCTGCTCACCGAGGTAGTCGAGTACCTCGTCGGTGGCTTCGAGGCTGATGCCGGCTTCGTGCAGGCGCTGCTGAATCTGCTTGAACTGGATATCGACAATCTTGCGGATTTCCTTGCGCTTGAGCGGCTGGAACATCACGATTTCGTCGATGCGATTCAGGAACTCGGGGCGCATGTGCTGGCGCAGGCGCTCCACTACTTCATCGCGGGTGCGGTCCACTACTTCTTCGTGGTTGTACTCGTTCAGCTCCTTGAAATTGCGCTGAATAATGTCGGCCCCGTGTTTGAGGTCATGATGATGATGGTGTTCTTGAAGTTCGCCACCCGGCCTTTGTTGTCGGTGAGGCGACCATCGTCGAGCACTTGCAGCAGGATGTTGAACACATCGGGGTGCGCTTTCTCAATCTCGTCGAGCAGCACCACCGAGTAGGGCTTGCGGCGCACGGCCTCCGTGAGCTGGCCGCCCTCGTCGTAGCCCACGTAGCCGGGAGGCGCCCCGATGAGGCGCGATACGGCGTGGCGCTCCTGAAACTCGCTCATGTCGATACGCACCATCGCGTTCTCGTCGTTGAACAGGTACTCGGCTAGGGCCTTGGCCAGCTCGGTCTTGCCTACCCCGGTAGTACCCAGGAAGATAAACGAGCCGATGGGCCGCTTGGGGTCCTGCAAACCGGCGCGCGAGCGGCGCACGGCATCCGAGATGGCGGCGATAGCTTCGCTCTGGCCGGCCACGCGGCGGCCCAGCTCAGCTTCGAGGCCCAGGAGCTTGTCGCGCTCGGCTTGCAGCATCTTGCTAACCGGGATGCCGGTCCACTTGGCCACTACCTCGGCAATGTCCTCGCTGGTCACGACCTCTTGCAGCATGCCGCCGCCGTCTTTGTTGGCGTTGGCTTCGTCCTGCAAGGCCTTAAGCTTCTGCTCGGCCTCCTGGATTTTACCGTAGCGCAGCTCGGCCACGCGGCCGTAGTCGCCCTGGCGCTCGGCCTGCTCGGCCTCAGTCTTGAAGCGCTCGATGTTCTCTTTCTCGGTCTGAATGCCGGTGAGCACGGATTTTTCACCTTCCCACTTCGCCTTTAGCTCGTCGCGCTGGGTGCCCAGCTCGGCCAACTCCTTGCTCAGCACGGCCTCGCGGTCGTGGTTTTCCTCGCGCCGGATGGCCTCGCGCTCAATCTCCAGCTGCATGATGCGGCGCTGGATTTCGTCGAGCTCCACGGGCATGGAGTTCAGCTCGATGCGCAGCTTGGCGGCGGCCTCGTCCATGAGGTCGATGGCTTTGTCGGGCAGGAAGCGGTCGGTGATGTAGCGGCTGCTCAGCTCCACGGCCGCAATCACGGCGTCGTCGGTGATACGCACGCCGTGGTGCAGCTCGTACTTTTCCTTGATGCCGCGCAGGATGCTGATGGCGTCGGGCACGCTCGGCTCATCGACCATCACGGCTTGGAAGCGACGCTCCAGGGCCTTGTCTTTCTCGATGTATTTCTGGTATTCCTTGAGCGTGGTAGCCCCTATGGCGTGCAGCTCGCCGCGGGCCAGGGCGGGCTTGAGCAGGTTGGCGGCGTCCATCGCGCCTTCGCCCCCGCCGCCGGCCCCAATCAGGGTATGAATCTCGTCGATGAAGAGAATAATCTCGCCTTCGGCGTCGGTCACTTCCTTGATAACGGCCTTGAGGCGCTCCTCAAATTCGCCCTTGTACTTGGCGCCGGCCACGAGCAGGCCCAGGTCGAGACTCATCAGGGTTTTGTCTTTCAGGTTTTCGGGTACGTCGCCGGCCACGATGCGCTGGGCCAGGCCCTCGGCAATGGCGGTTTTACCTACGCCAGGCTCGCCGAGTAGCACGGGGTTGTTTTTGGTGCGGCGCGACAAAATCTGGAGCACGCGGCGGATTTCCTCATCGCGCCCGATTACGGGGTCCATCTTGCCGGTGCGCACGCGCTCATTCAGGTTGATGGCGTAGCGGTTCAGGCTCTGATACTGCTCCTCGGCCGTCTGGCTGGTCACCTTGCGCCCGCCGCGCAATTCCTGGATGGCGGCTTTCAGGTCTTTCTCCGTGAAGCCGCTGTCCTTCAGCAGCGTAGCCACGCTGTCTTTGCCGCCCAGGATACCCAGCAGCAGGTGCTCAACCGACACAAACTCGTCGCCCATGCTGCGCATCTGGTCGTTGGCGCGCTGCACGGCGGCGGCGGCATCATTAGCCAGGTAGGGCGAGCCGCCGCTTACCTTGGGGTAGGCCGCCACGATGGCATCAAGCCGCTGGCCGAGGTTGCCCATGTTGGCGCCCAGCTTCTTACCCAGAAAAGCCAGCGTGTTCTCGTCGTTCTGTAATAAAGCCTTCAGCAGGTGGCCGGTTTCGATGGCCTGCTGCTGGTTGGCTCCGGCAATCTCGGTGGCCTTCTGCACGGCCTCCTGTGCCTTGATGGTGAAGTTTTTAAAGTCCATTGGTTTGCTTGGTTCTCGGTAGGTGCTTCGGGTTAGGAAGAGTGTACGAGGGTACTAGCAAACGAGGTGCAGAAGTATGAAATCAGACTTTTTGGCTGATTATTTGGTATTTTTCAGCATCATATATGACACAATTACCAGAAAATTTTTACGGGCTAAACTCATCTGGTATAATAAAACGTGAGAATCCACTTTCCATGAGGCGCTGATTTATCATAATAATCTACTTTGTTTTCATTCACTGTAACTAACGTGTCTGTTGACACCTTTTTTATCAACATTGGCGAATATGGAGGCAAATAAATAGAATCACCTTTAACCTTGTACTGGTAAACCATATCTCCATTGGATTTATATAAACCGCCACTAAATACTAACTCACCATATTTTGTAAACTTTAGTAGTGCAGGGTTAGTAGTAGAACCAGCGTATCCACCATCTCCATCTTTAGCTGGAAATGATGTAACTTCTTTGCCGTTAAGGTAGCAAACAACTTTTTTCACTGTCCAAATTCCAGAGAGGTCTTTATCCTCCAATTTATGGTCTTTTGAACACGACATTACAAACAGTGCAAATAAGCTAATTAATGCTACATTAATTTTCATGACAAAACGAAGTGTTTTAAAGAAACAGAATTATTACAATTACCGCTTCTTGGTAAGAATAAAAGAAAAATCTTTTCAGAATCCGGCCACTCTCTATAGGCAATAAATAATGAGCCTAATACTCTTTTTATCACTTCAGTATCAATTCCAACAATAATTAGTCCCGCTGACATATAATGATAATTTCTCACAAACCGAAACAGCTTATCTAAATCACGTTGAATGTTTAATAGCTCAATTTCAACTTTTACCTCTAATGCGACAGCGTTATGGGCATCAGACCCAGGCTTATGAAATACAAAATCTGGTTTCTCATTATTGAAATCAGGATATCCGCTTTTATCAAGCTCGCCATGAATAATTATCTTTTTCGTGCGAAGTTTTTTCCGCGTTTGATGATACAACTCATAACAAAATACACGTTCCCGGCTCAGACCATCTACATTATGAATAGCTGGAACAAGAATATAATCTTGCTCAACTGAATTTAGCGCACCCTCTATAGAAGCTAGATATTTCATAAGTTTATTTACATCACCTGCTTTAATCTGCTTGTACTGTAGTACACATTGTGCGCAAGCTATTCAGGAAACTTCAAATATCCGCTGGCACCATGACGAGCCAGCAAATAGAGCCTCTCCCGGCGCAGCGGGCGCTAGGGGGTGGCGGTAGACTGCTGCCCGTCCTCATACTCCTGCACCCAATCTTCCAACACGATACTAACCATATCGGAAAAGTGACGGGTGCTACGCGTAACCAGCGTTAAGCCGTGCGCCACCGTTACGCTGCCAATTAGCATGTCGAACTCGCCTTGTAGGCGGCCAATTCGTTTCAAGTGGGCTTTCTGCTGGGCGTAGGTTTCCAACGAATCGGAGAGGGATAGAAGCCTCCCAGCAAACAGCCGCCGGAACTCCGCGAGGCGCTGCCGATTCGCCAATTGGTGCGTGGGAGAGCTATTGGCTACACCGTACAGTAACTCGGCCACCGTCAGTTCACTCAGGTAGCAATTGGCGATACCAGCGCGCTTCAAGCGAGCAGCCAAGTCAAACTTGCGATGATGTGAACGCAGCTGTTCGTATCGAGTAAGTAAGCCGTCATAGGTTCACCTCGCGGGGAGCGTCGTGCCGCCCACCGTAAATCTGGCTCAACAGGTCTTCTTCGCCTTCCTCCTGTTGCCAGGAGCCAAATACTTGGTCAAGCAGCGCGTGCTGCTCGGCTTCCGAGAGTTCTTCAGTTGCTGGGGTAGCTACTGCCTCCCGTTTCCTTCGGCCTTCAAAATGCGCCACTAGGCCGTCGGGCAGGCTCTGGAGCCATTCAAGTGCCACCGCGGCCTGCTCAGCGGGAAACTCTAATTGAACATCAATTTTCATCTGGCTAAACTAACGTTGAAGGCTGTATTTTTCATTCATGCACCTAAAGCCCGCAGCTACTATTATTGCGCAAGTAGCGCGGGCTCATAGCTCGATATCGCGTTGCTCAGTATAGCGGGCCGCCTGCAACAGGCGGTTGAGGTCGTCGCCGGTTTCACCCTCCGATTGCCAAGCCCCAAAAAGGGAGCGAAACAGCGCGGCGCGGCGGGCGACATCGGCTTGGCGATTAGTAGAAGCCGTCGTTTCCGACACCTTAACCCCTAGGCGGTGCGCCAGGCTCATCAGTTCCTGAATAGCCTGTTCATTACTGGTTTCGAAGGATAAGACGTGCGGCTGCATGGCGGATAAATTAAATCGGGATACTACGAAACACTACGGCGGGCTCGGCAATTTCCAAAATCAACGCAGTGGGTGCGAGTAAGTGAAGCCAAAACCGTGACAGGTAACTCAAGTTATGGCGAGCCGCTAGGGCCCCAACAAGTTACTACGGAATACTTTAAGCCTCCATTCGGAAACGCTACGCCTTACTGCCTTCCTCGGCCAGCGGGTCTTTGCCATAGCTGTGGTACAGCCGCTGGCGAAACTCGGCGATGCGCTGCCGCTCGGCGGCTTCGGCGGCGGTAGCGGGTGGCCGTATGCGGACACCGGGCATTCGTTCCAGCAGCTCCAGCATAAACACGGCATCCTCGTCAGGGAATTCTACTTCAATCAGCGTCATTGGCGGGTGTATTTATATACTATGGCAAGCTACGGCAAAACAGCTGCCCCTCAGCAACGGTATAGACTGCGTTAAGCCTAAGAGCGTAGTTGGATTTTGCTAAAAACGCATCTAGCGCAGTTTCGAACTGGCAGAATAGTAGCGCGGACTTTTAGTCCGCGAGCACGACATGTTAGCACTCGCGGACTAAAAGTCCGCGCTACTTGCTAGCCGTACACTGACTGTGAAACCGAATACCCTAGCCGCTTTTATCCGACGCGCCAGCCCCAGGCCCTGATTCCGCAGCTGGCCTGTTGTCGCTGCATACGGGGCGAGGCGGCGCTGGCCGCTATTTTTTCCCGCCCTGCTTCTCCGCATCGGATGTATAATGCATCTTACCCATTTTCCGCAGCTGCTTGCGGTCCTGGCGGTCCAGGCCAGGCACTTTCTCGTCGTGGCGCGGGGCGCGGGGGCTGCCGCCATCGCGCGTGGCGGGCGTGCTCAGGGGCTGGCTGCCCGGCACCGTAGCCGGCGATACGAGCACCCCGGATGGAGTCACCACGGAACCGGCGGGCGCCACGGCCCCCGATGGCAATACGGTTTGGGCCAGCGCGGCGCTGGTACCGCAGGCAAAGAGGCCGGCTAGAAACAGGAAGGATTTCATAAAAAATTACTGAAATGAGAAGTAGTTGTGCGCTGCGCAGCCGCGTTGGTGCGGGTAGCAAGCAGCTGGGGCTTGCGGTGGGTTTGGGGCCAGCGTACCGGCTGCAAACTACTTCCGCGCCGCCAGCACCTCGCGCACCGAAGTCCAGCGGATATCGGGATAGCGGCTGTTGTCCAGCGGCGTGAGCCTGGGCAGGCCGGTAAACATGTTGTGCAGGTACTGCATGCCCTGCCAGGGCGGAAATACTTCGTTGGGAGCCGGCACCAGGCGGCGCGTTACCCGAATCATCAGCTTCAGCAGCCACAGGCCACCGGCGCGCAGCCGGCGAAAGCGCTGGCCGGTGGCCTCGGTGGCCGCCCGCTGCAAGTCGCGGATGCTGGCCACTTCGCCGGCCACGCGCAGGTAGCGGGGCGTGGTGGGGTCGAGGGCAGCGGCGGCCGTGAAAGCGGCCGTATTGTCGATGGTGGTGAAGTCAAGCGGCTGGTCGGCCGAGCCCCAGTAAAGCACCCGCTTGATTTTGAACAGCACCACCGGAGCCTGCCCGGTGAGCAACTCCATAAACATGCCGTTGAGGACCGACGTGGCCCGGATGGGCGCCTGGTCGAGCCGGCGGCCGAACTCGCGGCGCAGGTCGAGGTTGCGGTTGGAGCCTTCGGGGAGCCTGGTGAAGTCGATGGCGAAATCGGACGGAATAAAGCGGGGCACGCCGGCCGCTACGGCTGCTTCGAGCAGCCGCGTCTGGGTGTCCACAATCACGTCGCGCAGGCCGGAGAGGGCCGATACTACGCAGGCGGCCCCCGCGCAGGCTTGCGTGAGGGCGGGAACGCTGGTGAAATCGACCTCCACGATGGTCACTCCCTGCGCGCGCAGAGCGGCAACTTCCGGCCTGGTATTGCCGGGGCGAACGAGGGCCCGCACGCGGGCTCCGTGGGCGAGCAGCGCCTGCGCGATGCGCTGACCCAGGTCGCCGGTAGCGCCAGCCAGCACAATGGTAGCGGGCCCGACTGGCGAGTCGAGGCGGGTAGCGGGGGTTGGCTTTATCAAGGGGAGAAGGTTGGCCGCCCGAGGTTTTGCGCGGCTTTCCGGCTGCTATACGCGCAATTGGCAGCGCCGGGCTACTTGTGCGCGTCGGAAGCGCTGAGCCTACGCCCGCAGCATATACTGGTGCGGAATACCATCTTCCAGGTAAGGCTCGCCCTGCTGCACAAAGCCCAGGCTCTCGTAAAAAGCCTGCAAGTAGCACTGCGCACCTATTTTGATGGGCTGCTCCCCAAACAGCGCGGCGCACTCGGCAATGGCCTGGCTCATCAGCTGCCGGCCCAGGCCAGCGCGGCGGTAGCGCGGCGCAGTCACGACCCGGCCGATGCTCACCTGCGCGTAGCTGCGGCCGGCGGCAAACAGCCGGGCATAGGCCGCCAGCTCGCCGGAGGCGGTGCGCCCGAGCAGGTGGTAAGCAGCCTGGTCGTGGCCATCAATATCGAGAAAAGGGCAGGTTTGCTCCACCACAAACACCTCGCTGCGAAGCTGGAGCAGCGCATAAAGCTCCGTCAGGGTGAGCGTATCGAAGGGCTTGGTAGTCCAGTGTACTGTCATGGGCTGCGAAGCTAGCGCCGGGCCGGGGTTACTGCCGCGGTTTGGCCGGCTGCGTACAAGCCAGTAAGCAGCCAGGACCTTATCCTTGTCAATTGGGGCCAGCCAAAAGGCGCAGCGAGCAAAAGGGCTGAAACAAGCCTTGCAGCGCCACGTTTGCAACCAGGCAGGCAACCCCAGGGCCGCCAATACATAGTACATTCACTATATAAACCCCGACCTTATGCCTGCTGTTCAGCTTGACGAAATAACCTTTGAAAACCCTTTTGTAGAGGAGCTGCGCGGCGAAGCCTCGGGCACCAGCGGCTCGCGGCAGGTGCCGGGGTATTGCTACTCGCGGGTAGCCCCTACGCCCGTGCGGGAGCCGCGCCTGCTGGCGTGGTCTGAGGAGCTGGCCGAGTACCTGGGCCTCGAAAAACCGGCTGAGCGCGGCGCGGCCGTGGCTATTCTGGCGGGTAATATTCTCACCCCGAGCATGAAGCCGTTTGCGGCGCGCTACGGCGGGCACCAGTTTGGCAACTGGGCGGGGCAGCTCGGCGATGGCCGGGCCATCTCGCTGGGCCAGGTGCCCGCCCTAGACGGCTCGCGCTGGGAAATTCAGCTGAAGGGCGCCGGGCCTACCCCCTACTCGCGCCGGGCCGACGGCCGGGCGGTGCTGCGCTCGTCGGTGCGCGAGTTTTTGTGCAGCGAAGCCATGCATTACCTGGGCGTGCCCACCACGCGGGCGCTGAGCCTGGTGAGCACTGGCGATGAGGTGATGCGCGACATATTTTACAACGGCAATGCGGCGCCCGAGCCGGGGGCCATTGTGGCGCGGGTAGCGCCTACTTTTATTCGCTTCGGCAGCTTTCAGCTGCTGGCGGCCCACGCCGAGGTCGATAACCTGCGGGCACTGGCCGATTATACTATCCGCCACCACTACCCCGAGCTGGGTGCGCCTTCGGAGGAGGTGTACGTACGCTGGTTTGAGGAAATAGCGCGGCGCACGGCCGTGATGGTGGCGCACTGGATGACGGTAGGCTTTGTGCACGGCGTGATGAACACCGATAATATGTCGGTGCTGGGGCTCACCATCGACTACGGCCCCTACGGCTGGCTGGAGCCCTACGACCCCGAGTGGACGCCCAACACCACCGACTTTGGCTCGCGCCGCTACGCCTTCGGGCAGCAGCCGCGCGTAGCGCTGTGGAACCTGATGGCGCTGGCCCAGGCCCTGGTGCCGCTCGTAGCCGACGCTCAGGCCTTGCGCCCCGCCCTTACGGTATATGCCGATACGCTGGCCGCCTCGCAACACGAGCTGCTGCTAGCGAAGCTCGGCCTCACGCCCCACAACCCGGCCCCCGACCGCGCCCTCACCGAAGCGCTGCCGGCCGCGCTGGCCGGGCCGGCGGTAGACATGACGATTTTCCTCCGCCAGCTTTCCCGGCTGGTGCCGGCGCTGCTAGCACCCGGCACCAACGAAGCCGAAGTTTTTTCCGAGCTGCTGGCAAAGGCAGCTTATTTGCCCGCGCCCGGCCCGGACCAGGGGCTGCTGGACTGGCTGGCCCGCTACGCCCAGCGCCTGCGGCAGGAAGCTGGTAGCCCCGAAGCCATTCAGCTCGGGATGCTGCGCGCCAACCCCAAGTATGTGCTGCGCAACTACCTCGCCCAGCAGGCTATTGAGGCGGCCGAAGCCGGTGACCTCACCCCGCTCGAAACGCTGTTTCGTGTGCTGAAAACGCCTTTCGACGAGCACCCCGAGCACGAAGCACTGGCAGCCCGGCGGCCCGACTGGGCCAGTAACAAGCCCGTCAGCGCTACGCTTTCGTGCAGCTCGTAAGTTGTTTGCTCTCATACGTTAGCACATGCCTGTTCCTGTCAATTACATCGGCTGCTCCGGGTTTTCGTTTCGCGACTGGAAAGGCGTGTTCTACCCGCCCGAGCTGCCGCCGCGCAAGTGGTTTGCCTACTACTGCTCGCAGTTTAATACCCTGGAGCTGAACGTTACTTTTTACCGGATGCCGACGCTCAAAGCGTTTGAAGCCTGGTATGACCAAAGTCCGGCCGATTACCGTTTCTCGGTAAAAGCGCCGCGCCTGGTTACGCACTATAAGAAGTTCAACGCCGATGCCCAGCCCATTCTGGCTGATTTTTACGGCACGGTGCGCGAAGGGCTGCGCGATAAGCTGGGACCAGTGCTGTTTCAGCTGCCGCCCAAAGCCGGGTACAGCGACGAGCTGGCCCAGCGCCTTGTCGAAAGCCTCGACCCGAGCTTTACCAACGTAGCGGAGTTTCGACATCCAAGCTGGTGGGAAGCCGAGCCGCAGCGCCTGCTTACCCGGCACGGTGTTGCCTTCGTGGGCCAAAGCTACCCCGCGCCGCTGGAGCTTCCTGATGAGGTGGTGGCCAACACGCCGGTGCTGTACTACCGCTTTCACGGCGTGCCCGAGCTATATAAATCGTCCTACAGCCCTGATTTTCTGGCCCGAATTGCGGCCGAGGTAAAAGCCGCCAAAAATGCGCAGCAGGTATACCTATTTTTTAATAATGGTATCGGCGGCGTGGGCGTGCAAAACGCCCGGCAAATGCAGGCGCTGCTGGCTCCTTAGAAGCAGTTTGAGTCGGCCAAAATAGGTCGGACGCAGCTTTGCGTCTCGGTGTCTGCGCCGTAAGAAAAGTATGCTCCAGGTATCGTTCAACGTCCAGACGCAAAGATGCGTCTCTACATCCGCCTGCTGACCTCAAAGTTTAACTCAAACAACTTCTTAACGACGGCGCGACGCTCGCAGTTGATAAGCCTTAAGATGGAAACTTCTGAATCAGCTTTTTATATTCAGCGAATCATATACTTCCTCGATATGGCGCTCGACTACCTCTAGCGGCAGGCGCGACAAGGCCAGGTACGCGGCATGAAACCGCTGGATAGCGAAGCCGGGCCGGCGCGCAAGCCGGCCTTTCATGTCCTCAATGCGCTGGGCCCCTACCTTATAGCTCAGGCACTGGCCGGGCCAGGTGGTGACGCGGTTGATTTCGCGCTCGGCGATATCGTCCTGACCCGGCACGTTGGCCTGCCAGTAAGCCAACGCCTGCGCATGGGTCCAGCCCCGGTCATGAATGCCCACGTCGAGCACCACGCGGGCCGAGCGCACGAGGTCCCACTCCCACTTACCCAGCTCAGCCTCGGGCTGCTGATAAAGCCCCAGCTGCTTGCCCAGGTACTCGACGTAGCAGCCCCAGCCTTCGGCATTACCCGAATAAAAGGTGCTGGCACTGAGCGGCGAATAGGGCCGGGTACGCCGCTGCATCGACGCCTGGTAGTGGTGGCCCGGAATACCTTCGTGCTCAAAAATCCACTCCATCGCCCGGATATTGTGGCGGCCGGTAGCAAAATTAAACTCGTAGCACCCCGGCTGATAGATGCCCGGCGGCATGGCTGCCGTAGCCCCCGGCCACGGGCGAATGCGCAGGTACGGCACGGCCGTATCGGCAAACAGCACCGGCAGGCGCCGCTTAATCTGGCGCTCGATAACGCGGTAGCGGGCCAGAATCTGCGTTGAATCGGTAAGCAAGAACTTTTCGGAGCTGAGGTAGCGGTAAAAGCCGGCGCTGTCCTGTGCGTAGCCCATCTGGCGGCGCAGGCGGCGAATTTCATCCTGCACCCGCTTCACCTGCTGCTGGCCAAAGGTGAACAGCGCATCGGCCGGCAGCGGCGTGCTGGTGTACTGGCGGGCATAGAGCGCATACCAGGCCGAATGATTGGGCAGCGCGGCCAGGCCCGTTGTCGGCACCCGGCCGCCCGCTTCCTGAAAAGCCATTTCGAGCGCCACTCGCCGCAGGTTTTGCGCCGTTTCGTAGCGGAGGTGGTCGAGGGTAATCCGCTCGGCGAGGCGCAGGCCGGCGGGCTTTATCCCGGCCAGGCGGTGCTGCACTGCCAGAAAGAAAGCCTGCTGGCGCTGCAGGTTGACCCTGGCCGGAATCTGCCGCAGATTTAGCTGGTAGTCAAAGTCCAGCGGCGGTATCCGGAGCTGCTGGTAGCCGGCCAGGTAGTCGGCGGCAAGCTTCTCCACTGCCTGCGCCCGGGCAACGCTGGCAAAAGCCAGCAGCAAAAACAGGTGTAGTATTCTTCTGCTCATGGCCGTCAGGCAAAACGTTTTCATGCTGGTTTAATGTCGGCTGGCAGTGGCGGCTGGCTGCGCTGACTACTTACGATTCAGCAGGTAAGCCCCCAGCACCAGCAAAGCTACGCCCGCTAGCTTGCTGCTTGATAACGGGCTGCGCGACAGATTAAGCACGCCAAGCTGGTCGTAGAGCAGCGCCGTCAGCAGCTGCCCGGCTACCACGAGGGCAAACAGACTGGCCGCGCCCACGCGCTGGAGCGAGAACGTAATAGTCAGCACGTAGCCCACTCCGAGCAGGCCGCCCGTCCAGTAATACCATTTCAGGCTACCTAGCTCGGCCAGGGCGGGCAGCGGCGTGCGCGTGAGCAGCAGGAGCGCCCCGGCCACCAGGCTGCCGCCCAGGTAAGAAATAAAAACTGCCCAGCCTACGCTGTGCAAAGCGCCGCGCAGCTGGCTGTTCACGGCCGATTGAGTGGTAATGGCCGCGCCGGCCAGCACGAGCAACAGTAACAGGAAAGGCTTCATGGTTTAAAGAGTAAATTTTTGGCGAGCTGAATTCCGGTTAGTAACGTGGCAGGCGCGTAAACAGCAACGGGCACCCTCTCATTTTCCATTTCCTGATGTCAACTTTCACTCTCGAACGACTTTCCTTTCAGCACCTTTCCGAATTGCCCCACGCCTGGCAGGCGGCCGACTACCTGGCCCTGCTTACCCAGCTCGATTTTGACAGCCCCGAGGCCATTGCGCCCGCCGAGCTGAAGGAGATGTGCCAGCTGGCGCTTACCGACCTGGAGCCCGCCGCCGCGGCCGAAACAGTGCTTACCTATCTCTTTGCCGACCAGCTCACCAAGGGCCAGTTTGACCAGCTCGCCCACCAGCTGCAAACCGAAAAGCTTTGGGAAGAAAATCCCAATTTTGCGCTGCACCAAGGCTTTTTCAACGCCACGCAACTGCTTTACGAGGCTTACAACGGTAAATTTCCGCATCCGCAGGCGGTGGAGTTTAAGGTAAAGGTCACCGCAGCCAACCCGGCCGATTTGGCCCTGCTCGACCATGAGCCCGCAGCTACTCTGCTGCGCCTGCTCGCGCCGGGCTTATCAGACCGCGCCCTGCTGCATCGCTTGTTCGGCGAACAGCTGGCGGGCGGCGAGTTTGCCGAAGCACCCGCCATTCTGTGGCAGCTCAGCGCCAGCGAAAAGACAGCCAGCAGCGTGGTATTTGACGTCATCAGCTCCGATTACTGGCTCGAAGAATTTAAGTTTGCCGATACGTACGAGGCCAGTCTGCCGGCCGCCGGTTAACTAGTTGCCAGTCATTTTTCGAATGAAGTCGGTTTCATCCCGGCGGTAAGGCGTGCCCTCGGGGCGGAACACCTCGTGAAACCACTCAGCGGGCTCGCTGCCATCGGCCAGGGGCGTATCCCAGGCATATTTGGTGTTGGTTTTGCCCGCCACCAGCCCCCAGCTGATGGCCGCCACGTGGTGGCTCTTGAGCAAGGGTAAAATGGTGGTAAAGCGCGAGTTGCGGGGCCGGGCCATGTACTCGGTGCACAGCAGCGGCCGGCCATGCGTGGCCAGCAGGTCGATAACGCGCTGGTGGGCGGGGGCCTCGTCGTAGTCATGGTAGGTGATAACGTCGGAATGCAGCGCCTGAAAAGCGTTAAGCGCCTCGAATTCCCAGTTCCACAGCCCCGCGCTCAGCGGCTGGTCGGGGCGCACGGCTGCGGCCCAGGCAAAGACATTGCGCAGCAGCGGCAGCGACGCCATCCCCTTGTTGCTATTGCCGGGCTCATTATACAAATCCCAGAGCAGCACGCGCTTATCGTGGGCAAAGCTGGTGAGCACATCCGTTACGTAGGGCCGCAGCTGCATAAAGGTGGCCGAGTCGCGCGAGGCGGGGTCGCCGGGGTCCTGCATCCAGCCCGAATTGTGAATGCCCGGCTTGGGTGCCGGTTGCCGGCCGGGTTGCGGGTCTTTGTTCCAGCAGTCGTCGAAAAACACGAAGATGGTCTGCATGTGGTGCCTATCGGCAATCGCCAGGTAGTCGCTCACCCGCTTTTTAAAGCCGGCCGGGTCCTGCTTCCAGGCCAGGCTGTGCAAAAATACCCGCATGGTATTGAAGCCAATACCTTCGGCCCAACCCAGCTCTTTATCAATGGTTTGCGGGTCAAAAGTAGCCGCCTGCCACATCTCCAGCTGATTGATAGCCGTGCTGGGAATGAAGTTGGCGCCGGCCAGCCATGCCTGGGTGCTATACCAGGTAGTGGCTTTGGCCGCCGGCCAGCGCGCCGGTGGCAGCTGGCCGTGAGTTTTTGCTTTCTGCGCCTGGGCAGCGGCTGCGCCAAGCAGTATCAGCGCCAGCAGTAAGGCAAGCAGTTTTTTCATTCGCAATAACCCAAAGCTATCCTGTTTTAAACCGGGATAGCTAGTTCAGACCAACCTTGCCCTTCATCGACTCAAACAGCTTGGGCGAGTCGAAGCCGACGCCCTGCTTGAACACGATTTCCATCTGGCGCAGCTGGCGAATATCCTTTTCGGGGTCGCCGTTGACCAGCACCAGGTCGGCCTGCTTGCCGGCTTCGATGGTGCCAATTTCGCGGTCGCGGCCCAGGTAGATGGCCCCATTCAGGGTGCATATCTTGATGGCTTGCAGCGGCGTGAAACCGCCCTCTACCAGCAGCTCAACCTGGCGGCGGTTGGCGTAGCCGGCAATGGTACGGCCCGCGCCGGTGGGGTCGGTGCCGGCCACGAGCAGGCCGCCGGCATCGTAAAACTGCTTTTCCCAGGCTTGCTCTTTTTTGAACAGCGACACGCTGGCCGAGTCTTTGCCCTGGCTGGCGTTCCAGGTGGCGGTTTCGCGCTCTTGCAGCTGGGGCACCAGCGCCGCCAGGCCGCCGCCCAGCACCACCTCGCGGCCGGTGTAGGGCTCAAACACGGGCAGCGTAGAGGTAAGCGCTACGTGCTTGCTAATGAGCAGCTTGATAAGGTCGGTCATGGCCGGGCTGTTCTGGGGCAGGCGCTGCAACGCCTGGTGGGCAGCCGGGTAGTCGCAGGCATCGGCCACTTTGCCGGTCAGAAAATCGGAGCTGGCCATAAAGCCGTGCTCCAGGTTGTCGATGCCCGTTTCGGCGGCCTCGCGGTAGGTAATGGCGCAGAGATGCCCGGTTACTTTGAGGTGGCGGGCGTGGGCCTCGCGCACCACGGCGGCCAGGTCGGCGCGGGTGGCGTGCATGTACATCTTAAATGATGTGCAGCCCTTATCGGCCCAGAACTTTGTGCTCGCGGCAGCATCTTCGGGGCCTTTCACGGTGTTCAGGGCCGGAATATCCATGCCCGGCTCCTCCATGTAGGGCGCAGTTACATCCATATCGGGGCCAATAAATTTCCCTTCGCTGATAAGGCGCTTCAGGGCCAAATCGGTTTGCGGCTCGATGCTGCCAGCCGTGCGAATGGTGGTAGCGCCCCCGGCCAGATACAGGCGCGGAAACGAATAGGGCATTTGGGCAATATTAAAAAACCCGCCCGCCGGCATGGTATAGTAGAGGTGCTCGTGCAGCATCACCAGGCCAGGAATCAGCGTTTTGCCGGTGCAATTGACGACCTCGGCCCCGGCCGGCACTTTCACCTTTTTGGCGCTGCCCACCTGCTCAATGCGGCCATTGCGCAGCACCACGGTTTGGTGCAGCAGCGCGGGCCGGCCGGTGCCATCCATAACCTTGGCATCGGTGAGGGCTACCACCGGGGCATTTACTTTGATAAAGGCCTGCACGGCCGGCGTAAAGGCGGGTGCAGTTTGCGCACGGCCGCTGATGGCTACTGCCACGCCGGCTAAAGCTCCGAGCAGGCAACGGGTAAGCTGTTGTTTTTTCATCACGGTGAAGAGCCCAGGGCCAAACCGAACGGGCAACTATAGCCGTCCATCGCTCAGCCGTATTTTCCGTAAAGCTACTCCTATGCGCATCCCTTACTTACAGCTTCGACAAGAATTTGAGCGTGTGCTGCTGGCGCTCGGCTTTGAGCCCACCAAGGCCGGGCAGTGCGCCACGCTGTTTGCCGACAATAGCCGCGATGGCGTGTACACGCACGGCCTCAACCGCTTTCCTACTTTCGTGGGCCACGTCCGGGCCGGCCTGGTACGGCCTGGGGCCGAGCCCGAACTACTGGAAGCCAACGGCCTGGTTGAGCGCTGGGACGGCCACTATGGCCCCGGCCCCACCAATGCCGCCGCCGGCATGGCCCGCGCCATCGAGCTGGCCCAGGCGCACGGCATCGGCTGCGTAGCGCTGCGCCATACCAACCACTGGATGCGCGGCGGCAGCTACGGCTGGCAGGCCGCCGAAGGCGGCTGCATCGGCCTCTGCTTTACCAACACCATTGCCAACGTAACGCCCTGGGGCGGCACCGACGCCCGGCTTGGCAACAACCCGCTGGTACTGGCCGTGCCGCGCCCCGGCGGCCACCTCGTGCTCGATATGGCCATTTCACAATATTCGTTCGGTAAGATGAGCACGTATGCGGCGGCCGGCGAGCCGCTGCCCGTGCCCGGCGGCTACGACCAGGCCGGCCACCTCACCACCGATGCCGGGGCCATTATGACCTCGCAGCGCGGCGCGCCCATCGGCTTCTGGAAAGGCTCGGGACTGGCGCTGATGCTTGACGTGGTGCTGGCCGCGCTCAGCGGGGGCCGCTCTACGGCCGATATCACCCAGGCCGGGCAGGAAAGCGGCGTATCGCAGTGCTTTATCGCCATCCGGCAACCAGCACTGCACCAAGAAGTTATCGAGCATATATTGCAGTTTACCAAAAGCAGCCCGTCCGGCCCCGGCAGCACCGGCATCTTTTACCCCGGCGAGCAGTCGCTGGCTACGCGCACGGCTAATCTGGCGCAGGGCATTCCGGTAAATGAGGCCATCTGGCAGCAGGTGTGCGCGCTGGAAAGGTAGCGGGCCAGCCAGGCAAAATATATTTTAAATATATCATATTATAATTATGACTTATCATATCGGCTGCTCGGGCTATCACTACCGGCACTGGCGCGGTGTTTTTTACCCTGAAAAGCTCCCCATGCGCCGCTGGTTTGAGTTTTATAGCCAGCATTTCAGCACGCTGGAGCTGAACGTTACTTTCTATCGGTTTCCGCAGCTGTCGTTTCTGGAAAACTGGTACGCGCAGAGTCCGGCCGGTTTTCAGTTTGCCCTGAAAGCTCCGCAGCTTATCACGCACTACAAGCAGTTTCACGGCGTAGGCCAGCTGCTCGGCGATTTTTACGCTACGGCGGGCCGGGGCCTGCTCGAAAAGCTGGGGCCGGTGCTGTTTCAGCTGCCGCCGCGCATGGCTTACGAGCCCGACCGCCTCACCCGCATTCTCGACTGCCTCGACCCATCTTTCGTCAACGTGCTGGAGTTTCGGCACGCCAGCTGGTGGCGCGAGGAGGTGTACGAAGCGCTGCGCCAGCGCGGCATCGGCTTTTCGGGCCAAAGCCACCCCCTGCTACCTGATACCGTACTTGCCACTACCCCTACGCTCTACTACCGCTTCCACGGCGTGCCCGACCTCTACGCCTCGCCCTACCCTACCGAGGCGCTTCGGCGCTATGCCAGCGCGGTAGCCGCTACGCCCGGCGTAGAGCAGGCGTATTTGTACTTTAATAATGATATCGGTGGCTCGGCCATTGGCAATGCGCAGGAAATGCGCCAGCTGCTGGGTGGCTGAAAGCGCTCTGTTTCCTTCTGGGTAATAACTACCGGGCGGTATTTGTCGGTAAAATGACCCGCTCGGGCTGGCGCTCCTGGCAGCTTAATTGCCCGCTACGCCTGGGTAAAGTGCTGCGTCAGAGCTGGGCCACCAGGGCATCCAGCGCCTCTTTCACGGTCGGTATCTGGGTGCAGCTGCGCGGGTCCATGTCGTTGCCGCCAAAGCCATTGCTTTGGGCCGAGGCTCCCTTGGCAATTTTGGCCAGCTCGTGCTTGAGTTCGGTAGGGTGATACGCGGCGAGGGTCCACACGGCCTGCACTTTTACAAAGTCGCGGTCGCTTTTGCGGGTAAGTACTTTGATAAGCTGCTGCTTGGCTTCGGGGGTAGCCGTGGCCGCCAGGGCCCGGGTAGCCGAAACCTGCGCGTGAAAATTGGTGGTATCGCGCAGAAATGGCAGAATGGCGGTGCAATAGGTCGTCAGGCCCAGGTGATACGTGGTTTCGAGGGCTACGTGCTGCAGAAAGAAGGTGGCCTGCTCGGCCGAGTTGCGCCGGGCCGGTGCCAGGGCCAGGGTGCTGCTTACAAACTTATTGATATAGTCCGCATCGTACGGCTGCCCGTGGTAATGCTGAAAAATAGCCGTCATGGTAGGCTCGTACACGCTTTGCGGCACCAGCGCCTGGTGGTAGCTGTGCCGGTAGGTAGCCGCTACCTTGCTGTGCTTTATCGCCGCAAAGCCCGAGGTGGGCGTGGCAATGGCATAGCCGGCCGCCGTTTTCTGCAAAAAGACATAGCAAGAGTCAATTCCTTCAAACCGGAACCCGGCCTCCTCTCCCGCTTCATTGCACAGGTGCAGGCTGTAAAAGCCCGAAACCTCGACCGGACCGGCCAGCGGCGCGCCGGCCAGGGTACGCAATACATTTATAATAGCGCCTTTTTTGGGGTCAAAGGTGGTTACGCGGGCCAGCACAAACGAGCCGGATTCTTTTATAACTGTTTCCTGCCAGGGCTCATCCCAGGTAGCAGCGTACACAAAATGGCTACTTAGCAGCGCTAAGGCAACCAGGAAAATCGCAGGCAAACGCATTGAGTAAAGGTCGTATCAGTATGTACTAGATTTAAGCGGGGTTAAAAGTACGACACAAACTGCCCCAGCTGCTAGTCGCTGATGCGCTAAGTGGCTATTACTGAATAATTATTGTGGATAGCCGCAGGGCAGGCGCTGGTGCTGGTCTGTGAGCAGATGCCAGCGCTGCCCAGTGTTCCCAGGTTAGCAGTGTGGAGCCACCTGCCGCAGGCCAGCTTCAAAAATTAAAAAACAGCTCCTCCTCCGTGGCCCGCTGCTTACTTCATCGTCATAAGCGCGGCCATTGTCTCAATGCCATCCCAAAGATTACCCAACCGGATATTTTCGTTTTCAGCGTGCTGATTGTTATCGTAATTGGCAACGGGCACGGTTAGCGTAGTTGTACCCAGCTCTTGTTTGAATACATAGAGCGGCAGGCTACCACCGGAGGTGGGCAATAGCACCACCGGCTCCGTTACGGTACTCTGCACCGCCTGCACCACGCGTCCGGCCAGGGGCGAATCCATAGGCGTGCGCTGGGCATTGTAGCCGGTAGCAGGCACCACCCGCACCAGGCGCGGGTACTGTGCCCGCTCGGCATCGGTAGGCTCGGCGTGCGTTACGAAAAAGCCTTGGTGCTCAATGTGCCGCACTACTTTCTGAATCTGCCGCTGGTAGTCGTTGCCCAGCACCAGACGTAAATCCAGCACTGCTTCGGCCGTGGTGGGAATAACGTTGGCTGCCTGCGGACCCACATTGGCGCTTCGCATCCCATTAATATTCAGCGAGGGTTGATTGAGTAGCTCGACCAGCGACTGCCCCTGGCCGTCGGGCCGGGCAAAGCCCAGCTCGCGCCGAATGTCATCGTCGATAATAGGGATACGGCGCAGGGCGGCCTGCTCGGTGGCAGTAAGCGGCACCACGTCGTCGTAGAAGCCCGCAATAGTGACGCGGCCGGTGCTATCTTTCATAGAGCCCAGCAGGCGGGCCAGCGCCATAGCCGGGTTGGGGGCCCAGTTGCCATAGTGCCCGCTGTGCAGCGGGCGCCGGGGCCCGTACACAGTGAGCGCCACATTCACATCGCCGTGGGCACCAAATACTACCTGCTTGCGGCCCGACTGGTGGACTGGCCCATCACAGATTATCCAGAGGTCGGATTGCAATAAGGCCCGGTGCCGGGCCAGCAGTTCGGCCAGGTGGGGCGAACCAGCCTCTTCCTCACCCTCAAAAAAGAACTTTAGGTTCACCGTAGGCCTGATGCCGCTCTGGGCCAGTGCCTGGTAGCCCGAAATGATGGCCATTACGCCGGCCTTATCGTCGGAGCTGCCGCGGGCGTAGAGACGCCAGTCGGAGTTAAGCGGCGTGCCCGGCGCAGGCATGGGCAGCAGGGCTCCTCCTTTCGCCAGTGAGCCACTGGCCAACACAGGTTGAAAAGGACTGAGGCCCGCCGCCCATTGCGACGGGTTGACCGGCTGACCGTCGTAGTGCGCATAAAACACGATGGTGCGGGTGGCACCAGGAACCCGAACCTCGCCATACACGGCGGGTGGCACAGCAGGTGAAGCAGCTTTAAGCAGCTGCACATCGGCAATGCCGCGCTGGCGCATCATGGCCGCGATGGTGGCGGCAGTGCGGTGCATCCCCGCCGTATCGGCCGCTACGTTGGGGATGGCCAGCAGCCGCGAGTATTCGGCCAGCAGTTCGTGCTCGTGCTGCTGGCGATACTGTCGCACTTTTCTCAGCACTGTAGCTGGCGGGGCCGCCGCCAGTAGCATCACAGCAACCACGGGCAGCAGCCCACTCAGCAAATGGCGTTTTTTCATGCCACAAGTAAGGTGCTAGCCAGCAATAAAAGGTGACCATAGGCAGCGTTCACCACGGATTATTACTCAATAGCAGTCAAAAAAGTGGCTACTAACCCGCTGATAACGGCGTTGCTCATCACATAATTTTTATAAATTATCAACGTATTGAATATATTAAAAAATTAATTCAATAAGTGCCTTTGCGAAGTACCCACAAAAAAGCAGCCCGCTCAAGCTGAGCGGGCTGCTTTTCAGGGTAGCCGCACGGGCGGCGGGTGGGCGCTTACTTCTTGCGCTTCACCGGGGCCTTATGGGCGGGGGCTTTGCGGGCCGGAGCCTTTTTGGTGGCCGCCTTTTTCACCTCGGCCTCCGTGGGCTCGGCCGGGGCCGGGCCGTACTTCACTTCGGCCGCGTTGGGCTCGCCGGTCAGGAAGGGGTCGAAGTCCACCCGGCGGTTCAGGGCCTGGCCGGCGGCCGTCTTGTTGTCGGCAATGGGCTTGGTTTCGCCATAGCCCCGGCTCTCGATGCGGGCGGCCGGAATGCCTTTGCTCAGCATGTAAGCGCGGGCCGAGGCGGCGCGCTCGTAGCTCAGGCGCAGGTTGTAGGCATCATCGCCCTTGCTGTCGGTGTGGCCGGCAATGCTGAGGCTATAATCCGGGTAGTCGTTCATGATTTGCACCATCTGCTGCAGCTTCGGATACGAGGACGGCTTCAGGGTAGCCTTGTCGAAGTCGAACTGGATGTACTTGGTGGCCTCATTGAGGATTTTCTTGGCCTCGGCCTTAATCTCGGGGCAGCCTTTGTTGGAGGCCGGGCCGGCGCGGTCGGGGCAGCGGTCCTGGTAGTCGGGTACGCCGTCGCCGTCGCGGTCGAGCGGGCAGCCAGTGGCATCCACCTTCACGCCCGAGGGAGTGCCGGGGCACTTGTCGAGGTAGTCGGGCACGCCATCGCCATCAGCATCGAGCGGGCAGCCCGTGGCGTCGACGCGCACGCCGGCCGGGGTGTTGGGGCACTTGTCGTCGTTGTCGGCCACGCCGTCGCCGTCAGCATCGGGGCAGCCCTGCAGGGCCGGCAGCCCTTTCACGGTGGGGCACTTATCCTGGTAGTCGGCTACGCCATCGCCGTCGGTGTCAACCGGGCAGCCGTTGACGTCCACCTTCACCCCGGCGGGCGTATTGGGGCACTTGTCCTTGCGGTCGGGCACGCCATCGCCGTCCGTATCCTTGGCTTTGCCCAATGCTACCGTCAGGCCAGCACCATACACCAGAAAGCGGTCATAATACTTGCCGCTGCTCGAGTTGTCGACATCGATATTATCGCCGGTAAAGGCGTAGTGCTGGCTGGCGGTTACATCAAGCCCCACTGCGGGCGAGAGACGGAAACGCAGGCCTGCCTGGCCAAACACTTCGGGGCGCCGCACCTGGTTGAAAAAGGTGCCGCTCGTGGTCGTCAGGTTTTGGTTGAAGGTAAGGTAGTTGCCCCGGCTGTTGGCGACAAAGAAGCCGCCGCCGCCCATCAGGTAAGGCTGAATGAATGATTCCTCCTTCAGAATCTTACCATTGTTGAGCTTTAGCTTCAAGCCCAGGTCAAACATGGCAATGCGGGCGTTGAACTCATCCTTCGGCGCTGCATCTGCGACGTAACGAAAGTTCTGGAAATTGCCGAGCAAGCTTACATCGAACGACGGCGACAGGTAGCGAGTGATATGCGCGCCCACACCTACCTGCTCAGGGAAGTGCATCACCCCAAAATCACCACCGAGGTTGCCTTGGTATTGCAGCAGGCTAACATTAGCCCCAATGGCCGTTTTACGGTCGGGCGTCTGGGCTTGGGTTGCCGTGGCACTCAGCCCGGCGGCCAGCAGCACCGCTCCTGGCAGTAGCCGGCGGAGGGAGGAAGAGAATTCGCTCATATATGAAAAGAAGTGTGTAAAAGGTGGGGCAGCTAGCCCGTAGTAATTATTGGCCTGCTTACGAAGGAATCGATATTTTGGTAATAAAAAAGCAGCCCGCTACCTCACATTTTTTACTTTTCAAAGGAAAACAAGGATTTACACCTGGCCTGTTTTCTACGCTATTTTACGTTTTCATTCTCCCTTTAACGCTGGGTTAGCACGGCCACGCTCTGGAAATACCCATTCCGGACGTTGTTGACATTGCCATTGGCAGAGGTAGCCGTGAGCTTGCCGATATTTTTAGCCTCGCCGTAATCGTCGGGCAAGCTGCCTTTGTCGGCATAGCTGGAGGCGATGCCAGTCAGGATATTATCCTGACTGGCAGTTACATCAGGCAATAAAGCATTGAATTATAGTGTTTTATACATCACATAGACCAGCTTGTAAACCACGGCCAGGTCGCTCTTGATGGCATCCGGCCGCAGGGAAGGATTTTGTGGTGCTGCGTACCGCTGCCGATAAGTGCAGCGCCTGGCTGAGGCAGGCACTTAAAAATTTAAAATATATTTATTATCTTAAATTTTTTATTATAAAATCTTTAAAGATATAGCCAAAACCCGGCCGTATTATTTTACCATCGAAGCCATCAACGAAAACGGCGTATTGAGCCGTACTGCCATCAGCAAAGCCGACTGAGGACTGCGGCCGGGGGCCGGGCGCTTTTTTTACTTTTTCTTTCTGTTTAAATTCTGACCGGGCTACTCCACAATGGGAAGCACGGTTAAGGCACACGCCGGCCACATTGCGGCAACGGCATTGCCCAAAGGCTGCGGTCGGCAAGCAGCTACTGCACACGCCCCAATGCCGTACGAGGGTACTAACCAGCGTAAAATGGCCGTAGCTACCACTAAACGCAGTTTTATCAACCCAACTACTGCTCTAACTTTCCGCTTAGTATTTCCTAACTACCCTTTCATGAAACACCGCAAGTCGCTCTTCGGGGTCACGCTGCTCGTGGCCCTGAGCCTGGCCAGCGCCCACGCCCAAGCTCCCTCCAAACCCACCCTTCCCCTCTCCGACGCCAAAATGCAGCAGTTCGTAACGAGCCTGATGCAAAAAATGACGCTCGAGGAAAAAATTGGGCAACTCAACCTCGTTTCGGTGGGCTTCGACGTGACCGGGCCGGTGGTGAGCAAGGACGTGGACGCCAACATCAAGAAGGGCCTGGTGGGCGCGGTACTCAATACCTATACTCCGGTGGCGGCCCGCAAGCTGCAAGCCCTGGCCGTGCAGGAATCGCGGCTGCATATTCCGCTTATATTAGGCTACGACGTTATTCACGGGCACCGCACCATCTTCCCGATTCCGCTGGGGCTGGCCGCCAGCTGGGACATGGGCGCCCTGGAGCGCAGCGCCCGCATTGCGGCCGAAGAATCGGCCGCCGATGGCATCAACTGGGTGTACTCGCCGATGGTAGACATTGCCCGCGACCCGCGCTGGGGCCGCGTGGCCGAAGGGGCCGGCGAAGACCCCTACCTGGGCTCGCGCGTTGCCGAGGCCATGATTCGCGGCTACCAGGGCCCCACCAACGACCTGACCCGCCCCGAGAATGTGATGGCCTGCCTCAAGCACTTTGCGCTCTATGGCGCGGCCGAGGCCGGGCGCGACTACAACACTACCGACATGAGCCGGCAGCGTATGTACAACGAGTACCTGCCGCCCTACCGCGCCGCCGTAAAAGCCGGCGTGGGCTCGGTAATGTCTTCGTTTAATGACGTTAACGGCATCCCGGCCACGGCCAACCACTGGCTGCTGACGGATTTGCTGCGCAACCAGTGGGGCTTCAGCGGCTTCGTGGCTACCGATTACACCGCCATCAACGAGATGGAAGCCCACGGCATGGGCGATGAGAAAAAGGTGTCGGAGCTGGCCCTGAAAGCGGGCGTCGATATGGACATGGTGGGCGAAGTATTTTTAAAGCAGCTGGCTACCAACCTGAAAGAAGGCACCGTACGCCAGGCCGATATCGACCAGGCCTGCCGCCGCGTGCTGGAAGCCAAGTATAAGCTCGGCCTCTTTCAGGACCCGTACCGGGGCGTGACGGAGGAGCGCGCCAAGGCCACGATGATGAAGCCGGCTTATATCGAGGAAGCCCGCTCCATTACGCGGCGCACGCTGGTGCTGCTTAAGAACGAACGGCAAACGCTGCCGCTAAAAAACACCGTTAATATTGCCGTAGTAGGGCCGCTGGCCGACCGCGCCCGCGACATGATTGGCAACTGGAGCGGAGCCGGCGATGGCAAGCAGGCTGTTTCTATCCTGCAGGGAATCAAGAATGTGGGCGGGTCCGGTATCCGGGTGACGTATACGCAGGGCGTAAACGTGACCGACGACGACCAGCTGATTCGGCGCCTTAATGCCTACGGCGGCGAGCTGAGCATCGACGCCCGCCCCGCTGAAACCACCATTGCCGAGGCCGTGCGCGCGGCCCAGGCGGCCGACGTGGTCGTGGCCGTGGTGGGCGAAAGCCAGGGCATGACCGGCGAAGCTGCCAGCCGCTCCGACATTGGCCTGCCCGGCCGCCAGCTCGACCTGCTCAAAGCCCTGAAAGCCACTGGCAAGCCCCTCGTGCTTGTACTCGTAAACGGCCGCCCGCTGGCCCTGCCCTGGGAAAACCAAAACGCCGATGCCATTCTGGAAACGTGGTTTGGCGGTACGCAAGCCGGCAACGCCGTGGCCGATGCCCTCTTCGGGGCCTACAACCCATCGGGCAAGCTCACCATGACTTTTCCGCAGTCGGTGGGGCAGATTCCGATTTACTATAATCATAAGAGTACCGGCCGCCCTTACGCCGGCGTGTTGCTCGATAAGTACAAGTCGCGCTACCTCGATATCTCCAACGACCCGCTCTATCCTTTTGGCTTCGGCCTGAGCTACACCACGTTTAGCTACTCCAAGCCAACCATCAGCAAAAATATCCTGCGCCCCGGCGAAGGCCTTGCCGTGAACGTAACGGTGCAGAATACCGGCCAATACGATGGCGAAGAAATAGCCCAGCTCTATATTCGCGACCTCGTGGGCTCCAGCACTCGCCCGGTGAAAGAATTGAAGGGCTTCCAGAAAATCCTGCTTAAAAAGGGCGAAAGCCGCCAGCTGACCTTTCACCTCACGGCCGACGACCTCAAGTTTTACAACGACGACCTCAAGTTTGTGGCCGAGCCCGGCGACTTCCAGGTATTCGTGGGCGGCAACTCGCGCGACGTGCAGGCGGCCAGCTTCACGCTGGCGAAGTAATGATATCCAATACCTTCGGGATACGCAGCACAAACGATTCTTTCACCGTGATGTTGGTAGAGTAGCCACCGAAGGTAGTGAACTCCTCGTTTTCGGGCTTCATGTACCCGTTGTAGGTGGCTGTCCAGCTCACGGGGCCTTCGCAGTAGTTTTCCTCCTTTTCCCGGCACGCCGGGCACACGCCGCATGAGTCAATCATGCAGCCGACACCCACGATGTCGCCTACCTTGAACCTGGTAACGCCGCTGCCGATTTCATCAATGCGCCGATAATCTCGTGCCCCGGCACGCCGGGATAAATTGTGTTGTGCCAGTCGTTCCTGACCTGGTGCAGGCCGGAGTGGCACACGCCGCAGTACAGAATGTTGAGGTGAACCTCGTCGGCTTTGGGTGCCTGGCGCTCAATTTCCATCAGTTTGAGGCCATTGAAGACGGAGCCGCTGGCCCCATAGCCTTTAGTGGGAATGGCTTGCATTAGTGGAAAAGGGAGTTGGAAAAGAGAAAAGCGACGTTTCCCAACGGCCAGACCAGCGTGGGAGCTATGGTTCAGGCTCCTTCAGCAGGAAGGAAACCTGCCATAACTGCCATAACCGGTCATAAAAAGAGGGGCATGCCTCCTCTCGTCGGCAATGCCCCTCTTGCTTGTTCGTCAATACCCTGCCTGCTCCTAGTTCACTGCCGGAGCCGGGGCCTTCACGTACTTGTTCAGCCACGAATCCATTTCCCAGAGCATGTGAAGCAGGTTTTCGCGGGCGGCGTAGCTATGAGCTTCCGCCGGCAGCACCACGTAGCGCACGGTAGCGCCCTGGCCTTTCAGCGCTGCATAAAAGCGCTCGCTCTGAATGGGAAAGGTGCCCGAGTTGTTATCAGCCTCGCCGTGAATAAGCAGGATGGGGGTCTTGATTTTATCGGCAAAGTTGAAGGGTGACATGGCGTCGTATACACCCTTGGCCTGCCAGTAAGTACGCTCTTCCCCCTGAAAGCCAAAGGGTGTAAGCGTGCGGTTGTACGCGCCGCTGCGTGCAATACCAGCCTTAAATAAGTTGGAGTGGGCCAGCAGGTTGGCGGTCATAAACGCGCCGTAGCTGTGGCCCATTACGGCTACGCGGGCCGGGTCAACCACGCCCAGGCGGGCGCCTTCGTCAATGGCTGCCTTGGCGCTGCTCACCAGCTGCTCGGTGTAGGTATCGTTGGGCTCGGCGCTGCCTTCCCCCACGATGGGTACGGTGGCGTTTTCGAGCACGGCATAGCCCTGCGTTACCCAGTACACGGGCGAGGCCCAACTAATGCGCGTAAACGTGTAGGGCGAGCCATTCACCTGGCCCGCGTTGGCTTTATCCTTAAACTCGACGGGGTACGCCTCCATCAGGGTGGGCAGCGGGCCGTCGGTCTTTTTGTAGTTCGGGGGCAGGTAGAGGTTGGCTGTGAGGTCTACGCCATCGGCCCGCTTGTAGTGCAGCACCTGCTTGCGGAAGCTGCCGCCAAACTTAGCGTACGGGTTGGCAAAGTGCGTGAGAGCCAGCGGCTGGCCTTTTTTACCCAGCTCGCGCAGGTAGTAGTTCGGGTTCTGGTCGATGGATTCGCGGCGGGTCAGCAGCTCCAGCTGGCCTTTTTTACCGTCGAAAATAGTTACCGGCACTTCGTAGTACGGCGCTTCGGAGCGCCACAGGCGGGCGGTTTTTCTGGTCTGAAGGTTCAGCTCGTCCACAAAGGGCCGGTCGCCCTCGGGCGAAGCACCCTGCCCCGACAGGTAAATTGCCTGGCCACCCTGGCTCAGGCGCAGCACGTAGCGGCCCTGGGCGTTGCGGCGCGTAACCGGCGTGCCGGGGTTGTGGTACGTATCCTGCGACGAGCCATCGAACAGCACTTTCAGGGGCTGGCCAGGGGCAGCGGGGTCGAGCTGCCAGGTGGTTTCGTGGCGGTCGGCCCAGCGGTAGCCATCTACCAGCGCCAGGTGGTCGGTGCCCCAGGTAAGGCCAGCGTAGCGCAGCGGCAGGGCCGCCAGTTCCTGCGCCGGACCACTAAAGGGCGCGGGCAGCAGATATACCTTTTCCCTGATGGCAGTCTTTACCTTGGGGTCGCCGCCATCCTGCGCCTCCGCATAGGAGAGCGTGGCCGGCACGTCGGTGCGCCAGGCGTGGTCGCGCGGGCCGGTGGGCACGGCATCGAAGTTGGTAGGCACGTTGTCGGCCAGCGGCAGGTCGGCAATGGTTTTGACCAGGCTGCCCGTAGCCACGTCGAGCACGTCAATCCGCTGCGGAAAGCTGCTGATGGGCAAGGTGTACGAATAGGGCTTGTGCGCCGTCCGCACCAGCACGTAGCGCCCGTCGGGCGAGGGCGACACCGACCGCAGAACGCCCGGCTCGCCGAGCGGCTGGGCCGAGCCGTCGGCCAGCTTTACTTTCACCAGCTGTGCGGTAGCATAATAATCGAAAAGGTGCTCGTCGGCCGGATTTTTTAGCAAATCCTGGTAAGTGCGGGCTCCCGACTTTTTGCCGCTGCCGGCTTCCTGCACGGCCGGGCCGGTGGGCGTAGCATCGGCGGCCGGGGCCGGCCCACGGCCGGCGGGCACCACGCGCGCCAGCAGTGTCTGGCTATCCGACAGCCATTCGAAGGCCGTCCCGAAGGTTTCGTTGAGCGGCGTGGTCAGCAGGCGGCGCGCCGAGTTCGTGGCTACGTCGGCCACCCACAGCTCCACGCGGCCCGCGGTGCCTTCGCTGGCGGGCGTGGTCAGGCTGAAAGCCAGGTATTTATTATCCGGCGACCAGCTCGGGTTGCTGATGCGGGCCTGGGCGGGCAGGCCCTGCACCGGCATTTCGGCCCCACCGGGCAGGCGCTTAAACTGCAGCCCTACGGCGTAGCTTACCCGGCTCGGGCCATTGGTGCGCGGGTTGAGCCGCAGGCCAGCCAGACGCAGCTCGGGCTGCGATAGCTCGGCAATAGTCGGAAAGTCCTGCACCGCCAGGATGGCCAGCACGCTGCCATCGCTCGATAGGCTGACGCGGGGCGTGGGTGGCGCCAGCAGCAGGTCGCGGATGGCTGCCGGGGGCTCGTGGTACTGGGTTTCCTGGGCCATAGCCGGGGCAGCAAGGAGAAGAAGGACAGGGAAGAGTTTTTTCATGGGCAGATAGGTTGGAAAACGAAAGAACGTCAGGCTGCATGAGCCAAGCATCAGGCTCACATTGCCGGGCCAATGACCCAGTCAACAAAAGCAAGATGCTTCGCTCACGCAGCCTGACGTTCAATAGTACGCCAGAACGCTCTATTTATCGCTTACAAGCGGCCAAAATTCAGACCCAGAATCAGCACAATACCGAGCACCATCAAAATCAGGTAGGTTTCGACCGAGCCCGTCTGCACGTTGCGCAGCAGCTGGCCGCCGGCCAGCGTTACGCGGCCCACGCCGTTGGCGATGGGGTCGATAATGCCGTTTTCGACAAACTTATACAAGCCGGTCGAGAGCGCCATTACCGGCTTCACGATGAGGCTGTCGTAGAGCTCGTCAATATAGTATTTATGGTATATTAAGCTTTCGGGAGCCGAACGCTGGGCATCGTCTTCGGCCGGGCGCTGGGCGCGGGCCACGTACTGCACGTAGGCCAGCACGATGCCTACCACGGCCACCAGCACCGAGATGCCCATCAGCATCAGTTCGGTGCTGTGCTCGGGCTCGGTAGTGAAGGCGGCGGGTAGAATCTGCCTGGAATAGGTGAAAATCGGGGCCAGGTAATCGGCCAGGTAGTGCTTGCCCACAAACATCGGCGCGCCCATGAAGCCGCCCACGGCCGAAAGAATAGCCAGTACAATCAGCGGCAGCGTCATGCTGGCCGGCGACTCGTGCAAATGGTGGCGCTGCTCCTCAGTGCCCCGAAACTCGCCGAAGAACGTCAGGAACAGCAGCCGGAACATGTAGAAGGCGGTCAGAAACGAGGTGAAGACGCCGATGGCCCACATCACCTTGCTGTGCTCGTACACGTGGCTCAGAATCTCATCTTTCGAGAAAAAGCCCGCGAACGGCGGAATACCAGAGATGGCCAGGCAGCCGATGAGCATGGTTAAAAACGTAATGGGCAAAGCCTTGCGCAGGCCACCCATGCGGCGCATGTCCTGCTCGTTGCTCATGGCATGAATGACCGAGCCGGCTCCCAGGAAGAGCAGGGCCTTGAAGAAGGCGTGGGTGAGCACGTGGAAAAACGACGAGGTGTAGCCCATCACGCCCAGCGCCAGAAACATATAGCCCAGCTGCGATACCGTGGAGTAAGCCAGCACTTTTTTGATGTCGTTCTGCGCCAGGCCGATAGTGGCCGCAAACAGCGCCGTGGCCAGCCCAATAATGCCGACCACCTCCAGCGTTTGCGGGGCCAGGGTAAACAGCACGTTGGCGCGCAGCACGAGGTAGATACCGGCCGTGACCATGGTAGCGGCGTGGATGAGCGCCGAAACGGGCGTGGGTCCGGCCATGGCGTCGGGCAGCCAGGTGTAGAGCGGCAGCTGCGCCGACTTACCCATCGCGCCCACGAAGAGCAGCAGCGTGATGGCCGTGCAGACGCCTACTCCATAATTACCAAACTGGCTCAGGTGCGCCTTCTGGAACACTTCGCCGTATTGTACTGAGTTAAAAGTCAGATAAATAAGGAAGATACCGAGCAGAAAGCCCAGGTCGCCCACCCGGTTGATGATGAAGGCTTTTTTAGCGGCGTTGTTGTAGCTGGTATGCTTGTTCCAGAAGCCAATGAGCAGGTACGAGCACAGTCCCACGCCTTCCCAGCCGATGAAGAGGATAACGAAGTTGGCCCCCAGCACCAGAATCAGCATACTGAACACGAACAGGTTGAGGAAGCTAAAGAACTTCCCCACGTTCTCGTCGTGGTGCATGTAGCCGATGCTGTAGAGGTGGATAAGCGTACCCACGCCCGTTATCAGCAGCAGCATGAGCAGGCTCAGCTGGTCAATCTGGTAGCTGAACGGGATTTGCAGCGAGCCTACCGAAATCCAGTCGAACAGGCTGACGGTGTACTGATACTTGAAATTGACAAACAAGAATACCGAGAGCAGGAACGACCCCAGCACGGTAAGCGTGCCCAGCGCCCCGGCCACGGTGCCCGACAACCGCTTGTTCAGCAAGCCATTAACCAGGAAGCCCAGAAAGGGCAGCCCCGGAATGAGCAGGTACAGCAGCGTAGAAAAAGGTGCCGTAGCACCAGGAAGAACAGTTTCTTGCATAGTAAACTAACTAAACTAGACGCTTGTCATTGGGAGCTTGCGCAGCAATGACAGGCAGTTTTTATCCTTTAAGCCGGTTGAGCAGGTTGACGTCGGTATTCTGGAAATTGCGGTAAATCATGACGATAATGCCCAACCCAACGGCAACTTCGGCAGCCGCCACGGCCATGATAAAGAACACGAATATCTGGCCGTTGGGGTCGGCCCGGTAGGCGGCAAAGGCCGTCAGCAGGATATTCACGGCGTTGAGCATCAGCTCGATGCACATGAAGATGATGATGGCGTTGCGCCGGATGAGTACCCCCGTAACGCCGATGCAGAAGAGTGCGGTGGCGAAAAACACGTAGTACTGCAAGGGTACTTCGTGAATGACGGCGGGAACGATGGAAGCGTTGGTCATGGCAAGTATGCTGCGGAATAGCCGGCCGGGGCCGGCTTAGCGGGCAAAGTTACACCGCAGATTTAACGGATTCAACGGATTTCGCAGATACGCCCACTGCGTAGGCTGACTATACCAGGGGCAAGCACATATTTGCCGGACAATTTCTATAGCAGAGGGGCGGCGCGACGTATCCGCGAAATCCGTTGAATCCGTTAAATCTGCGGTTAAAATATTGGCGAGTGTGCCACGTCTGCTTAGCCACAATGGAAGCACTTGCCCTCCCCCTTTCCGCGCTTATGACCACCGCCGCCGGCCAGGACCAGCAGATACAGACGGCGGTGCGCGAGCAGCGCGGCCGTTTGCTGCGGTTTATCGAGCGGCGCGTGCCCGACCCGGCCGAGGCCGAAGACATTCTGCAGGATGTGTTTGCCGAGCTGGTGGAAAGCTACCGGCTGCTCAAGCCCGTGGAGCAGGCGGCGGCCTGGCTTTTCCGGGTGGCCCGCAACCGCATTATTGACCGCTACCGCCGTGTGCCGGCCCAGCGCACGGTATCGCTGGACGCGCCGCTGGGCGTGGCCGATGGCGACGAGCCGGCCCGCCTGCTGCAAGACGTGCTGCCCGCGCCCGACGACTCGCCCGAAAACCGGCTGCTGCGCGAAACCATCATGGACGCCCTCACCGACGCCCTGGCCGAGCTGCCCGCCGAGCAGCGCCAGGTGTTCGTGTGGCACGAGCTGGAAGACAAGTCGTTTAATGAGATGGTGGCCGAAACCGGCGTGCCGCTCAAAACCCTCATCTCGCGCAAGCACTACGCCGTGAAGCACCTGCGCAAGCGCCTGCAAAAGCTCTACGACGAGCTGTTTGATAATGGGTAATTTATTATTGGTCAATGGTTAATGGTTATTTTTTTGAAAAAGCCCATTTCATTGACTACTGACAATTAACCATTAACCATTAAAAAATTTATCTATTACTATGAACCGCTCCTTCTGGCTGCAAAAAGCCGTTAAATTCGTTTTTGCGGCGGCCCTTTTTATGGCTGTGGCCGTGTACGTTACCATGAGCCTGTGGAACTGGCTCGTGCCGATGATTTTCCACCTGCCGCTGCTCAGTTTCTGGCAGACACTGGGCTTACTGGTACTTAGCCGTATCCTGTTTGGCGGCTTTGGGCGCGGGGGCCGGGGTGGCTGGGCGCGCGGCCGCGCCTGGAAGCGCCAGATGGTGCAGCGCATGGAAGCTTTTTCGCCCGAAGAGCGCGAAAAGTTCCGCCAGCAGATGCGCAGCCGCTGCGCAGGCTCGTGGGGCCGCCCACCGGCGCCGGCGGAGACTACTGCCGGCCCGGCGGCCTACTAGCTGATTTTTCCACGTGTTCCAGCAAAAAGGCCGTCGGTTCGACGGCCTTTTTCTTTAACTATAGCTAGCGCTGCTTATTGGCTTACTGCTGACTGGCCCGGAACAGCTTCTGCTTTTCCTCTTTCGACAGGCTTTCATAGCCCGAGCGCGATATCTTATCCAGAATAAGGTCGACTTCCTCGGGCGGAGTAGCACCGGGGCCGCCGGCCTTGGCAGCCGCGGCCGGGCGGCCCACGGTGGCCGGGCTGCGGTGTGTCACTTTCATGGCGGGGCGGGTTTGAAATAACCGACTTAACCACTCGCCGGTAGCCACTACCGGCCGGCCCATATCGCGTCCGGCCTTCAGCTGCTTTACAAACAGGAAGCCCAGCAGCGCCCCGCCCAGGTGCGTGATTTCGCCGCCGGGATTGCCACCGTTGATGCCGGCCAGCGAAATCAGAATAACGGCTACCGCTATCCACTTGATTTTGACCGCACCCAGTATAAAAAGCATGAACGTGTAATCGGGCAGCAGCGTAGCCGCCGCCACAATAATGGCCGTAACCGAGGCCGAGGCCCCGATGACGGGCAGCCCGAGCGCCGGCTGAAAAACGGGCAGAAAATTAAAGGCCAGCAGAAAAAAGATGGCTCCGGCCAACGCCCCCAGTATGTAAAGGCTTACCAGGCGACGGTCGCCCAGATACTCCCGAATAATCTGGCCAAACCAATAGAGGTTCAGCATATTAAACAGAATGTGAAAGAAGTCCTGGTGCATAAATGCATAGGTCAGCAGCGTCCAGGGGTGGCGGAGCAAAACCGGAATGCTGGAAGACAGCTCCAGCTGCCTTCTGAGGAGCTCGTACGTGCCGTCGGCCTGCGATATGTGCAAGACGGCCCGGATGATAATCATGACGGCGAATAGCAGCCCATTGATGATAATGAGCTGGTTTAGCGCGTTATCACGGCGCGAAAAAGCATCGCGGATATCCTGGGTCAAATTCATAGAAGCACAGATTTAGTAGAAGCGGCTCCGGCCGCTTTCCCAGAATTTAAGAATAATAAACCCAATCAGCAGCCCGCCGATGTGGGCAAAATGCGCCACGTTGTCGCCACTTGCCTGGTGCACGCCGCTGTACAGCTCGTACAAGCCGTAGAAGAACACGAAGTACTTGGCTTTGATAGGAAACGGGAAAAACAGCAGCATCAGCTCGGTGTTCGGAAACAGATAGGCAAAGGCAAACAGCACGCCGAACAATGCCCCCGAAGCCCCCAGCATCCCGTTGCGGGGCGAATTGTGCACTGCCTCATACACTTCCCGTACGTGCTGCACGATAGCCTGCCGCAGCTCTTGGTCGTTGGGGTTGCGCTCAAATGCCGCCGCAGCCGTGGCATCCTCTTCCTGCCTGAAGCCGCTTTGCTCCATAAACTGGTCGTAGTCGCCGGCAGTGGGGCTGCGCACAAAATCGGTGTATGCCACTTCCAGCTTGTGCAGCTCGTAGGTTCGCACACCTTCGTAGAGAACACCAGCGCCGACCCCGCACATCAGCCAGAAAGCCAGGAAACGCTGCCCGCCCCAGCGCTGCTCCAGCATGGGCCCGAAGGAGATAAGGCCAAACATGTTCGTAATGATATGCCCCCAGCTCAGTGGGTCGTGCAGAAACATGTAGCTAAAGAACTGCCAGAAATGAAAATACGGCGACCCCAGCGGATACAGGCTTCCCAGCTCGGTAATCGACGGATTGAGCCGCAGATTTACCTGAAGCAGGTAAATCACAAGGTTAGCCAGCAACAGGTTGCGGACGGTAGGCGTGAGATTGAACATAGAGTGAGTGCAGGGCGACCGGAAGCCGCAAAGTTCGCACGGCGCTGCTTACGCGCCTGCTTTGCGGAAAAAGCCAGCCAGCTGCTCGCCGTCGAGCAGCACCACAGTGGGGCGTCCATCGGGGGTATAGTTGGGCACCTGGCAGGCAAAAAGCTTATCAACTAGGGCATTCAGCTCCACGTCGGGCAGGCGGGGCTGGCTGCTGGCCTGGGCCACGCGGCGGGCCAGGGCCCGGGCCAGGGCCTCGCGCCGGTCGAGGCGCAGCGGGGCCGCTCCGCTGCGAAACTGCTCGATAAGGCCTTCGAGCAGCTCCTTTTCGCCCTGCGCAGGCAGGTCGGCGGGCACCGCCTCCACGGCGATGGTAAGCGGCCCAAACTCGGCAAAGCGAAAGCCCAGCAGGTGCAGCGAGGGCGTCAGCTCGCTGAGCACGGCGTAGTCGGCGGGCGAGAACGTGAGCGGGCGCGGAAACAGCAGCGTTTGCGAGTACCCGCCGCCCTGTTGCTGCCCGGCCGCGTACTGCTCGTAGAGAATGCGCTCACGGGCGGCCTCCTGGTCGATGAGCATCAGCCCCGACTTCACGGCCAGCAGCACGTAGCGGGCCAGCACCTGCGTGGCGCGCGGGTTGTGGCCGCTGCCAGGGCCGGGGGGGGCCACCGGCTGCGGGCGCGGGTTTTCGGCCGGGACCGGATGCGTAAAAGGCAGCTCGGGCAGCGGGGTAACTGCCGGCTCGGTCGGCAGCTCGGCTTCGGGTGGGCGCACGGGCTGGCCCAGCTCGCGATAAAATGCCTCCAGCTCGCGCCGGGCCTGCTCGGTGGGCCGCGGGGGCAGCGGGCGCTCTTCGGGGCTGCGCTTAGGGCCCCGCGCGGCGGCCGCTACGGAAGCCGCCAGCGCATCGGGGTTGAACTCGACGCTGCGCGCGGGCGCGGGCAGGGCGGCCCCTCCACTCCCAAACGAATTGCCGCCGGCCGAGGTGCGCAGCGGGCGAATAGGCGCAAAGTTCACGTCGCCCTCAAAGTCGAGCGAGGGCGTGAGGCTGTGCAGCCCCAGGGCCTGCCGCACGGCGGCGCGCACCACGGCATACACCGTTTTTTCGTCCTCAAACTTTATCTCCGTCTTGGTCGGGTGCACGTTGATGTCGATGGCCTTGGGGTCGAGCTCCAGAAACAGCACGTAAAACGGGTGCGTATCGCGGGCCAGCAGGCCCTCGTAAGCCGACAGCACCGCGTGGTTGAGGTAAGCCGAGCGAATAAAGCGGTTGTTGACGAAGAAGAACTGGTCGCCCCGGCTTTTTTTAGACGATTCCGGTTTTCCTATATAACCCTTTACTGTTATGAAAGGCGTCACCTCTTCGCAGCCGGCCAGCTGCTCTTTATAGGTATTGCCCAGCAGCGCCACAATGCGCTGGCTCAGCTTAGCGGCGGGCAGGTTGAATACCTCCAGGTCGTTTTGATATAGCGAAAATGCTATGTGAGGATTAGCCAGCGCCAGGTGCTGAAACTCATCCAGGATGTGCCGCATCTCGACGGCATTGCTTTTCAGGAAATTGCGGCGGGCCGGCACGTTAAAAAAAAGATTCTTAACTGCGATGCTCGTGCCGTCGGGGCAGGCTGTCGGCGTCTGGCTCGTCACCTGTGAGCCTTCTACCAGCAGCAGCGTGCCGGTTTCCTGGCCGCGCTGCCGGGTGCGGATTTCGACCTGCGCCACGGCCGCGATGCTGGCCAGCGCCTCACCCCGAAAGCCCAGCGTGCGAATCCGAAATAAATCTTCAGTCGAGCGAATTTTACTGGTGGCGTGGCGCTCCAGGCTCATGCGGGCGTCGGTAGCCGACATGCCCGAGCCGTTGTCTACCACCTGCACGAGCTGCTTACCGGCCTCCTTCACAATCAGCTGCACCGACGTAGCACCCGCGTCTACGGCGTTTTCGAGCAGTTCCTTCACCACCGAGGCGGGGCGCTGCACTACCTCGCCAGCGGCAATCTGGTTGGCGAGGTACTCGGGCAGAAGTTGAATGATATCGGGCATAAGAGGGTTGGCGAACCGGATAATCCGCCAGTTTTAACTTCGGCGACAGGCAACCGAGCAGCCGAACAGACGGATTTCATCTGGCGCTACTGGGCTTATGCCTACCTTTGCGGCCAATTTGGGCAAGCCGTCCAGCTCCTCTACAGTCAGCAAGGAGTTCCTTTTCTAAGGAACCGCCAAGGCTGGCCGGGGGTTCCGGGTGAGTTCACCGACAAAAGTAGGCCGGTAGGGCTACCCTTTCCACCTTTAAAATTTCCCATCCTGGGCTGATGCGCGTCGATTTCCGGTTTCTGTTTCTGGGATTGCTGCTGGGTATCACCGGGTTGCTGCTGGGTTTTTCGGAGCCCCGAAAAGCGCTGCCCGACCCGCTGCCCAACAGCCCGGCCGAGCAGCAATGGGTGGACAGCGTGTTTAACGCGCTCACGCCCGACCAGCGCCTGGGCCAGTTTTTCATGGTGGCCGCGTATTCTAACCGCGAAAAAGCCCACGCCGACCGCATCGAGCGGCTCGTGCGCAACCAGGGCATTGGCGGGGTGATGTTTTTGCAGGGGGGCCCCAAGCGCCAGGTCATTATGACCAATCGCCTGCAGGCAGCCGCTAAAGTGCCGCTGCTCATTGCCACCGACGCCGAGTGGGGCCTCGACATGCGCCTCGACTCTACCACGCACTTTGCCAAGCAGATGACGCTGGGCGCGATGGACGACGATAAGCTGGTGTACCAGATGGGCCGCAACCTGGCCCGCAAGCTGCGGGCGCTGGGCGTGCATATCAACTTCGCGCCGGTGGTCGACGTAAACTCCAACCCCGGAAACCCGGTCATCGGTAACCGCTCGTTTGGCGAAAACCAGGACCGCGTGGCGGCGCTGGGCGTGCAGTACGTCAAGGGCTTGCAAGACCAGCGGGTGATTGCCGTGGCCAAGCACTTTCCCGGCCACGGCGATACCGATACCGACTCGCACGTAGCCCTGCCGGTAATCAATATCGACCTGGCCCGGCTGGAGAAAGTTGATTTAGTGCCCTTTCAGAAGTCGTTTGAGGCGGGCGTGCTGGGCGTGATGGTGGCGCACCTCTACATGCCGCTCTTCGACACTACCAACGCCAAAACCACTACGCTTTCCAAGGCGCTGGTGACGGGCCTGCTACAAGAGAAGATGGGCTTTAAAGGCCTCATTTTCACCGATGCGCTGAATATGCGCAGCGTGAGCAGGCTCTACAAAGACGGGGAGCTGGACGCCCTGGCCCTGGCCGCCGGCAACGACGTGCTGCTGTTTTCGGAAGACGTACCCGCCGCGCTTGTTCGCATTAAAGAGGCCGTGGCGGCGGGCAAGCTGCAGCAGGCCGACCTCGACCTGCGGGTGAAAAAGATTCTGCGCGCCAAATACTGGGCGGGGCTTAATCACTACAAGCCAGCCAACGCCCTGACCCTGCGCGACAGCCTGAACCTGCCGGAGACGCGGGTGCTGTCGCAGACGATTTTCGAGCACGCCGTGACGGTGGTGAAAAACGACGACAAGCTCCTCCCCTTCCAGCGGCTCGATACCCTGCGGATTGCGGCTATTACCATCGGTACGCAGCCGGAAGGGCCCTACGCCACCATCTTCAACAAATATCAACCAGGCCCTATATACGCCGTACCCGACCGCTACGCGCCCGATTCGACATTCAATCGTATTGAGGCCCGGCTCGGCGACGCCAACGTGGTGGTAGTGAGCCTGCATCAGATGAATAACACGCCCAGCCATAGCTATGGCCTGGGCGAGGGAGCACTGAAATTTTTGAAAAACCTGCAGGCCGACAAGCGCCGCAAAACGGTGGTAGTGGCCATGGGCAATGCCTACGGCCTCAAATACCTGGAGAGCGCCCGCACGCTCGTTTGTGGCTACGAAGACCACTACGCTGCTCAGATTGTAGTGCCACAGATTTTGTTTGGGGCGCTGCCGGCGCGGGGCAAGCTGCCCGTTACGGTGTCAGAAACGCTGAAAATCGGGACCGGCCTGGCTACGCCCGAGCTGCACCGCCTGCGCTACGGCGCGCCCGAGCGCGAGGGCCTCGACTCTAAAATCATGGCGCAGATTGACCACATTGCCCTCGAAAGCATTGTGACTGCTGCTACGCCCGGCTGCCAGGTGCTCATCGCCAAAAACGGCACCGTGGTATTTGACCAGAGCTACGGCTACGGCACCTACGACCAAAGCCAACCCGTAACCAACAGCACGCTCTACGACCTGGCCTCGGTAACGAAAGTGGCCGGCACCCTGCAGGCCGTAATGTACCTCAAAGACCAGGGCCGCCTCAACCTCGACGAGCGGGTAGCTACCTACCTGCCCGAGATGCAGCGCACCAATAAGCGCGAAATGACCGTGCGCGAGGTACTGCTGCACCAGGCCGGCCTCAAGCCCGGTATCCCGACCTGGGAGCGCACCGTGCACGATGGCACCCTCAAGCCAAGCTACTACGCGCCCCTGCGCACCGACGATTTCCCCAACGAGGTGGCGCCCGGCGAATACTCCATTAAAACCGCCGACGACTCGGTATGGACCTGGATGCTGCGCTCGCCGCTGCTGCCCAAGGTAAAAGGCAAGTACCCGGTGGAGTACTCCGACCTCAGCTTCATCATTATGAAGCGGCTGTGCGAAAAGATATTAGGTGAGCCGTTGGCCGAGTTTTTGCCCAAGGAGTTTTATAAGCCGCTGGGCCTGGGCAGCATGACGTATAATCCGCTCACGCGCTTTCCCAAGAGCTGCATCGCGCCCACGGAGAACGACACGTACTACCGCCACAAGCAGCTGCAAGGTACCGTGCACGACCAGACTGCCGCGCTGGTAGGTGGCGTGGGTGGCCACGCCGGCCTGTTTGCCACCGCCAACGACCTGGCCGTGCTCATGCAGATGGACCTGCAAAATGGCAGCTACGGGGGCAATAAGTACTTCCAGAACGCGGTGGTGAGCGAGTTTTCGCGCCCGCAGGTGGCGGGCAACAAGCGCGGGCTCGGCTGGGACCGCGGCGACCCCAGTAAGCCCGAGGGCCCGACCAGCCGGCTGGCACCGGCCAGCACGTTTGGCCACACCGGCTTCACGGGCACCTGCGTGTGGCTCGACCCGGATAATCAGATTCTCTACGTCTTCCTCTCCAACCGCGTATATCCCGACGCAGGTAATATTAAGCTGCGTACGTATAATATTCGTACTCGCATTCAGGAAGTTATCTACAAGGCAATGGCCCAGAACCAGGCCGAGCATGTGGGTAGCACCGCAGGTGGGCAGTAGTACTACTCAAAAAAATTGTACCCAGACCGGCCTACGCTGGCGCGCATTTAGTGCAACATACCGAGCGTCAGGAAAGGAAACAGTATCCCGTGGGCACGTATATAGTGTGCCCTGATATAGTGTGCCCTGACCGCTCGTCTGGTTGTCCCGCACGGCTTCTACTACCCTGAGATAAGTCAAGCCCCTCCGGATTTACGGCTTACTTATAGGCTACTCGGATAAGGGCTGCCTCGACGGAGGCACACCAAATTCCGTCCTTACTGCCCTTACTGCGTGGCCATCCACACATTATCAGCGGGGTAGCTATCGGGCACGTAAAGGCTGCCAAGCACGACTTTACTAATGGCGTGGTCGTTGGTTACGGGTATGGTGACACTGCGGGCGCCATTTTGCCACACTTCTATCGTGCGGTGAATAGCCTCCGTACTGCCGTTGTCGAAGGTTATGGTAAGGTCAACGGGAACCGGCTTGGTGCCTTTGGCCGTAATTACGATTTCGGCGGGGCTGCCGGCCGGGTCCTTCACACTCGTGATAGCCAGGTCGGGATAGCCGCCATCAAAAAACCAGCGCTGCCAGAACCAGTTGAGGTTCTGGCCCGCGCCGGTGTTCATCGAATAAAAGAAATCATAGGGCATCGGGTGCTTGCCGTGCCAGTTGCGGATGTAGGTGTGCAGGGCTTTCGTAAACAGCTCCTCACCAAGCAGGTCCTTGACGTACAGGTAACCCAGCGCCGGCTTTGGGTAGGAGTTCAGGAAGAAGGACACCCCGGCCTGCTGGGTAGTCAGCGTAACGATAGGTAGGTCGTCCTCGGTATCGGCGGCCCGGCTGTAAGCCTGCATGCCGTAGTCGTCGACAAAGCCGGGCTTGATAATGGGCGAAATCAGCCACTCGCCGATAGTTGCCCAGCCTTCATCCATCCAGCCATACTTGGTTTCATTGATGCCCATATAAAACGGAAACATCGTGTGAAAAATCTCGTGGTCGGTGAGGGTAATGCCCGCTTCGCGGGTCGAGGTGGGGTTATCGTTGGCCATCATCGGGTACTCCATCTGGTCGAGGCCTTCGAATACCGTTTCGTGATTGTAGGGGAAAGGCCACTTGGGGAAGGTGTAGCTCATGGCCTCCACCGTTTTGCGGCCAAACTTGGCCACTTCCTCAAAATCGTCGTGCTTTGGGTTGTACACCGCGTCGATGCGGGTCCGGCGCTTGGTAGCGGGGTCTACTACGAGGCTGGTCGCGTCCCACACGTAGTGGTCGGAAGTAGCAAAAACGAAGTCCGTGACGTTGCGCGCATCAAAGTGCCAGGTGTTGTAGCCGTTAGAAGCCGTGGCATCGTGCAGGCGCACTTCGGCGCTATCGATAATGCTGGTAATGCCGTCCTTTTTCTCGGCAGTGCGCAGGCGGGTCAGGTACTTTTTGGTCAGCACCTGCTCGGCATTGGTGAGGTCGCCGGTGGCCCAGACCAGAAAGTTGCGCGGCACCGTAATATCGGCCGCAAAGTGGCAAAAGTCGTTGTAGAATTCCTGCGCGCCCGTGTAAGGTATCTTATTCCAGCCGTCTATATCATCATATACGGCTATTCTAGGAAAAAAGTACGCCACGAATGCTACCCCCGGCGCCACCTCGCCCGTGCGCTGGTGCGAGCCTTTATTCAGAATATAGGAATAGCTGATGGCCACCTGCGCCGTTTGCTTCGGACCGATAGCCCGGCGTAGCGGCACGGTCAGGTTGGTATTATCGAAGACGAGGCGACTGGGGTCCACTGCCTGGCCATTGATAGTCATCTGCTCTATTTTGACGCCGTCGCCCAGGTCTTCCGGCGCAAAGTGCCCGGTGCGGGGCGAGCCGTGCTGGTAGAGATTGGGGTAGAGCTTGAACCAGAGCTGCCGCAGCGAGTCGGGGCTGTTGTTTTGATAGGCGATGGCCACTGTGCCGGCCAGCAGCCGGGTAGCGGGGTCAAAATTTACTTTGATAGTATAATTAGCGGCATTCTGCCAATACTTCGGGCCCGGCTGGCCGGTTGGCGTGCGGGTACCTTTATCGTAAGTCGCCCGCAGGTTGCGGGGCATTGGCAGCGGAGCCTGCGCCATGCCGGCCAAATACGTCAGGGCCAGCAGCAGCACCAGCGGCAGGCGAAAGAATACGCAAATCGTTTTCAAAAAAGCAAGCTAAAGTGTAGCGATAATGAAGCCTCTGGCGGTTTTCCAGCGAAAATCGCCTGTAGGAGGTATTAACGCAAAAAGCAGAGTCGCTGCTGCAAACTCAGCCGCAAAAATAGACAGAATGCCACGCTCACTTGGTGGAAGCTATCAATTGCCGTCTGAACTCCCTTTTACCGGAACGTTCCCTACCGCTGGCTAAGGCTCGCCAGCGGTAGGGAACGTTCCGGTGCTATGGCCTAGCGTTCCAGCTTGAAGCCGGGGTCACGGGCGGGCGGCGCGGTACGGTTGGCCACGGCCCAGCCGGTGAGGTACATCCAACGGGTCATGTTGGTGAGTTTGGGGTAGTCGATGCGCTTAGGCTCGTCGCGGGGCGTGTGGTAGTCCACGTGCAGCAGCGAGGTGTACATCACCGACGGAATACCCAGGCGGGCATACGGCAGGTGGTCGGACCGGAAATACCAGCCCTCGGGGTGGTCGGCGCGGTCCCAAAGCGTATCGAGCTTGAATTTCGGGCCGGCCTGGTTGGCCGCCAGCGCTGTCTTCACGAGGTCGAGCGAGTTGCGGTGCGGGCGCTGGCGGCCGAGCAGCGCGGCACTGTCGGGCGAGTTGCGGCCCATCATCTCGGCATTGAGCACTGCCACGATAGATGACTGCGGCACGGTGGGGTGCTCCGAGTAGTAGCGCGAGCCCAGCAAGCCGCGCTCCTCGGCCCCGTGGTACACAAACAGCGCCGTGCGCCGGCCGGGCTTAGCCTTGAAAGCCCGCATAATGGCCAGCAGCGCCGCGCAGCCGGTGGCATTGTCATCGGCGCCGTTGTAGATAGAGTCGCCGGCCACGGCCTCGCGCACGCCATCGTGGTCCTGGTGCGTGCTGAAGAGTACGTTCTGGCTTTTCAGCTGCGGGTCGGTACCCGGAATTTTGGCCACGATATTAACCGACGGGTAGGCAAAGCTTTCGAGCTGAAGATTGGCCACGAACTGCTGGCCGGGCTGCTGGGCCCAGCCGGCGGCGCTGGCCGGCAGCCAGATGGTAGGCGCGCCGCTGTTGACGCGCACATTGGGGCCGCCGGGCAGGTCGTAGCGCCCGCGCTCGTACGTGTGGCCCCAGTGGTCGAACACCGCCTGGGCGCGCGCATCGCTCACAATCACCACGGCTACTGCACCGGCCTTCATCAGCTCGGCCGAGCGGTCGCGCATGGTGGCCATCTGGTAGCGCCGGAAGCTCAGGCCGGGCGTTACTTCGCCGCCAAACTGCATGGCGACGGCTTTGCCTTTTACATCTACCTTGGCCAGCTCGGCGGGGGTGGCGTTGCCCACCCACACCATCGGCGCGTTCACGCTGGCATTTACCGGCGCAAACAGCAGGGCATCGTGGTTGACTTTCAGCGAATGGCTACCAATAGTGAGCGTGCTGCTCTTGGTAATACGGGTGCGCTGAATCTGGAAAAACTGAAAGTACGTGCCGTCGTCGCCGGCCGGCAGCGCGCCGGTGGCCCGAATCTGGTCTTCCAGCCAGGCCGAGGCTTTCAGCTCGTCGAGCGAGCCCGCCTCACGGCCGCGGAAGTGGTCGCCGCCCAGCGCAAACAGGTCGCGCTTGATATCAGCCTCGCGAATGGCGCTTTCGGCATTGGCAGCAGCAGCAGTGGGGGCCGCTTTCTTCTGAGCCCGGCCGGCCAGCGGCAGGGTCAGACTGAGAGCAGCTAACAAAAGGGTTTTATGGTTCATAAGCGCGGGTTTTCGCAGGGTTAAATGGAGTTTCGCAAAGTCTGCTTCAAAAGTCGGTTTTTTTACGTGTAGGTGCAAGATTTTTAAGAGAGCGCAAAAATTGCGAAGCCTCCTTTAACCTTGCCAGACCTCGCGCTATTTCTGCCCGGCGGCCCAGGCATCCATGCGCCGCTCCAATACGGCCAGCGGCATTGCGCCGTCCAACAATAATTCGTCGTGGAAAGCCTTGAGCGAAAACTTCGCGCCCAGCTGCTTTTCGTAGCGGGTGCGTAGCTCCCTGATTTTAAGCTGACCTGTTTTATAGGCCAGTGCCTGGCCGGGCCAGGCCATGTAGCGCTCTATTTCGGCGGTAGCTCCTTGTTCAGTGGTTGCTTCGTTAGCAAGCATATATTCAATAGCCTGCTCACGAGTCAGGCCCTTGGCGTGCATGCCTACGTCAACTACGAGCCGAATGGCGCGGTGCATCTCGGCGCTGAGCGCCCCCAGGTACTGATACGGGTCGGTGTACATACCCAGCTCTTTGCCCAGGCTTTCGGTATAGAGCGCCCAGCCTTCGCTGAAAGCCGAGTAGAAGGCAAACCGCTGGAACTTGGGCAGGGCCGTATTCTCTTGCTGCAACGACACCTGGTAGTGGTGGCCCGGAATGGCCTCGTGCAGAAACAGCGACTCCATACCCGGCGTCTTAAACTTGGTGGCATCCAGAATCGGCACGTAAAAAATGCCCGGCCGCGAGCCATCGGCCGAGCCGCGGGTGTAGGCGGCGCTGGCGGAAGCCGCGCGGAAGGCTTCCGTCTGCCGAATCTCAAACGCTGTTTTGGGCGTGCGCCCAAACAAGCGGGGCAACCCAGGCTCTACCCTGGCCAGGATAGACCGGAAGCCGTTGAGCACGTCTTCGGGTGTTTGGTAAGGATGAAATTTGGGGTCCGTATTGACGTAGGCAAATAGCGCCTTCAGGTCGCCCTGGAAGCCTAGCTGCTGGCGCACCTGCTCCATCTCCGCCTTAATGCGGGCTACTTCGGAGAGGCCGGTCTGGTAAATCTCCTCCGGCGTGCGGGTGGTAGTGGTCCAGTAGCCAACGGCGTAGGTATACATATCGGCCCCGCCCGGCACGGCCGCAATGCCGGTGCTGGTGCGGGCCGCCGGCAGGTACTCATCTTTCAAAAAAGCCGCCAGCTTGCGGTAAGTAGGCACCAGCTCGCCGCGAATGGCGGCCGCATAAGCCGTAGTAAACCGCTGCTTATCAGCCGCCGAAAACGTAGCCGGCAGCTGCTTGACGGGGCCGTAGAACACACTCTGCTCGGGGTCGGCTACGGCCAGGGCTTCCAGCTGAGGTATCATTTTTTGAACCAGCACTTTGGGCAATACCACGCCGGTGCGCATACCCTGCCGAAAGTCGGCTATTGCCGTATCGGCCCACACCGGAAACTGCCGCACGCGGCTCAGCCAGTTGTCGTAGTCCTTCACAGTTTTAAAGGGTTGGGAGCCGGTGCCCGCGCCCAGCTGCGCCAGCTCGATGGGCAGGCCGCTAAACTGCGTAAACGGCATCGTCCAGGTGGGCTGCGCGAGTCCCTTAAGCCGCGACGTCATCTCGTACTGAAACACGTCGTAGCTGGTTTGGTCGGCGGCCGAGAGCCGGCTGCGGTCAATGCGCGCCAGCTGGTCGCGGTAGCGCTCGTACAGCCGCTGCTGGCTGAGCCGGAAGGCGCGGGTGCCGGAGTTGGGCAGCTGGTCGTTGAAGCGGTTATCGCCCTGACTCGTCGCCTGCAGCGGGTAAAGCTTCGTCTGCTCTTCCCAATAATTGGTAAACAGGGCCGCCAGCGGCGCCGACGTCTGGGCTGTCGGTGCCGTTGCTTTGCTGCGCGTGGGCTGCGCCAGCGTCGGAGCAGCCAGGCCGGCTACCAAGCAACCAGCGAGTAAAAAATGTCTCATTAGCAAATCACTAGTAAAATGTTGGCCCGAAGCTACGGAGCAGCTCCTAGTGCGCCGCCCAGCGCCGGGCTTACGTAAAGTCACTGCCAGCCGCCCAGGGTTGCGGCCAACATCTGGCGGGTTATCCGGTTAGCCCCTCGCCCCCAACCCTTCCCCCATGAATATCGGTATTGTCTGTTACCCCACTTTTGGCGGCTCCGGCGTGGTTGCCACCGAGCTAGGCAAAGCCCTGGCCCAGCGGGGCCACCGCGTGCATTTTATCACCTACAGCCAGCCGGTGCGGCTCGATTTCTTCAACGAGAATCTTTTCTACCACGAGGTGTACGTGCCTACCTATCCGCTGTTCCAGTTTCCGCCCTACGAGTCGGCGCTGGCCAGTAAGATGGTCGATATTGTGCAGAACGAAAAGCTCGACGTACTGCACGTTCACTATGCCATTCCGCACGCTTCGGCTGCGTATTTAGCCAAGCAGATTCTGCGCTCGCGGGGCATTACGGTGCCCGTGGTCACGACGCTGCACGGCACCGATATTACCCTCGTGGGCAAGGATGCCAGCTACGAGCCGGTGGTTACGTTCAGCATCAATGAGAGCGACGGCGTAACGGCCGTATCGGCCGATTTGCGCCGCGAAACTTACGAGTATTTCCCCGTCGAGCACAAGATTGAGGTTATCCCCAACTTCATCGACCTGCACCGCTTTCGTAAGCAGGAAAAAACCCATTTCCGCACCGCTATTGCCCCCGAGGGCGAGAAGCTGCTCATTCATACCAGCAACTTCCGCACCGTGAAGCGGGTCGAAGACGTGCTGCGCATCTTCTGCGGCGTGCGCAAAGCCATTCCGGCCAAGCTGCTGCTCGTGGGCGATGGCCCCGACCGCTCGCGCATGGAAAAGCTGGCCCGCGACCTAGACTGCCAGCGCGACATTCGCTTTCTGGGTAAGCTAGAAGCGGTAGAGGAAGTCCTCAGCGTCAGCGACTTATTTCTAATGCCTTCTGAAAACGAAAGCTTTGGCCTGGCGGCCCTCGAAGCAATGGCCTGCGAAGTGCCCGTTATCAGCACCAACGCTGGCGGCATTCCCGAACTGAACGTGCATAACGTAACCGGCATGCTTAGCAACATCGGCGACGTGGAAGACATGGTAAAAAACGCGCTCTACGTGCTCGACGACGATAATTTACCCCGCTTCAAAGCCGCCGCCCGCGCCCGTGCTGAGGAGTTTGCGGTGAGCAACATCGTGCCGCTGTATGAGCAATGCTACGAGCGGGCGGCCGTGCTGGCGGAAAGCCACTAAACGCCTGGCAAGCTCAGCAAAGCGCGCTAAGCCGCAGCCTGACTGCCTCGCTAAAACAGCCCCGCTGCCTCGCGCTTTATCACGGCCAGCGCCTGGGCAGTGGGGTCAGCCGCGTCGGTCATCAGGCTTTCCAGAATGCGCTTGGCCAGCTCGGTGCCGCGCAGCTGCGCCGGATTGCTAAGCCCATGAAAGGCACGGTTTATCATCGTCAGCACGTCTTCTTTGGCCTGCTTTACCTGACCCCAGGCCTCGGGGCTCATGTAGAGCTGCTGCGAGAAATTATGCTCAAACTCGCTTCTGATTTCCTGTTGCAGCAGGCGATGGTACTCCACAGCGTTCTGCCCGGCGCTGCTCAGGCGCACCAGAATATTATTGGGTGAGATGCGCTCCAGCAGCAGCGTTACGCGCTCGTAGGCTTGCAGGCGCAGCGGCAGCGTGGTTTTGCTGCTATCGAGACGCAGCTCGATGAGGCGGCGCTGCTGCTCCTTTTCCAGGTACTGGCGAAACAGAAAGAAGATGGCCCCCGCCACTATCAGCGCGGGCAAAATAGTTTTGAGCAGGTCAAAGAGATAGGTAGTGCTGTCCATAAAATGCGGGGCGCGCCCACTGCCAAAGCGGCTTTTCTTGTACGCAATGAGTTAGTAGCCGGCGAGCGGGCCGCCGGCTGGCATCAGTCAAAGTTACCGCCCAAACCAGCCAAATCAACGCCGTGAACCGCAGCCCCGCCCGCGCTGTTTAGCTGCCAGGGCCACTCAATGGCCGCCGTATATTTGCTTTACTATCCCTTCCATTTAACCGCAGCAACGCCATGGCTACTTCCACTCTCGCGCCGCCTATCGGCCTCACGGCCCGCGCCCTCGTCGAAGTTAAAAATATTATCCAGGAAAAGAACGTACCCGCCGACTATGGCCTGCGCATTGGGGTGCAGGGCGGGGGCTGCTCGGGCATGAGCTACCTGCTGGGCTTCGACAAAGCCAAGGACAACGACGAAATATATGACCTTGATGGCGTGCAGCTTATCATGGATAAAAAGCACGCCATGTACGTACTGGGTATGGAGGTTGACTTCCAGGATGGACTCAACGCCCGCGGCTTTACCTTCAATAACCCCCAGGCCAAAAGCACCTGCGGCTGCGGCTCGTCGTTCTCGGCGTAGGCGCGGCCGAATTGCTTTTTTGCGCGGTTTTTAAATCCCACTCCTGATGAATGTACAGTTTGTTTCGGATGCTGCCGGCAAGCCTACGGCAGTTCTGGTGCCCATAAAAGAGTGGGAGCGCATTCAGCAGTACCTGCCTGGGCCGGCAGCCCCAGCCGCCGCACACAAAAAGCCGGGCAAAAAAGAACAGTTTAAGGAAGATTTTCGCGAAGCCGTACGGGAAATGCAGCTGATGCAGGAGGGTAAGCTACCTAAATATCCTGTCCGTCAATTCCTGGCTGAGCTTGATGATGAGCAACTATAGTATTGAATCAATAGCTCCTTTCCGGCGGGAGTTGAAGCGCCTGCTTAAGAAGTACCCATCGCTACGGCAGGAAATGGATGGCCTACTCGATTCGCTGGAACTCAACCCCACCCAAGGCACCAGCCTGGGCCGGAACTGCTATAAGATTCGTCTGCGCATTGCCAGCAAGGGCCGGGGCAAAAGCGGCGGGGCGCGGGTTATTACCTGCGTAGTGGCCGTCAGCACCGAGGTATATCTGCTGGCTGTTTACGATAAGTCGGAGCAGGATTCCATCACTGATGCCGACCTGCTGGCGCTGGTGCAGGAGATTCCGACCGGTCAGTCTTAACCATTTTTTGCCATGGACATCAAGTATTTATCCGACGCAAAAGGCACCATAACCGGCGTCTTTATTCCGATTGAGGAATGGCAGCGCCTGCAAAAGCACTACAACATCAACGAGGAGGCCGCCGCCGACTCGGGCAAGCAGCTGCGCCAGGAGCTGGCCGGAGCGCTCCAGAAGCTAAAGCGCGACGATTCAGAAGATTAGGCCTCGGTACGCGCACACTAAAAAAGCCCGGCAGAGCCGGGCTTTTTTAGTGTTATACCCGTCACGAAGTGGGTTGCGAATCCAGGAGGTGAAAGTTGAGGGTAAGTAAGGACGCGAGTTCTTGGCCGAACTCGTTGAGTCGGGAGAAGAAGCCGAGCACGGCTTGTCGGAAGTGGCCCTTGGTGCGGTAAAAGGTGGCGTTGATGATTTTCTGGCGCAGGAACTTCCACAGGCGCTCAATCAGGTTCAGGTTGGGCGAATAGGGCGGCAGAAAGACCTGCACCAGGGGCTTATCGGCCAGCCACTGGGTCAGTTCCTGGTTTTTGTAGTAGCGGGCGTTGTCGCAGACCACGTAAATCGGTTGGCTGGGATGGGCGGCCAGCAGCTGTTCGTATAAGGCTTTTGTGCTCTGGGCGTTGACGCAGGCCGTTTCGTGCACGTACACCTGCGTAGGGCAGTGCGCGTTGAGGGCCGCGTTCAGATTCACCCGTTCGCGTCCGCTGACCGTAGGCAGGGGCCGCTGTGCGCCTTTTTCGGTCCAGGCCCGGGTGCAGCGGGTGTTGTGGGTGGGGTGGGCCGCGTCGGCAAAATACACCACGGCGTCGCCGGCCGCAGCCCGTTCCAGCAGGGGCTGCAACCGGTTGGCCAGAAAAGCGGCCTGCGCGTCGGCGTCCGCTTCGCAAGGCATGGGCGTGGTGAGCTTGTACACAAAGCCCAACCGGTGTAGCAGGTCCGTCAGGCCCGAAACCGAGTAGCGCACGCCGGTGGCCTGTGTCAGCCAGGCCTGCAACGGGCGGCAGTCGGTGTACAGGGTCCGGCGCAGCTCCTGGCACAAGCCGGCGAGTTGGGTGCTGGTCAGCAGCCCCCAGTAGCCGCGCTGCTCGTGGGCCAGGTACTTCTCCAAGCCCAACCGGGCAAAGGCCTCGGCGTAGCGGTACACCGTGCCATCATCCAGCCCCAAATCGTCGGCAATGCTTCCCGCCGAGCGCCCCTTGTCCAGCAACAGCACCACCGTCACTTTTACGTAGCCCTCGTCATCGCGCCGTTGCTTTTGCAACGCACGCAACCGTTGGCGCTCCGGGTCGGTGAGGGAAACCTGCATGCCGCAAGTTTAATCAACGGCTTTCGCTTTTTACTTCGCGACGAGTTTAACAGGGTAGCTAACTAACGACTAGCTGAGGGGTGAAATCTCAAAGCCTGCCTGCTCAACGGCCACCAGAATCCGGGCAGCTGTAGTCTGGGCTGAGTTCACGGTCAATATTTTATCCGGATTGGCAGTGTCGACCTGCCAGTTGTTGGCCCCTACCTCGTGGTTGAGGGCCGGCGTTACAGCCTTGATGCAGCCGCCGCAGTTGATAGTAGTTTTAAAACGAAGCGTTGACATAAAAGCGCGATTAGACGGGAAGTGAAAACCGGTATTTTCCGGGCGGAAAGCCAGTTGTTGCTCTACTACAAAATTCGGGCTGGTATTGTGCTTTTTCAACATAAAATTCGGCCGGGAGCTTGCGTAATTATGCCTGGTCGGCCAGCTGGAAAGCGAGGATATAGCGTCAAATTATGCAACTATAACTCCGGATTTCGTACCAAAGCTAGCCCGGCTGGTGCGGTCATTTGCATCTTCACCGGCTGCCCTGGCAGCCCAAACAACTTACCAGCTTATGCGCTGGTCGCCAATGCCTTCTGTTATTTCTCCTGCTACCCAAACCACTACCCTCGACATTGAGGGCATGAGCTGCGCGGCCTGCGCCGCCGCCGTGGAAAAATCGCTGAGCCGCACTCCTGGCGTGCAAGCCGCACGGGTCAACTACGCCACCGAAAAGGCATCTGTTACCTACGCTCCCTCGCAGACCAGCCCCGCCGACCTGCGCGCCGCTGTCGAAAACGCTGGCTACGCCGTGGCAGCGCGGGCCCCCGATATCAGTCCCGCCGACCGCCAGGCCGCAATCGACCGCCAGAAGGCGGCCGACTACCAGGCTCTCAGGCAGCGCTTTGGGGTGGCGGCGGCGCTCGCACTGAGTATTATGACCTTGAGCATGCCGATGCTGTGGCCAGCGCTGCTGCATGCAGCCGGGTTATATTCAGTAAATTATATATTATTAATGCTTACCTGCCCGGTACTCTTTTATAGCGGGCGCGAGTTTTACGTTTCGGCCTGGCAGAGCTTCCGGCACCGCTCGGCCACTATGGACACGCTGGTGGCAGTGGGCACCGGAGCGGCATTTTTGTATAGCGTGGCCGCTACCATCTTGCCCGGTTTTTTTGAGCAGCACGGCGTGCCACCCGAGGTGTATTATGACACCACGGCCACCATTATCGCCCTTATTCTGCTGGGCAAGCTGCTGGAGCTACGCGCCAAGACCCGCACTTCGGCCGCTATGCGGGCCCTGTTGAGCCTGCAAGCCCGCACGGCCCGCCTGGTGCGCCCCGACGGCCAGGAAACGGACGTGCCTATCGAAGCAGTGCTACCCGGCGACCTGGTAGCCGTGCGGCCTGGCGAAAAAATAGCAACTGACGGAGTGGTCGAAACCGGCCGCTCGGCCGTAGACGAGGCCATGCTTACCGGCGAAAGCCTGCCTGTGGAAAAGCAGCCGGGCGATGCCGTATTTGGCGCTACGCTCAACAAAGCCGGGGCTTTTCGCTTCCGGGTGCACAAGGTAGGAGCCGATACCCTGCTGGCGCAGATTGTGCGGCTCGTGGAAGATGCCCAAGGCAGCCGCGCGCCCATTCAGCGGCTGGCCGATAAGGTGAGCGCCGTTTTTGTGCCCACGGTGGTAATTATCGCCATCCTCACGTTTGTGCTGTGGTTTGACTTGTCGCCGGTGGCCACGCGGCTACCGCTGGCCCTGGTCAGCTTCGTGGCGGTGCTAATCATTGCCTGCCCCTGCGCCCTCGGGCTGGCCACCCCCACGGCCATTATGGTGGGCACTGGCAAAGGTGCCGAGCACGGCGTGCTGTTTCGCAGCGCCGAAGCATTAGAAAGAACCTATAAAGCCGATACCATTCTGCTGGATAAAACCGGCACCATTACGCGCGGTGAGCCCGCCGTAACCGATTTTAGTACCGCCGCCGGCTACCCCGCCGCCGAGCTGCTGGCCCTGGTAGCCGCCGTGGAGCGGCAGAGTGAGCACCCATTGGCCGAGGCAATCGTTCGCTACGCCGCTGCCCGGCAGGGCGCTCCGGTACCGGCAGTCACGGAGTTTCGGGCCGTGCCGGGCCAGGGCGCCCTGGCCCGCGTGGCAAGCCAGGCAGTGGTTATTGGCAATCGCCAGCTGCTGGCCACTGCAGCTATCGTGCTGCCCGCTGAGCTGGCACAACAAGCCGAGGAGCTGCTGGCGCAGGCCAAAACCGTGCTGTACGTAGCCGTGGCGGGCCGGGCGGTAGCGCTTTTTGGTCTGGCCGACACCGTGCGCGATACGTCAGCCGCTGCTATTCGGCACTTGCAGCAGCTCGGGCTGGAAGTAATTATGATGACCGGCGACAATCCTCAGACCGCCGCCCGGGTAGCCGCCCAGGTGGGCATCCGGCGCTACGTGGCCGAGGTAATGCCAGCCGGTAAAGCCGCTTTGGTAAAGCAGCTACAGGCCGAAGGGCGCACCGTGGCGATGGTTGGCGACGGCATCAACGATGCCCCAGCGCTGGCGCAGGCTGACAGTAGCCTGGCAATGGGTACGGGTACCGACGTAGCCATCGAAGCCGCCGGCATCACGCTCATGCGCAACGACTTGCAGAGCGTAGTTACGGCCATTTCCTTATCGCGCCAAACGATGCGTACCATCAGGCAGAATCTGTTTTTCGCCTTTATCTACAATCTGCTGGGCATTCCCGTCGCGGCAGGGCTGCTGTACCCGGTTTTTGGCGTCCGGCTTTCGCCCATGCTGGCGGCCGGGGCAATGGCGCTCAGCTCGGTTTCGGTACTTACCAACTCGCTGCGGCTGCGGCGAGCCCGCTTTTAACGGCCTCATAAAATGGATACTACCGCTATTCTGGTAACGCTCGGCGGCCTGGCCCTCACTGGCTTTGTGCTCTGGTATTTTTTCTTTTCGACCCGCCCGGTCAGCCCGGCCCGCTGACCCATGCGGTGTGCGGCAGGGCGACGGCACTGCATAAGCAGTGGTTACCTAGTTGATTATAGGCAATAAAGCAAAGGCTACAGCTGCTGCGGAGCTATGCTGGCCGCCGCATCATCGCGTGCTAATGTCTGCGCTGCCGCCCCGTGCCAATATAGCCGGGCCTCTCCCCAGGCGGCCCGCAGCTCGCGGTATTGGCGGGCAAACAGCAGGTGCAGCCCACCCACCCAGCCCACCGAACCCACCCAGCCGGCCAGTACATCGGAGGGATAGTGCACGCCCAAATACAGGCGCGACCAGCCCATAACCAGTGCCCACAGGCAGCCCAGCCCCACCGCCAGCCAGCGCACCCGCGTGCGCCAGAGCATAAACCCCAGCGCGGCCGATAGCGCAGCCGCGGCCATCGAGTGCCCACTGGGGAAGCTGTAGGAGGTAAGGGGAGTTAACGATACCCAAAGGTCGGGCCGGGCACGAGCCACCAGGTATTTCGCAGCGATGTTGAGCCCTTCGGACCCGATTACGGCCAGGCTGAAAAAGGCAAACGCCCGGCGCTGATGCGCCAGCCCCATCCCCAGCATTAGGCTACCCGCCAGCACTGAGGCTCCGATTGGCCCGCCCAGCTGCGCCAGCAGGAGGGCCAGCTTATCCTGGGTATGGCCGCTGTGGGCGTGCAGAAACTCCAGAATAAAATGGTCGCCGGGCAACCCCTCCCCTTCCCAAACCTCGCGGGCCAGCCGGATAAATACCAGCCACGGCAGCAGTACGCCCAGTACCAACCCCAGCACCAATGAGCGGAGCCGGGGCCAGAGCTGACGACCTACGGATAGAAAGCGGTCGGAAATCATGGCGCGCGAATAAATGCCCGCATACGCGCCGGGCAGCACCGATGTTGGCCTCCGTGCCGGAAAGCTGGCTTTACTCAGATTGCATTCAGAATCAGTCACTATACTTGCCTGCTTATCACCTTATCCGTGTGAGCCCAGGCAGCTCCTGAAAGGGCGCTTTTGCCACCGAACGGCTGTTTCCTGCTACCCATGAAAAAAATACCTGAGGTCACCCTGCTGTTCTGGATAATGAAAATCTGCGCCACTACGCTCGGCGAAACGGGCGGCGACCTGCTGGCGCAGACGCTGAATGTGGGCTATGCCATCAGCTCGCTGCTGTTTATCGGGTTCTTTCTGGTCACGCTAGTGGGCCAGCTGGCCGCCAGGCGCTACATTCCGGCGCTGTACTGGGCCGTGATTCTGGCTACCAGCACGGCGGGCACTACCATGTCTGACTACATGGACCGCACCCTCGGGCTCGGCTACGCCACCGGCACGGCCATTCTGATTACTATTCTGATAGTAGTGCTCGGCACGTGGCGAATGACGGAGAAGTCGCTGTCGGTGAGTGACATTACCAGCCGCCGGGGCGAGTTGTTTTACTGGACGGCCATCCTGTTTTCCAATACGCTGGGCACGGCGCTGGGCGATTTCCTGGCCGACGACTCGGGCCTGGGCTTTGGGGGCGGTGCCTTGCTTATCGGCAGTCTTATTGGCCTGGTAATTCTGGCTCATTACTTTACCAAAATATCGTCGGTACTGCTCTTCTGGATTGCCTTCGTGCTCACGCGGCCCTTTGGGGCCACTTTTGGCGACCTGCTCACCAAGCCGGTAGAAAAGCACGGCCTGGGCTTCGGCACCAAAGGCTCGTCGCTGATTCTGCTCGCCATTCTGGTGGGGCTGATTATCTACACCACCAGTGCGCACAACCGCCGCCCCGCCGCGACCAGCACCGAGCCCGAGCGCTTTAGTTAATACGGTTTGGTCATGTCTTCGGGCACCACCACTACGTAGTCGGCTACGGCTACATTGTTCTTATCCAGCTGCTGCAACTGGCTTTGCGTCACTACGCTTAGCGTTTTGATGCGCAATTCAGGCGCATACTGGCGCAGGTATGCCACGATGCCATCGTGGTGGTCAGAATGGTACGAGCCGTTGAGATGCAGCATGGTTTGGCCCGGTGCCAGGCTGCGCCAAATAAAATAGGCCATCGTGGCGTCCTTCAGTGCCTGCGCCTGAATAATATTGGCGGCCCCACCGCCGTGGGCCTTGCTGTCGCCGCCAAACATGGCGGCCATGTTCTTATAGCCCGGCAGCTCATAATTAACCTGCAGCGGCAGCGGCGCGAGCAGCGTGCGGTCGATTACAAGCAGCTTATCGAGCGCTTTGAGGCTGCCCTGCGCCACGGCGTGGGCAAACGGCCGCGGGGCATTGGTACCAATAACAGGGATATGCCCGCCCTGCGCAAACTGCAGCAGCGGGCGGTAATCGGTGGCGTAGTTGGGCCAGGGTCGACTCTGGCGCTCAAAGGCCGAGTCGGACAGCGTGCCGGCGACGTATTGCGTCACCAGCGGCTGCACATCGCGCTCAAACATTTCGAGGCCGAGCACCAGCTTGCCAGCCCCTTTGGCTTTGGCTAAGTCTTTGGCTAGCTGCAATTCCAGCCAGTGCGCAATGGGGTCATTGTGCTGCTCGCCAAATAACACCACATCCGCCTGCACCAATTGGGCCACCAGCTGGTCATAATCAGCACCCTGGCCCTGACTGGTGAACAAGCGGTAGGCCGGGCGGTCGCCGGCCGGCGCGAAGGCCAGCAGCGGCAGCAGAAGCAGCAGGAAAGTGCAGCGCATCGAGAAGGCAGGAAACATTATACAAAAGAACGACATGCTTTACTTGGTTCAGCATGTCGTTCTTTTTCCCGCGCTAGCTCGACTTACCTACCCCTTATAAAACATCCACTTCGACAGCTCTTTATACGTTACCTTTTTGCCGTACATCAGAATGCCCACGCGGTAGATGCGCGCCGCCAGCCACACCGTGCCGATAAAGCCCAGAATGAGCAGCCCGATTGACAAGGCCAGCTGCCAGGCCGGCACCCCAAACGGCAGCCGAATTACCATTGCGATGGGCGAGGTAAAAGGTATCATCGACATCCAGAAGGCCACCGGCCCGTCGGGGTTACGCAGGATAACTGCAAAACCTACTATATAGCTTAAAATCAACGGCATTGTTATCGGGAACATGAATTGCTGAGTGTCCGTCTGGTCATCGACGGCCGCGCCTACGGCCCCAAACAGTGCGCTGTACAACAGATAGCCACCCAGGAAATACACGATAAAGCCAAATATTATCGTTCCCACCGGAATATTGGATTTTTTCAGAAAATCGGATAATTTCTCGAAAACGCCCATGCGATTGGCCGGATTCATCTGCTCGGCCGAGGCCGCAGCGCCGTTGGCAATGGGCGACTCGGTGGGACTGGAGGTGACATGTGCCGGGGTTGCCGGCCCGGCAGGAGCGGCGGCAACTTCGGTTTTAGCGGGCGGGCTGCTTCCCATCATCAGTGGCACAACTACACTGGTAGCGCCCCACGAAAGGAGCCCCCAGAGCAGGAACTGCGTGAGCCCGACCGCCGCGATACCCACAATTTTGCCCATCATCAGGTCAAATGGCTTTACCGCCGACAGCATTACTTCCATCACGCGGCTCGACTTCTCCTCCCCTACTCCGCGCATCACCTGCACGCCATAGAGGAAGATGAAAAAGTAAATGAGCACAGCCAGCGCCGAGGCAATGCCGGTCGTCACGCTTGAATTGCTATCTTTCTCTTTGCCAGTTTCATCCACACTCACCGAGTTGAGCGGCACCCGCGCCCGCAGCTGGTCGAGCTGGGTTTGAGTGAGGCCCGACTTCTGCATTTTCAGCTCGGCAAAAGCGTTTGTAAGAGCGGTTCGCACCCGGTCTTCCTTGCTCAGGCTGATGTTGCCTTTGCCGAAAAACTGCACGCCCTGCGGGTCGGTTTCGCTCAGGCCGGCGGGCAGGTACAGCAGGCCGGCGTGCTTTTGCTGCTGAAAGCCTTGCTTGGCCTCGGCCAGCGAGCCACTCACATTCTGAAACTTGAGCTGCGGCGTCGATACCAGCCGACTGGCAATACCGAGGCCGCTTTCATCACGCACATCTACAATCTCGGAGGTTTCATCCGACTGCGCAATTTTGCCAATGAAGAGCCCGAAACCGGCAATAAGCAGCGGCACGAGCAGCGTGAGCACGATGAACGCACGCTTACGCACCCGCGTAACGTATTCGCGCTGGGCAACGAGTAAAAATTTAGAAGTCATAGGATTACAGAAGCGAGTTAGCGGTTTCGGTCAAGGTTTCGGGCATCGTCTCGCGTACCCGCCGAATAAATATTTCGTTGATGCTCGGTATCTGCTCCCGAAACGTATGCACCTGCACCTGCCCGATGAGAAAGCGCAGCAGGTCGTTGGGCGTCGTGCCCGTATGCAGCTGAATACGAGCGTAGAAGTGGTCGTTTTCGCGCTCCTTCTGCTCCACCACCTCAAAGTCGGGGTGCAGCACCAGTAGACGGCCCTGACCTTCAATCTCGTACGTATTGGTTTTGAACTGATTACGAATCGCGTCCACCGGACCGTCGAGGACCTTGTGCGAGCGGTTGATGAGCGCAATACTATCGCACATCTCCTCCACCGATTCCATGCGGTGGGTCGAGAAGATAATGGCTGCCCCTTCCTCCTTCAACCGAATAATCTCATCCTTAATCAGGTTAGCATTAATTGGGTCAAAGCCTGAAAACGGCTCGTCGAGAATAATCAGGCTGGGCTCATGCAGTACCGTAGCAATAAACTGCACTTTCTGCTGCATGCCTTTGCTCAGGTCCTCCACATTCTTCTCGGCCCACTCTTTGACTTCAAAGCGATTAAGCCAGTTTTTGATGCGCTGCACGGCATCGGCACGACTCATTCCGCGCAGCCGGGCCAGGTAAAGCAGCTGCTCGCCCACCTTCATTTTTTTGTACAGCCCGCGCTCCTCGGGCAGGTAGCCAATCTGGCCGATGTGGCTGGGATTGAGCCGCTCGCCCCGAAACAGGATTTCGCCCGAGTCGGCCCCTGTTATCTGGGTAATGATGCGGATAAGCGAGGTTTTGCCGGCGCCATTAGGGCCGAGCAGCCCAAAGATGCTGCGCTCGGGCACCGACAGGCTCACCCCGTCGAGGGCCGTGTGAGCGGCATAGTGCTTGTGCACGTCGCGCGCTTCCAGAATAGGCCGGGAGTTGACTTGTTGCATAAGTGAAAAATGGTGAAAGAAGTAGTGTGCAGGTAAATGTAGCAGCCAGCCGCGCTGGCTCGTTGCGAATGCCCGCCAAACGGTTAGGAACAGTACCCAGACGGTAAAATTCGGCGCCGAATGGTGACTGGTCTAGTGCTGTGTCAGGGAAATTTATTACCTAAAGAATCGACTGGCTCCCCCTCTCCTTTTCGGAGAGGGGGCCGGGGGGTGAGGCGCCCACCAGAACGATTAGGTAAGGAACTTGCCTGACGCAGCACTAGCCTGGGCCGGGCCAGGTATCTTCGTCCAACTCACGCAGCTGGCTTTCCAGCCGGTCGAGGTGCTGGCCGTAGAGCCGCTGCAAGTACCAGCGCGTGGCCCGCGCCACCGGCCAGTAGCAGACGGCAATGGTGCCGACAATCACGCCTAGCACCACCGCCAGCCGGCTGGGCGTCGCATGTACGCCAGCCCGGGCCAGCGCCAACGCCCCAACCACGAGGGCCGATACCGGCAGCATCGCCAACGTAAAGCGGTAGTAAAACCGGATAAGCGTGCGCAGCCCGGCCGCCAAGCGGCGCAAATGGGCGCGCAGGTCACCCGCCGGGTCGTCCAGGCTGCGCAGCAGACCCAGCTTACGCAGTAAATAATAGATACATACCACGGCGACCAGCACCAGCAGGCCACCAAATAGCCGAAGCCAAATCGCCGGCGCCAGAGCCGTCAGCCCCAGCGAAATCAGCAGCATGCCATAGTTAAAACCCAGCTCAAGGCGGGCGTTGCGGCGTAGCTGGTCCACAATACTACCCGACCGCTGAGCCAGTAGCTGCCTCAGCTCGCTGGCACCGAGTGGTTGCGCATTTGTCACCGGTTCAGGCTGTCGCCATTGGCGGCGCAGGTCGTCGAGTTCCATAACTAATTACGAAAGAATAGATTAAACCCGTACCAGCTGCCGGCGCAGCTTTTCCTGCACACGGTGCATTTTTACACGCACATTATTTTGAGTAATACCCAGAATGTCAGCCATTTCCTCATAAGTCCGGTCTTCCAGGTACAGCAGCACAAACGCCTTATCTACTTCCGAAAGCCGGTCGATGGCGCGGTAGAGCGCCACCGTTTCCTCCGGCTCGTAGGCGCTACCCTCCGTGGGCTGAGCCAGGTGCCAGGCCTCATTTTCCACAGCTACTACCGCCGGCCGGCGTGTGCGCTGCCGCAAGCTACTGATAGCCACATTCAACGCAATGCGGTAGAGCCAGGTGCTGAGCTTGGCGTCGGGTTGCGGCACGTAGCGCGGCCAGGCCCGCCACAGCTGCAGCACTATTTCCTGGAATAAATCCTGCCGGTCATCGGCATCTTGGCAGTAGAGCCGGCACACCCGCCGCACCAGCGGCTGGTAGTCGTGCAGGGCAACCAGAAAATCGGCAGACGGGGCAGCGCTCATGCTCGGGGTAGCGGTTTCGGAAAGGTATATCGCCGAAGGCCCCCTTTCATTACAGACCGCAGATTTAACGGATTTAACTGATTTCGTGGATACGCCCGCTAAAGCGGACTGACTGGGGTGGTGACCTCGTTCAATTCAGCAATATCTATCAGTTACTGAGGTATCTATACCATGAAAAAAGGCCGCCCACATGGGCGGCATCATCGCATTCAAAACCATTCGCTTAGTCAGCCCGCTTTAGCGGGCGTATCCACGAAATCCGTTAAATCCGCGGTTATGCGAAATACTCCTTTACTTTCTCAAAGAAGCCTTTCTCGTTCTTGCCGGGGTGCGGCGTAAAGTTGTCCGAGTCGCGCAGCTTCTCCAGTAGCTCGCGCTCCTGATTGCTCACGCTCTTGGGCGTCCACACATTGAGGTGAATAAGCTGGTCGCCCCGGCCATAGCCGTTCAGGTCTTTGATGCCCTTGCCGCGCAGGCGCAGGATTTTGCCGGGCTGGGTGCCGGGGTCTACCTTGATTTTCACCTTGCCCTCAATGGTCGGCACCTCCAGGCTCGCGCCCAGCGCCGCATCCACGAACGATATATATTGCTCAAACATGATATTGTTGCCATCGCGCTTGAGGAATTCGTGCGGCTCCTCCTCAATCTGAATAAGCAGGTCGCCGGGTACGCCACCACGCTCGGGGAAGTTACCTTTCCCGCTCATGCTCAGCTGCATATCATTGGCAACGCCGGCCGGAATATTAATCGGAATCACTTCCTCATTCAGCTGGCGGCCTTCGCCCTTGCACACGTCGCAGGTAGCCGAAATAGTTTTGCCTTCGCCATTACAGGTAGGGCAAGTGCTGGCGCTCACCATCTGGCCGAGCATGGTATTCACCACGCGCTTGGTCTGGCCGCTGCCCTGGCAGGTGGCGCAGGTTTTTAGCTCGGTGCCGTTTTTGGCGCCGGTGCCGCTGCACGGCTGGCAGGCTACGTAGCGCTTCACCTTGATTTTCTTCTCCACGCCGTTGGCAATTTCCTCCAGGTCAAGCTTGAGCTTGATGCGTAGATTGGAGCCCTTCTTGACGCGCCGGCTCTGGCCGCGCCCGCCCCCGAAGAACCCCTCGAAGCCCCCGCCCCCGCCGAAAATGTCGCCGAACTGCGAGAAAATATCCTCCATATTCTGGGCGTGGCCGCCTCCGCCGCCCACGCCCTGGTGGCCAAACCGGTCGTAGCGCGCCCGCTTATCGGCGTCCGACAGCACTTCGTAAGCCTCAGCAGCTTCCTTAAACTTGTCCTCGGCCGAAGGGTCGTCGGGGTTTTTATCAGGATGATATTTAATAGCCATCTTGCGGTAGGCCGACTTTATGACGTCGCCCTCCGCATTCTTGGCTATTCCTAATACTTCGTAATAATCGCGCTTGGTTGCCATTGCTGCTTAATATATTTTGACCGCAATGCGGCGGCAAGCGTCGCATTACGGTCTTTTTAATTGCTCTCTGCTATTGACCTAATACCACTTTGGCGTGGCGGATAACCTTATCGCCCAGATAATAGCCTTTTTCAATCTCGTCAACAATCTTGCCGCGCAAATCGTCGCTCGGTGCCGGAATTTGCGTGATGGCCTCGTGCAGCTCGGCGTCAAAGTCGCCACCCTTCACATCCATCGCAGCCAAGCCCTTCTGCTGCAAGGTTTTGCTGAGTTTGTTATAGGTAATGTCGAGCGCATTTTGCAGCGCAGCCGGGTCTTGGGTACCCTGCGTATGCTGGCGGGCCCGGTCAAAATCGTCGAGCACGGGCAGCAGCGCTACCATCAGCTCCTGGTTGGCGGTTTTGAAGAGGTCGGCGCGCTCCTTGGCGGTGCGGCGCTTGTAGTTCTCAAACTCGGCCGCCAGGCGCAAGTACTTATCTTTAAGGTCGGCCAGCTCATTTTCGGCACGGCTGGCCCCGGCCGAAGCACCCGCTTCGGGCGTAGCGGCATCGGTAGTCAGGTCTGGCTCACCGGCAGTATGCTCGGCGGTGGTCTCGTTCAGCGGCTGGTCGTCAGGACTCATATTTTTATCGTCGGTCATTTTCTTCTGGAAAAAATGGCGGATTCGGCTAGTGAAAGGCTTTCCCATACGGGTACCGGGGCGGGCGCAAGGAGTTTGCCAAAGCTGGCGAGGCTGCCAAGTTGGCACAGAGAACAAGTTTTTTTACTTTCGCAAGTATGACAACTCGTATCTCAGTTCACGAGCAAGTGATAGCATTGCTCGTCATCATCAATACCCTCTTGGAAAATGGCGACCGTATTAATAGCTACCAGTTTTGCAGGCAACTATCAAGAGTCTTTAACCTTATCAACTGCGTTGAAATTAGAGAATCATTAGTAGCAATGGGCTATGTCACCACAGAGCTGTCAGGAGCCTTTCACCTTTATCAAATTACAGATTTAGGGCGCAAGCTTATCGAAGATAATCAAGTAACCGTTTTGCAAACCCTAATGAAAAACGCATACACACAAAGTGACTTTCAGCAGGAAATGATTAAGTATTATTGATCGAAAATTTGAATAACTATTTGTGCAATGCGCCCCAAATTATGCCCATTGACCTGCTCCCGTTTTCTAGACCGCTTAAAAGTAGAGCATCAGGCGTTCTGAAGCTCGACAGTAAGGGCGGCAGCCATTACCTCGTCGGGCGTTAAGTTCTGCAACGAACTGTGTGGTCGGAAGCCATTGTATTCCTGCCGCCAACGCTCGATTTTTTCCTGCGCGTCAGTCAGCGACAAAAACCAGTGGGTGTTCAAGCACTCATCTCGGCAGCTACCATTAAACGATTCAATGTACGGATTATCCGTCGGTTTGCCCGGTCGGGAGAAGTCGAGCGTGACCTGCTGGTCGTAGGCCCAGCGGTCCAATGCCTTGCTGATAAACGCACTGCCATTATCGACCTGAATACGGGCAGGCACTACCCCGAGTTCCTGCTGCAAGCGGGTCATGACGGCCACGACATCCTCGCCTTTGAGCGATTGCCCGACGTGAATAGCCAGGCACTGGCGACTAAAGTTGTCGACTATCGTTAAGGCCCGAATTTTACGCCCGTCGAAGAGATTATCAGCCACAAAATCCATGCTCCAACTCTGGTGCGGCTGCGTCAAGGCCACGCGCTCCAACCGGTGCGCCGCGGCCCGATTACGTCGCGGACGCTTGCTGCGTAAGTTCAAGCCTTCCAGGCAGTAAAGTCGGTGCACTCGCTTGTGGTTATCTGCCCAGCCCTCGCGGCGCAGCAGCGTGTGCAGGCGGCGACAGCCGTAACGGACCCGCACCTGAGCCAACTCGCGTAAACGATGACGTAGCACGGTATCGTCCCGACTATGCGCTTTATAGGACCAGCTGGAACGCGGCAAGCCGATTACCTGGCAAGCCCGTCTGGCGGAGATGCGGTAGGCGTCGATAAGGTGTTGAGCCGCGTGCCTAGCGGCCCGGGCTTCAGAGCTTTTTTTTGAGCACATCCTGCAGCATCTGCTTGTCGAGGCTTAAGTCGGCTACCAGCTGTTTAAGCTGCTGATTTTCTTCTTCCAACTGCTTGAGCCGGCGTAGCTCCGGCACGCCCAGGCCCCCGTATTTCTTTTTCCAATTGTAGTAGGTAGCCTCACTGATGCCCATCTTCCGGCATACTTCCGCCACGGCCACACCCGTGTCGGCCTGGCGTAAGGCGAACACGATTTGAGCCTCGGTAAACTTGGTTTTTTTCAGGGCAAGTGTCTGGGGTTTTAAGGTACGACAAGTGCCTGATTTCTCTACTTTAGCATGGTCCGGTTTTATGGGAGCAGGTCAGCACCCGCCGCCCCCAAAGCTCCCGCCACCCCGGTACTTGACCCCGCAAAAAGCCCCGCACGATTGCTCGGGCGGGGCTTTTTGCGGCACCCTATCAGCTTACGCCGTCACCGGGCGCTTCTTCGGCAGGCGGCGCAGGCCGTAGGCCACGCCCGAGAGCAGCAGCAGCGAAGCGCCCCCGTCCAGGGGCACGGCGGTCACCGCCGCCGGGGCGGGGCCGGTGCTGATGGGCGCCTGGGCCTGGGCTCCCCCGGCCAAAGCCAGCAGCACGCCGGCCGTGATAAAGAATTTTATCATAACTAAGAAGGAAAAAGGCCAGCCCCGCACCGGGGCCGGCTTGATGAAAAAGAATAGGTTAGTCGAGCACCACGCGCTTGACCAGGGTGGCGCCGCCGGCCTGCAGGCGCAGCACGTACACCCCGGCCGCCAGGCCTTCGGTGCCCATGCTCAGCGTGGTCCCACTGGCGGGCAGCGCCGCCGAGCGCCGAGCTACTACCTGCCCTATCGCATTGCGCAGCTCGGCCTGCACGGCCGCCGCTCCCAATACGCCGGGCACTTCCACCGTGAAGCGCCCGTGGGCTGGGTTCGGATACACCTGCACTGCGGCCGCCGTCAGGGCCGGCGTACTGGCCAGCACGGAAGAGCGGAACACCAGGGCAAAGCGCCCCCGCACCAGGGCCGACGCCTGGGCCGCGCTAACACTAAAGGCGTAGTTCGTGCCCGCGCTCAGGGCCGTGAGCGTGCCGGTCTGCGCGTCGCGCAGGTAGGGCACCAGCCCGGCAGGCAGGTTGCTGAGCGCGGCCGCCGTCAGCGTATAGGCCCCTGCGGCGGGTACGCCCACGCTCAGCGGCAGCATCGTGGCGCTGGTGAAGGCCCCCTGCCCGTCAATGGCCAAGTCATCCACTCCCGCCGCGCTGCTCAAATTCAGCCCCGTCGAGTTGGGCAGCTTGCCCGCATCGTACTGACTATCGAAGGCAGAACTAGCCCCCGCCTCGGCGTACGTCACCCACGCATCGCGCAGGCCCGCGCCGCTGAGCTCGAGCCGAAGCGCTGGCCGCGCATCCGCCGGCTGGCGCTGGAAGGCGGCCTGGCTGGCGTAGGTGGTCACGCGCTGAGCGTCGCGGAAAGTGAGCGAGCCGCTGGTCTGGCCCGTACTCACCCGCACCCAGAAGCCCTGGCTGCTGGCGATGAGCGGGTTGTTGGTGCCACTCGTGCTCTGGCCGTTCACATATGCGCGGTAGCCCCCCGAATACGGGCCCGTGCTCTGCACCACGTACATGGCCGCATCCAGGTTCGCGCGGTCAGCGGGGGCTACCAGCGAGTAGTCCAGGGGGGAGGGGTAGGGGTTGCCCACCAGCTGCCAGCCAGCGTCGGCGGTATTCGTTGTGCCAGCCGCGTTGCGCGAGAGGGCCAGCGGATTCAGGTCGCCCGTGGTGGGAGTGCCCACAAAGTCTACGAGCTGGGCCGCGCCAATCTGCACCACGTAGCCCTTGCCCACTACCATCTGGCCCCCCGTGGCCTGGGTCAGGCCCAGGGGTACCTTGAAGCCGATGTCGAAGGGGGCGTAGTTGCTGGTCACTGTGGCCAGGCGGCTCTGGTCGTACTCAAATAAGGTCGGGAAGGGCGAAGTCGTGCCCGGCGTAGCACTGCCGTTATACTCCACAGCCTTGCTAATCTCGGGCGTGTAGCCCGTGGTCGTCAGGTCAGCTAGCGTCGTGTTGCTCACCGGGGCGCTGTAGTGGCGGTAGCCGCTGGCCGCGTTCAGACTAGGGTCGATGTAGCGCTGCATCGTAAAGCCTGTGCCCGTCACCACGCCCGAGCCCGAGTTCACCACCAAGGCCGTGCCGCTGGCGCTGCTAAGCAGCGTCAGCCCGTTGCTGCCCGTGGCCAGGTTGCCGGCCCCACCCATCGTGAGCACCTGCGCTACACTGGTGGGCGCACTCAGCGTAAGAGTATTGGCGTTGGTCGTGCTCAGGTTGCGCACCTGCGATGGCAAGGCGTTGCCCGTGCTCTGCGCCACCGTGCCGTTATACACGTAAGAAGCGTCGGTGGAGAAGCTGCGCGTACCCGTGGTTTGCACCGCCCCCGTGCTGCCCGTGCTGCTGATGCCTGCCGGGTCGCACACGCCCAGTGTGGCGCCGGCCGCCACCGTGAAGCTGGCCGCCCCCGTCAGACCCTGGCAGTTAGTGAGCAGCGTGGCGCCCGCGTTTACCGTCACGCTGGTGTTGACCACCACCGCCCCGCTGAGCTGGGCCACGCCGGGACTGTTCACGGTGATGGTGTTGTAGGTGCCCGCCGGAATACTCGTCGGATTGGCTGTAGTGCCGGTGCTAACGGTCAAATCAACCAGGGGCACCGTGAAGGTAGGACCGGTGGCCGTGCCCCCTGGCGTGGTAAAGCTCACCGGGCCGGTGCTGGCCCCGGCCGGCACGGTCACGGTGTACTGGTACGGGCCGGTTTGGGTGAAGGCGGAGGCTGCCGTGCCGTTAAAGGCAAAGCTGACCTGGCCGCTGGTCAGGTTGTAGTTGCCGCTCACGTTCACCACTACTGCGGTGCCTGCCGAACCCGTACTAGGCGAGATGGAGGTAATGGCCGGGGCCACCGTGAACGTAGCGCTGGTGGGGCCGTTGATGCCGCCGTAGTTCACCGGGCCGGAGCAGGACATGGTCGAGACCACGGCCGTGGCCTGCGTGGGCGAGAGCACCGTCAGGTTGTCGGCCGGGTTGCAGTTGCCTAGCCGCAGCGTGTTCAGGCTGGGCACTGTGAAGCCCGTGCCGGTGAGCGTGACGGTGCTGCCTACCGTGGCCGTAGCCGGCGAGAAGCCCGTGATGCGCGGATAGATGTTGTAGGTCAGGCTGCTGGTGGTGGTCGAGCCGCCGGGCGTGGTGATGCTCACCGTGGCCCCGCCCGAAGCCGGGTTCACGGCTGTAGCCGGCACCGTGAACGTGATGCTGGTGCCCGTGTTGGCCGTGATGGTGGCCGCCGCTCCGCCCACAATCAGGCTGCTGGCGTTGTCGAAGTTGATGCCACTGAAAGTGCGACTGTCGCCGGCCGTGGCCGAAGATATTCCATTAAAGGTCTGGATGACGGGTACGGCCACATAGGTCTGGCTGCCGGTAGCCTGCATACCGCTGTTGAGCCTTACCGTGAGCGGCCCGCTCTGGGCGTTGGTGGGTACCGTGAAGGTAAGCGTGGTGCCGGTACTGTTTACTTGTAGGTTGTTGCCAGTGAGGCTACTGGCCGGGTAGTTAAACAACACTATGTAGGCGCTGCTCAGGCCTGTGCCCGTGAGGGTCACGGTAGTGCCGGGGCCGCCCGTCAGCGGCGACACGTTGCTGATGGTAGGCACCACGTTGAAGGGCGCGAAGTTGGCCGTGCCGCCGGGCGTGGTCACGCTCAGGTTGCCGGAGGTGGCTCCGCCGGGCACCACTACACCCGTAATCTGGGTGCCGGCTGCGTTCACAGTGTAGCCCGACGTTACGGTATTGGTACTGGTGCCGGGGAAGGTGATAAGGGAAGTGCCTTGTAGGTTGGTGCCGTTGAGGGTAATGGAGCTGCCCACCGTGGCATTGCCCGGCGAAATGCCGGACAGCGTGGGCACGGGCATGGTCACTGTAAAGCTCACCCCGTTGCTGGTGCCGCCGGCCGTGGTCACCGTCACGTTACCCGTGGTGGCGCCGGCGGGCACGGTGGCCGTCACGGTGGTGGCGTTCACCACGGCGAAGGTGACGGCCGCCGTTCCGTTGAAACTTACGCCGGTGGCGCCCGTCAGGCCGGTGCCCGTCAGTGTCACGCTCGTGCCCACCGGCCCGCTCGTCGGACTCAAGCTGCTGAGGGTCGCCGTCGTCCCGCCCAAAGTGATTTTGCGAATCGGGTTGTTGTTCTGGTCGGCCACGTACACGTTGCCGCTGCCGTCCACGCCGGGCGGAAAGTCAAACCGGGCGCTGGTGCCCGTCCTGTCGGCTCTGCCGGGATTGTTCGCCAGGCCAGCCAGGGTCGTGACGGTGTAGCTCTGGGCGCGGGCGCCGAGCGGGCGCAGCAGCCCCCCGGTCATGGTCAGTAGCAGGGCTGCCCACGCCAGCGGGCTTGCCAATAGGGTGAGTAAATACGCCCGGCAGGGATGCTGAACGCGGAGCAAAGGGGAGAAATGCGACATGTAATAAAGAAAAAAAGGGAAATACGCTAACAAGCCACCCAACCGTGTTGGGGCAAAGTGCTTTAGCACTAAATCGGATTAGAGCGGCAAAAATAATTTGGCCGATATCGTTCTTACAAGAGCCTCAACATACCTGGCGAATCGTTTTGCCCTTTTTGACTAAAGCCAGTCCTAGCAGGGGATAGACGCCGGACAGCCGGGTATTTCGCCCAAGCGAGGCGCCGGGGCCAGCGCCTACGCCGGGTCCGGCAAAGCACGTTGGAGCCGGTGTTTGGCAATTTGGCTCACCATTATGGCCTGCGGCGCGTCAATGTGCGGGGTCAAGCAGGCGCACACAAAACCATGCTGCTCACGGCCGTGGCCTACAACCTCAAAAAGCTGCTCAGGTATCGCCCCCAACAGGCCATCCACCTCGCCGTGGCCTTGCCACTGCCTCCACAACGTGTCCCTGACAAGCGATTTTGGCCGCTGTAGGCCCAGCTGAGTTCCCAAACCGGATAGGTAAGCGGGAAAGAATCGGCGGAAGAATCAACTACGCCGAGTTCTGCAACAGCCACGACCGTTTTTCTGTACGGCCAGAGGCCTACTTCATCGCACTTTCCAAATAAATCCAGTCAGGCATTGCGTAGGGCTTGGCGTTCTTCCCCTAACAAGAGCACCCGCTCGTCGTAGCGCAGGCGGTCGTGCACACGATAGAACTGGATTCTAAAAATCGAATATCCTAATGGTTTATCGTATTGGGCGGCAGTGGGGCCTCTCTATTATAGACCATGACATCGGCAACGTCCTGAGCAATTGTAGCACCTCATCGTGAGGTGGTCGGGTAAATCTGGACAGAATAGGGTCTTAACTTTCGCACGTCATGAAAGACAGCCCCCCACGTACCAAACGCCGACGCTATGATGCCGCCTTCCGGGCCGAGACCCTGCGCCTGGCCGCTGAAAGCCGCTCGACCCAGGCTGCCGCGCGCCCTCAACATCGACCCCAAGCGAATTCAGCGCCTGCGCACCGCGATGCGCCGCCGGGGCCTGTATGCGCTGCAACCCAAGGCATTTACCCCGCGCACGACGGACTCCACCCATGGACTGCGTTGCGCGCCGAACCGGCTGCTCAACCAACCTAAGCCCACCCAAGCTAATCGAGTATGGGTCAGTGACAGTACGTAGTTACCGCTGGCCAACGGCAACTGGGCTTATCTGTGCGCCTTTCAGGATATGACCAGCAAACAGGTGGTGGGCTGGTACGTGATGGCCACCATACCCGAGGAGCTGATTACCACCGCCTTGCAGCGCGCTTTTTGGGCCCAGCCGCCTATCCCCGCCCTGCTCGTGCACTCCGACCGCGGCGGGCAGTACTGCGCAAACGCCTACCGCAAACTACTCCACGACCACGAGGCCCTGCGCTCGCAGAGCCGCCGGGGCGATTGCTACGATAATGCGCAGGCTGAAAACCGGCTATAGGTTTTGGGAGCCTCTGGTCGCGCCTCAAAACCGAAGTGCTCGAAGTCCGCGAACGACCCGTTTTTGCCAACTTGGCTGATGCCCAAGCCAGCGTGGCCGACTATTTTGACTACTATAATCACGAGCGCCTGCACGCCAGTATTACAGCGGTTTCATAGTCAGAGTACGGGGCGTAGCGACGCGACCCTTCGCGACTCGCCGACAGAACAGCCTAATTCAATGAAGAAACGCGAAGGGTCGCGTCGCTACGCCCCGTACATCAACCTCGAATTTGCTCTAATGAAAAACGTATACACAAAGTGACTTTCAGCAGGAAATGATTAAGTATTATTGGTCGAAAATTTGAATAACTATTTGTGCAATGCAACCCAAATTATGCCCATCAGCTTTTGGATATTCTTGCTGGTGAGGCTAGAGATGAAGACTATAACCAGCTTCCAGCTCTTTTAAAGTAAGTCTTCACGGGCCCACTACTAAATCGAAGCTGCCGGCCGTCAACGCTACCTGCTGCTTTCCGGAGTCAGCAATAGCCAGGACCTGGAAAGTGCCCTGCAAATGTCGGGTAGTCGAATCCCAGGCGGTAATGGTCACCTCTCCAGGCGCGGCTTTATCGAGACTGTATGATACAAACTGGTTAGACAGGTAAGGGATAATATACTCCTGGTAGCTCGAGAAAGCGGTGTTTAGCTGATATGTTCCTACCCCCTTAAAATTAAGAAAATGTAGCACTAACTGATGTTCTTTTGCTCCGGTTGCCCGGTCACTCGGCTCATCAGCACCGTAAATATCGCATGAGGTATCAGCGTTCAGTTCCCCTTCTACGGGGCGAGAGTGACTACTACCGCTAAAGATACCCCCTAAGACAGTGCCCAAGTCGGTGTGATTGTTAGCTACTACCGGTAGTCCATTGGCATAGTAAACCAGCGTATCACTATCATCGATGCGGCCCACGGGCAGCGCGGGCTCTATCTCCTTACTTGTGAGGGAGCAGCCTGTGAGCAGCAGTAGCAAGCTCCCTATTATCAAGCGTTGACCTGTGCCAGGCTTCGGTAAAATCATGACTCTACAAGTAGGTGAAACTCTTTATTTCCATGTCTATCACTACCGGTTCGATTTGCCAGAAACGCCTAGCCAATAGCTTACCAATGCACAGTACACCGTTTGCTCAGGGTTGAAATTGGCTTGAAACGTAAGTCCCCAGCGGCCGCCTGCTCGATTTTTGGGGCTAAGAATACCTACTTCTGCAGGTAGGCCCAGCGCCTGGTAGCTGCGATATGAATAGAAGTACGTTTCACTGCCTAGTAAGCCGCTGTAATGCGCTGTGTACCGATACTCGCCAAGTTGCCGACCGTTGAGATAACCCACCCCCGCTGCTCCGTACACCAGGCTGCGGCCCAACGGTAAGCCATACCCGACCAGGGCAGCTAGCTCTAGCTGTCGATTGCGGGTATTCATACTTTCGAAAAGCACCGACCCTGGCCCGGTGGCCGGTCCCCACCACGTATAGCGGCTACGCCCCACTAGCAGCCAGCCCTGCTGCTGGGCCGCGACATGCAGCTCCAAGCCATTACCTATCCCTGCTCCCACGCTCCAGGTCGGGGCAAGTGGGTCGGTAATAGTTTGGGCCAACGCGGCTGCGGGCAGCAAAAGCGAACTGAGTAAGGCAACTTTTAGCATAGCCGGCTAGCTATTCGTGTTTTATTATTCAGGCATAGGAGGCATTTGCCTCGCCCATAGGTTGCACGAGAACACGGCCGCTAGCTGGCGCTACCCTTCATGCAGCGCACCCCATATCATGTCCTTCAGCTTCTGAATATTCTTGTTTGTCAGACTGGAAATAAACACCGTAGGCGGCAAGTCGGCGGGTAGGGAGGTCAGAATATCAGCTTCCAGCTCCTCATCCAGCATGTCGGACTTGGTAATAGCCAGCAGGCGCTTTTTGTCCAAAAGGTCGGGGTTAAACTGCTCTAGCTCGCCCAGCAGCACCTTGTATTCGGCGGCAATGTCCTTGCTGTCGCAGCTTATCATAAAGAGCAGCATGGAGTTGCGCTCGATATGGCGCAGGAAGCGCGTGCCCAGGCCCCGGCCCTCGGCCGCCCCCTCGATGATGCCCGGAATGTCGGCCATCACAAACGACTGATAGTCACGGTAGGCCACCACGCCCAGGTTGGGCACCAGGGTGGTGAAGGCATAATCCGCAATCTTCGGCTTGGCCGCCGACACGACCGAAAGCAGCGTGCTTTTGCCGGCATTAGGGAAGCCAACCAGGCCCACGTCGGCCAGCAGCTTCAGCTCCAGAATCACCTGTTCCTCGATGGCCGGCTCGCCGGGCTGCGCGTATTGCGGTGCCTGGTTGGTGGAGGTTTTGAAGTGGTCGTTGCCGAGGCCGCCGCGCCCACCGGGCGTGAGGATGCGGCGCTCACCGTCCTTGGTAATCTCCAGCTTCACTTCGCCGGTTTCGGCATCGCGGGCCACGGTACCCAGCGGCACCTGAATCACGATATCCTCACCCTGCGCACCCGAGCGCAGGTTTTCGCCACCGTTTTGGCCATCCTGGGCGAAGAGGTGCTTGCGGTACTGCAGGTGCAGCAGCGTCCAGAGCTGCGAGCTGCCTTCGAGGATGATGTGGCCGCCCCGCCCGCCGTCGCCGCCGTCGGGGCCACCGTTGGGTAGGCCCTTGGCCCGGAAAAAGTGGTGCGAGCCCGCGCCGCCCTTGCCCGAGCGGCAGGTGATTTTGACGTAGTCGATGAAGTTGTTGTTAGCCACGGCTTATTGCTGTTATAAGGTAAAATAGAACGTCATGCTGAGCTTGCCGACGCAGCTCGCTCGCGCCGCCGGGGTCAGTAACCCGACGATGCGAGCGAGCTGTTTCGGCAAGCTCAGCATGACGTTCTTGCAGGTATTTTCGCGGTAGCCTAGGCTTTCACCTCGTTGGTAGCAGCAGCAGGCGCTTCGGCCTGCGCCGCCTTATGCTGGTCGATAAGGGCGCTAATCTGCTGAAAAATCGTTTCAATCTCCCCAATACCGTTGAGGGCGTGAAATTTATGCTGGGCCGCGTAGTAGCCCGCTACCTGCGCCGTTTCGGTGTTGTACACCGTTACGCGGCGGCGAATCTTGGTTTCGTCCTGGTCGTCGGGGCGGCCGCTAGTCTTGCCGCGCTCCAGCAGGCGCTTCACCAGCTCCTCCTCTCCTACTTCGAGAGCAATCATGCAGGCCACCGTAGTATGATGCCTGGCCAGTAGCCGGTCGAGGCTTTCGGCCTGCGCCGTAGTGCGCGGAAAGCCATCGAAGATGAAGCCGGAAGCCTGGGTATTAGTAGCCAGAGCGCTGCCAATCATGCCGATAACTACTTCGTCGGGCACGAGCAGGCCTTCATCCATCAGCTTTTTGGCTTTCAGGCCCAACTCAGTGCCTTCAGCAATCTGAGCGCGCAGCAAATCGCCGGTACTCAGGTGAACGAGGTTGTACTTGGCAATGAGCTTCTGGCTTTGGGTGCCTTTGCCCGCACCGGGTGGGCCGAAGAGGACGATGTTGTGCATAGAGAAAACTGGAGTTAGGCGCGGACGCCGGAGCGGAAACTGATAAGGTGGCCTACGAAAAATAGCGCTAGGCGGCCACGTACACATCGGGCAGGTTGCGCCCCAGGCCATCGTAGTCGAGACCATAGCCCACCACGAAGTCATTTGGAATCTCCAACGCGATATACTTCAGATTCAGCGGATAGCGCAGGCTATCGGGCTTAAAAAACATAGCCGCAATCTCGATAGAAGCGGGGTGGTTGGCTTGCAGGGTGGGCAGCAAGTGGCTGAGCGTGGTGCCAGTATCAACAATATCTTCGACCAGCACAATGTCGCGGCCACTCACATCTTCGCGCAGGCCCATTATCTCCTGCACCTGCCCCGTGCTGCCGGTGCCTTCGTAAGAAGCCACCCGAATAAACACTATCTCACACTCGCCGGCGTAGCGCTTGAGCAGGTCGGTGGCAAACATGAAGCCGCCCGTAAGCACTACTACAAACAGCGGCCGGCGGCCGGCGTAGTCCGCATTGAGGCGAGCCGCCACCCGGTCGATGGCCGTGGCAATCTCAGCAGCAGAGAGATAAGGCCGGAAAGCCTTGTTATGGAGCGTAATAGAGGGTTGACCCATGCAGGAATGAGCGGCCAGCGTGGCCGTTTCGGACTGCAAAGGTAAGGGCTGCAACACAACCCCTTCCCGACCGGCGCAAATTGCCGGTTTTAGCAGCGTCCAACCAGGCAATTAGCCCAGCCTTTAAAGAGAAGACAATATAGTAAATTTTTAATAGTATTAATAATTTACTATATTAGCCAAACAGCTTATATTGCTGCTGCTTTAACCTCGCACTCAGGGAGGATATTCGCTTAAAAAGAACGTCCTGCGCTCAGCAGGACGTTCTTTCCCAGGTGCTTCGCCAGGTAAGCCGGGGTACGCTTAGCGCAGCTGCCGCAGGGTTGTCAGCAAAGCTGCCTCAACAGCGGGGGCGGCATTTTGCACGAAGCGAACATGAGGCTGCGTTAGCTCCACCCGGTCGTGGATGGGCGTCGGCGCCATACTGCGCTCGCCCCCGTGGCGGGCAATGTGCGGAGCAATTACCAGTGAGACGATACTCATGAGCTTAATAAGGATGTTCATGCTCGGGCCGCTGGTATCCTTAAAGGGGTCGCCTACCGTGTCGCCGGTTACCGAAGCCTTATGGGCATCGGAGCCTTTGAACTCCATCTTGCCATTTACCATTACTCCTTTCTCAAACGACTTCTTCGCGTTGTCCCAGGCGCCGCCGGCGTTGCTCTGAAACATGGCCATCAGCACGCCGCTTACCGTGACACCAGCCAGCGTGCCGCCCAGCACCTCCGGCCCGAACAAAAAGCCGATGAGAATGGGCGTGAGCAGCGCAATGGCCCCTGGCGCCACCATCTTGCGAATAGCGGCCTCCGTGCTGATGGCCACGCACTTTTCATACTCGGGCCGGCCCGTGCCCTCCATAATGCCGGGTATCTCGCGGAACTGACGCCGTACTTCCTGCACCATTGCCATGGCCGCCTGCCCTACCGCCGTAATAGCCAGGGCCGAGAAAATAAACGGTATCATAGCCCCGACAAACAAGCCGGCCAGCACATTAGCATTCGAGATATCGATGGTATCGATGTGCGCCGTTCCCATAAAAGCAGCAAACAGCGCCAGCGACGTGAGGGCCGCCGAGGCAATGGCAAAGCCTTTGCCCGTGGCGGCCGTAGTATTGCCCACGGCATCCAGAATATCGGTGCGCTCGCGTACTTCCTTGGGCAGCTCGCTCATTTCGGCAATGCCGCCGGCATTGTCGGCAATGGGGCCGAAAGCGTCGATGGCCAGCTGCATGGCCGTGGTGGCCATCATGCCCGCCGCCGCAATAGCTACTCCGTAGAGGCCGGCGGCCTTGTAGCTCAGCACGATACCCGCTGCCAGCACCAGAATGGGCAGCACCGTGCTCTCCATGCCCACGGCCAGCCCACCGATAACGGTAGTGGCGTGCCCGGTGCTGCTTTGCTGCACAATACTCATTACCGGGCGCTTGCCCATGGCCGTATAATACTCGGTAATAATGCTCATAAGCGTGCCCACCGCCAGGCCTACCAGCACCGCGTAAAAAACGTGCATGGCATCGAAGGTGAAGCCGCGAATGGTGATATCACCGGCCGGCAACAGCCACTCAATCAGAAAGTAAGAAAAAACGGCCGATACCACCACCGAAGCATAGTTGCCAAAATTGAGGGCCCCTTGCACGCTACCGCCTTCCTTCACGCGCACCAGCAGTATACCAACGAGCGAGGCCACGATTCCTAGCCCGGCAATCGCCATCGGCAGGAAAATCGGCGAGAGGCCACCAAAAGCATCGGCATTGCTTAGCCGCACCTCACGGCCCAGCACCATGGTTGCCAGGATAGTGGCCACGTACGAGCCAAACAAGTCGGCACCCATGCCGGCCACATCGCCCACGTTGTCGCCCACGTTATCGGCAATGGTAGCCGGGTTGCGCGGGTCGTCTTCCGGAATCCCGGCCTCTACCTTGCCCACGAGGTCGGCCCCTACGTCGGCGGCCTTGGTATAAATACCGCCGCCCACGCGGGCAAACAAGGCGATGCTTTCGGCCCCCAGCGAGAAGCCGGTAAGCACTTCGAGCGCCTTTTCCATTTCGACCCCGCTGGCCGTGCCACCCTTGCTAACCACAAACAGCTGGTAAAAAACAATAAACAGGGAGCCCAGGCCCAGCACCGCCAGTCCGGCCACGCCCATGCCCATTACCGACCCACCCGAAAACGAGACTTTCAACGCCTGGCTCAGGGAAGTACGGGCCGCCTGGGCCGTGCGCACATTGGCCTTGGTGGCAATTTTCATCCCGATGTAGCCGGCTGTAGCCGAAAACACGGCCCCAATCAGAAAGGCAATGATGATAATGGGGCTGGACCGCTCCCCCGTAAAGCCCAGGTAACCCAAGAAAACGGATGCGATAAGGGCAAATAGTGCCAGTACCCGGTACTCGGCCTTCAGGAAGGCGATGGCCCCATCGGCGATGTAGCCGGCAATGGTAGTCATCTTTTCGTCGCCGGCATCCTGCCGCGCCACCCAGCCCGAGCGCAGCCAAGTATAGAGTAAGGCTAATATACCTAAAGCAGGAACCAGGTAAAGTATGGGGGCATAAGCAGCGAATGAAGGATGGGAGAAAAGGAAAGCTAAGCTCGTGAAGATGAACCCAGATGGGCAAATGTAGGCAATTGGCCTATAATTCGCGCATCAACTCAGTATAAAGCGCTACCATACTCAGTATGTCGACTTTAGCTACTATCTCGTCGGGCGTATGCACCTCATCTTCGGGTGCGCCCACGAAGCACCAGTCCCAGGGCACGTCACTACGCTGCAGGTCTTTGGCATCAGACCCACCCGTTTCCTCCACTTCCAGCTGATGAGCTAGGCCGGCGGCCCGCGCAATAGCCCGGATGCGCTCGACGTAACGGCGGCGCGGGATGAGCGAGTCGCGCAGCGAGATAACGCAGCCATTACCCGCTTTTACGCCCTGCGTCACCCAGGTTATGTCCGCAATTAGCGCCTGGCGCACGCCGTAGGTTTCGTAGATAAACCGCGCCAGGTACGGCACTGAGCCACCACCATGCTCCTCCCAGCACGAAAAGGCGATAATGCCGTGCTCCAGAGTTTCGGCTACTTGTAGCGCGGCCCATACCCCCAGGCGGTTGTCGAGGTAGCAGCTCTGCACGGTAGTATCAGTTTCGCGGAAGTCGCAGGCAAAGGTGAGGCTGGTGCCCGTCTCGATAAGACGACTGAACTCATAGCTCAGGGCCTCGGTTTCTTCCTCAACTACCAACGTACAAGTTATTTCGCCTTGCGAGTCTTTTCCTACCAGCCGATAGCCCGTCTTTACTTCTGGCCCGCCAATAGGTATCAGTTCGTGCCCGTAGCGCACGGTAAAACCAATACTGTCAAGATGAGCAAATATGGCCGTTCGTGGCTGCCCGAATACTAGCAGCAGGCAGTCCTGGAAGCGGTTTTCGTCGTGCACTAGCAGCGGTGGCTGCCGCCAGCTAGGGCCATGTTCTTGCACGTAGTTGAGAAGAAAGGTAGTGAGCTTGGCCTCTTCGCCGGCAGGTGCCGGCAGCTGGCAAAGGGTCTTCAGAAGCTGCATATCCTAAAAGTCTAACGTAATACTACCGCCAAAGCTAGAGCCGCTGCCGTACTTTCGTTGGGCTGAAGCCCGACTAAACCACGCCGGGCCAACGCTTCTATTCGCTTCATCTGCCAGTATGTCTGTTTTTCCCTGGTTTTCACGTGGTTTGCTGTTGCTGACTTGCCTGTTGGGTGCGGTGCTGACGAGCTACGCGCAGAAAACACCGCCTGACACTACCAGATTGCGCATGGGGCAGGTACCGGAGATGCGCACCATTGCGGTCGATACCGTTAACGTGCTGCCTACCGCCGCCGATACGAAGGGCTGGCTGCTGCTCGATAAAGATATTCAGCTGGAGCTGGATGGAGCGGTGCAGAACCTGTATAATTTTAAATATGACAAAGCGGAAAAGCAGTTTCGCTCGCTGCGCCGCCGCTATCCGCACCACCCCATGCCCTATTTTCTGCTGGGGCTGAGCACCTGGTGGAAGATTTTGCCCACCAACTTCAACTCCACGCAGTACGACAAGCTGTTTTTCGCCTACATGGACACAGCCAATACGTACAGCGAGCAAATGGTGAAGGCTGACCCGCACAACTATGAAGGCTACTTTTTCCTGTCGGCTGCCAACGGCTTCGATGCCCGCCTCAACGCGGAGCGCCACAACTGGCGCAAAGCTACCTTCAGCAGCAAGCGGGCCCTCAACTATCTGCAGAAAAGCAGCGAGGCCAACGGACTGAGCCCCGAATTTCTCTTTGGCGAGGCACTGTTTAACTACTATGCTGTCTGGATTCCGGATAATTACCCGCTGCTCAAGCCAGTGTTGCTATTTTTCCCTAAAGGCAACAAACAGCTTGGCCTCAGCCAGTTGCGCACCGTAGCTAATACCGCTTTCTATACTGGTGTCGAAGCAAAGGTGTTCCTGATGAAGCTCCTTCACAACGATGAGCATCAGACGGCGGCAGCCATGCCCATCGCCCGTGGTCTGGCCCTCAAATATCCCGATAATGGTTATTTCGCCCGCTTCTACGCCTTGCTCTGCTTCGACCAGGCCGACTTTGGTGAATGTGAGCGCGTGAGCCGCGATATGATTGACAAAATCAACGTAGGCATGCCGGGCTACGAGGCCAGCAGTGGCCGTTACGCGACTTATTTTATGGGCTACCTCATGCAGTACAAGTACCGCGACCTGCCCAAAGCCAAGGACTACTACCAGCGCTGCATCGTATTCGCTGAGAGCAATGGCGAAACCGACGGCGGCTTCTACCTCTTCGCTAATGCCAACCTTGCCCGCATGGCCGACCGGGAGCATGACCTCGTTACGGCCAAGCGCTATTACCAGGTCGTAGCTGACAAAGCCGACCGTAAATCGGACCAGTATAAAGAGGCTAAAAGCTGGCTGAAGAAAAATTCTTAATAATAGCAGTTTTTATAAATGAAGGATTTCATTCTTACGCCTATCTATCTAGGAGTATTTTACGCGTTAGCGTTTATTATCAGGTCGTCAGTTACAAATAGATACACAAAACCCTACTTTATTCCTGCTCTCTCTATTAAGCTTCTTGGAGCCATTGCTCTTGGCATTCTATATCATACTATCTATTCTGGCGACACACTCTACTATTTCAAGTACGGTTCCATTATTTATCACGCCTTCGGCGACTCTTTTAGTGCCGGGCTGCACTTGATAACTACTGACGGCCACATGACGCCTGATATTGAGCCCTACGCCAGCCAGATGGTCTGGTTTGGGCCTGATAGCAAAGAGTATTTTGTCATTCGGGTAGCAGCTGTATGCGCCTTGGTTGGCTTCGATAGCTATTTTGTTACCAGCCTGTGTTTCGCAGTGCTCAGTTTCAGCGGCATGTGGGTTATGTATATCACATTTGCCAAAATTCGACCACAGACATATAGAGAGCTTACTATAGCAATATTTTTTCTGCCTTCCGTCTTTTTCTGGGGGTCTGGACTGCTCAAAGACTCGTTGTGCATCGGAGCACTGGGATGGCTTTTTTATGCTTTCTATCGAGGAGCTATCGAGAAGAAGAAAATCCTGAGCAGCTTACTTATCGGCCTAATGATGATGAAAGTAATTGCTTCTATGAAAGTTTATATTCTGCTCGCTTTTATACCTCCAGCTGCTCTATGGATACTTAATGAAAACACTGGCCGTATTAAATCCCCGGTTGTGCGCTGGATAGCTAAGCCCTTTTTTCTACTTGTTGGCTTATCGGTGGCAGCATACGCGATGAGTGCCATTACTGCTTCTGATGCTCGCTTTAACCTGGATAAGATTGGGGAGCAGAGTAAGTTGACGGCCGACTTTTTACAGGGCGTTAGTCAGCAGGAAAACGGCTCGGGCTATAATATTGGCGCACAGGATGGTACTGTCAGTGGCATGTTGAAACTAGCTCCTCAAGCAGCAGTAGTAGCTTTATTCCGGCCATTTATCTGGGAATCCCGCAATATAACAATGGCGCTTTCAGCTTTGGAAGCCACTTACTTTTTGGTGCTTACAATCCGTATATTCTACCGGGTAGGCTTTTTTAAAACGCTAAAAGCTATTTCCAGCTTACCCGTGCTCAATTTATGCTTTCTTTTTAGCTTGGTTTTTGCTATTTCAGTAGGTATTTCCAGCGGCAATTTTGGTACGCTAGTACGCTATAAAATCCCACTTATGCCTTTCTATCTGGCTGGGCTCTATATTTTGCAGAGTATCACGTTGCCCGAGACGGCGAAATCCAGAAATCCCTCTGTAGCCAGACAACCGCAGTTTGCCTAAGCAGGTATCAAGAAAATAAGGCCAAAAAGTTTGGTGTGTTAGCTATCACTGAATACCGTTGTTCGATTGTAATCCTGGCAGCTTGCCCCAATTGCTGCCGGTGCAAGCCATCGGTCAGTAGCTGCCTTAAGCGCTGGTGCCACTCAGCTGGCTCGCGACATATATAACCATTATGTCCATCGGTCACTACCTCAGTATTCATACCTACCGGAGATACCAGAGCAGGTATACCCAGCGCCATGTATTGCAACGCTTTGAAAGCACATTTCCCCTGAGCCCACTTGTCGTCTTCCAGCGGCATAAGGCCCACGTGAAAAGTCAGTAAATCAGGGATTTCAGTTGCTTTCTGCCAAGGAATGAATCGCAGGCAGCGCAGAGGCTGGCTGAACTCAGGCGGTTGGTTGGAAATAACGTGAAACTCAAAATCAAGACCTTCCGCTTCCAATTGGGCCAACACGGGCACTAGCGGCACCAGATATTTAAGGGTAGAATGCGTACCCGTCCAACCGATAACCAGCGGCCCGGGCGCTAGTTGGTTACGGACCTGATTGTGCAAATGCACCGTATCGATAGTGGTAGGATTTATCACCACACTGGAGTTAAACTGCCGGGCGTAGGCAGCTAAGTAAGCATTGCCACAGCTGTTTTTATAGGCCCAGTGGCAGATGCTATCCACTTTATGGTGCCACTTAAGGCCAGCCGCTATCCGATTAGCCTCAGAAGTATTAGCCAACCAAATAGCGTCGTCGAAATCGTAAACAATTCGCTTACGCAAGACCTTGGCTAGCAGCCATTCTGCTATAGGAGGTCCCAGAGGTGCGGCCTCACGGTGAATAAATACGTAATCGTAAGCCGGCGCGGCCAGTAGTACAGCCAGCCGACGGCCAAAGCCCGCCAGAATACCCAATGCCTTACGCTTTGCTTGTCCCGGCTTGTACAAAATCCGCCAAGTAGCCTCGTTTAAAAATGGAGCCAGCCGGTACGTGTGGCCATGGCTCTGCAAACTATCCAAGTACTGCTCAAAACGGAAGCGCTGGGAAGGTGCCTGGCCCGTAGGATAGGGGACGAGAAATAAGACGCGCATTATAGCTTACCGCTTCACGTAGAATTCGAGCACCCCGTCTATCACGCGCTGCTGCAACTCGGGGGTGAGTTCGTAGTAAAGCGGAAGCCGCACTAAGCAGTCGGTATAATGGTCGGCCCAGTGGAGTTCACGGCCATCGTGCTGCGCCGCATAGAAGGGGCTTTTATGCAGCGACAAATAGTGAAATACAGGCAGTATCTGCTGTTGCTTTAAGTGGTCAATTAAAGCACTTCGCTCTGCCAGACTACGGGTTACGAGGTAAAACATATGCCCATTATTAGTAGCATAGGCTGGTATTACAGGTAAGGCCACTCCTTGCGCTGGCAATGCGCTGAAGGCCTTAAAATACCGGGTCCAGATAGCTTTCCGTTGGGTCTGAATATCATCCAAGTGCTCGAGCTGAGCCCATAAAAAAGCCGCGATAATATCGGATGGCAAAAAGCTGGAACCAATATCTACCCACCCGTATTTATCTACCTCACCCCGAAAGAAAGAGGAACGATTAGTACCTTTTTCCCGAATAATTTCAGCCCGCTGGGCATATTTCGTGTTGTTTATGGCTAGCATTCCACCTTCGCCCGAGATGATATTCTTAGTCTCATGGAAGGAAAAAGCTGCTAAATCGCTCAGCGTGCCAAGCGGCTTGCCTTTATAGTAGCTATCAATGGCTTGGGCAGCGTCTTCAACTATAGCTATTCCGTGTCGGCTGGCTACCTCTTGGATAGTGTCCATATCGCAGGCAATGCCTGCGTAGTGAACTGGCACGATGGCGCGGGTACGGGAGGTTATCAGGCTTTCGAGCAAAGCCGTATCTAGGTTTGGATTTTGTGCGGTGCTATCAGCAAACATAATCTTGGCCCCACGCAACACAAATGCGTTAGGGGTACTCACAAACGTATAGGAAGGTACGATGACCTCATCACCAGGCTGCAAGTCTAGCAAGATGGCCGCCATTTCGAGCGCATCGGTGCAACTGGTGGTTAGCAAGACCTTCTGGAAGCCTAATTGCTGCTCGAAAAACTGGTGGCAGCGTTTTGTAAACAGACCATCGCCGGATATTTTTCCTGAGCGTACTGCTTCTTCAATATAGCGCGTTTCGGGCCCTGAGAGGTAAGGCTTGTTAAAGGGAATAGCAGGCAGCATGGAAACAAATAAAATAAGGTCACAAAGGTACGGCAGGTGGGCAGTACTAGCAGAAGCGCACTCGGAACTTTGGTAGTGGCAGTGCAGACTGTCCCTGCTCGGTCACCACCTCCAGCAAGCGCAATAACCCGTGGCCACACACCACCACCGGGCCCTGTGCGTCGCTAAACAATACCTTGCCAGGAGCGCGGTTTTCGATGATTACATCGGGTAGTTCTTCAACTCGCAACACCCGTAGTAGCACGCCGTCCAATAGCACGGCTGCACCCTTGTAAGGCCAACCTAGTGCGTCCACGGTGCGACGCAGGCGGGAAGCATCGAGTTGCCAGTCGAGGCGATAATCTTCGTCGTCGCGCCAAAGGCTGTAAGTGGCTAGGGTCTCTTTCTGCGGCTCTGCAGCGAGGCGGCCGGCTGCTGCCATACTTTGCCATAGCTGTGACACTAGTTCAATATAGCACTCTGACACTGTTTCTATAGCGGTTGCGATAGTTAGTGGGTACACTACCGACCGGCGTGCCTGCGCTATTATATCACCACGGTCAAAATCTCGGTCAGCATAGAGGGCGGTCACGCCAATCTCCGGCTCGCCATTGATGAGGTAGTTAACCAGTGGAGCAAACCCTCTATATCGGGGTAGCAGGCTATCGTGCAACACCACCAGCGTACTGTTTGGTTCGTTAATAAGCCAGCGCCAAGAAATAGCAAGTGCCAGAGAAGATGCTACCGGCCGGGCCGCCAGCCGGCTAATGCAGGCAATACCTGCCTCGTGGCACAGGGCTACGATTTCATCGTAGTAATCGCGAGCCAGATTCTTGTCGCGGGCGCTTACCACTTGGGCAATCAAAGAAGTATCGAGGTGCCTCACAATGTGCTCAAGCACCCGATATCCCTTCTCTGTCATCAAATACAGTGTAACCTTGCTTGGGCTCATATAAACAATAAAGTGCCATGTATCTATAAATTGATATTTATCCTGCCCGTATAGGGTTGCGGCGCGCCGGATGCCGTCACTTGATCAAGCAGATAAATAGGCCGATTCTTTACTTGTTCAAACGTTTTACCGATATAAAGACCTACCATTCCTAACACTGACAAAAGTAACCCCGCGAAAAACCAAATAGAAATGATAAGACTGGCGTAGCCTGGCTCCCATATATAACCCAGGAAATATCGGACTAAGGTGAGGAAGACCATCAAAAAGGCACTGACCGAAATCAGGAGGCCTATCTTGACCGTCAGCCGCAACGGCTTATCGGAATACGCCAGAATGATGTCAAGAGCCAAGTTGAGCAAACGGCGCAGGTTATAGCTACTCGTGCCTTCAGGACGTTCGGCGTGAGCTACAGCCAGCCCACCAGCCCGGAAGCCCACCCAGCGCACCATGGTAGGGAAATACCTGATATTTTCGCGCATGGCCAGCACTGCATCAATCACTTTGCGATGATAGATACCAAAGTTGGCGATAGTCGGGTCTTGTTTGGTTTCGGTGAGGTAAGACAGGACGCGGTAAAAAGCACGGGAACCCGCCCGTTTCAGCCACGAATCCTGCCGCTCAACCCGGCGCGCAAATACCAAGTCATACCCCTTCTGTGCCTGCTGATAAAGCGCCGGAATTTCTTCTGGCTGGTCCTGCAAATCACAGTCCATCACGACAATCCATTGACCGCGGCATTGCTCCAGGCCTGCGGTGATGGCGCGGTGCTGCCCAAAGTTACGAGACAACCTGAAGCCACGTACCCGCTCGTCTTGAGCCTGCTGCACAATAGCCTCCCACGAGTTATCAGGGCTTCGGTCATCAACAAGAATAATCTCGAAGGGCCTGTTCAGTGGCTCCACCGCTGCTTTTATGCGGCTCACCAACTCCCCTACCAGCTTATCAGCCCTGTATACCGGACTCACGATGGATAAGTAAATTTCTCCGTCCGGATTATCGTCCATTGGTTTTATCTGCATACTACCTGACTTACGGTAGGCAGCTTCCTGCCTTTATACCCCCTTATTTACCTCTTCTGTTCACTCTCACGTAAGCTTTGCCAAAAAACTTGGCATAGGCTCTATTTGCCCAATGAGTCGAATCTGGGTGCAAGTCATCCAGATAAATAGTTCTGGGTACTGCTGTCAGGGAGTCCAACACTACTCCCTCGTGTCCAGGCACCATCATAAGTTGGTAGCGCTTCTTATGTTGCGCATCGAACTGCTTAGCCGCTCCACTCAGCCAATCCTTATAAGCTAGTGCTATATTATTGGAGCTTTGCCCTTTATTACTATATGCAAGCGAGTAGTTGGAGTCGGTGAGTAAGGCTATCACTAGGAAGGTAGCCATTGCAAAAGTTATATAAGCCGGCTGCCGATGAGAAGTGGAAGCTACGCGCCGCCACCACGTAACAGCCGCGTAAAGCATAGATAGCCAGACCATGATAAAAACGAAGTAAATTACGTTGGTAACCCGCCCTGCGGGTGGCACACCTTCTGCCAAGTACGTCGGAAAAAAAGGCAACATTACCATTACTCCGCCCGCCAGCAAGGGTACAAACCGCTTTTTAAAAAAGATGGTCAGGGGGGCCTCCGTATTCTTGCTAACCGCAGACAGTATAGGTGCTAACACTACAGAGAGTGCTAAAATCACACCGTTACCCAGCCAGTTTACCAAACTATATACCAGAAACAAAGTACCTCGTACAACCCCAGTAATGAGCTTTGAGGCAGTCCTTGCTTGGTTGGTCAAAGCCGCTGTAGCACTCGACGCAGCTTCCGTCTTTATTCGCACAGTATTGCCCGGAGCTAAGACAACTATCGCCAGCGCAACACAAGCTATCAGCAACAGGGCCATCCACCACAAGCGGGTATTTTTATTACGCAGGTTAAGGAGCATACCTACTCCTATTGCAAATGCGGTGAGCATCGCGGCAATAAAATTGGTGCCTATTAGTATTATGGTCAGTATGGCTGCAGCTACCCAATAGCCTAGGCTTACCTGTTTGTTCTGAAAGGCTTGCAGCAGTACCAATATTAATAATAAGCCAATACTTATGCTCATCTGGTAAGCCCAGTTAGCATTCAGCCAAAATAGTCCTTCTGCCGGACTAGGGGTTTGATATAAGTAGGCAAACAGAACAGCCGATGTAATTACCAGCGTTGCCAGCCTATCTCTCGTTAGATACCGCATCAGTAGCCATAGGCTGGCAACTATACTCCCTATACCTAACCAACAGGGTATCCAGTATAGGTCAAATCTATCGTGTGCAACCGGATTCAAAGGGCTGCACATCACGGCATTGGTAGTATATAAACCCTGCCAATTAAGATAAAACACCTTTTGAAAGGCCAGCCAGCCAATCCGCTTGTAAAAGCCGGAAAAAACGTAATCATCCGCCACCGGATGACTATAAAATGATAGAACTAAAAAAGGAAGGACACTTACTAGGGCCAGCGTTAAAAAAAACACTTTGTAGAGTGTAGTACTACCAGAAGCAACTTCAGTCGAACGTTCCATTAATATTGACAAGCATTAATTCATTGCAAAAGCAATTCGTGCCAAATGTACAACATACTTCATACTGTCTACAATAATAATTTTTTGTTTATATATAAATATTTATGTAATTACTGCGGATTCTGCATTTTGATAACATGCTTGCAAAAGCTGGTATGTGTGAATAGGCGCAAATTTTTCCCGTACGTATTGCCGCCCAGCTACGGCAAACTCCGCTCGCAGAGACGCATCGTCCGCTAGCCAGACGATGGCCGCAGTCATAGCAGATACGTCGCGGTTAGGAACTAACAGTCCTGACTGCTCGTGCTCGAATAGTTCGGCCGGGCCGCCGCAGTCGGTAGCAATTAGCGGGGTGCCATAAAAAAGAGCATCGAGGCAAGTGAGAGAAAATGACTCTGACTCTGAGAAGTTGAGCACAATGTCGGCAGTTTTGATAGCGGCTTCCACATCGGTAGCAAAACCTTCAAAATGCACTACTGCTGTCAGGCCTTGCCGTTGCACAGCCGCTTCGAGCTGCTGCCGAAACTGTCGATTTTTTTCCAGACCCATATCGCCGCCCACGAAGTGCAGGCGCAGGCGCGGGTTTCGGACATAAGCCTGTCTAAAAGCTGCTAGCGCCAAGTCTTGACCTTTACCCTGAATATAATTACTCAAATAAAGCAGCTGTATTGTGCCGTCGGAACGAGGAGGGTGAGTAGGAATAGGGTGATACTCCGGACCAGGTAAGGGGTCATAAATTACGAGGGCAGTAGTACTCCCAGCGAAATATCGTCCTACTGCCTGCGATACGCATACAGTACGATAGGCAAACCGGTTACTTAACCAGCGCCAGGTGCGGGCCAGTGGCTGCACCAAGCTTTGGGGCAGAAAGCGAACGTGCGTTATTACTTGCAGCCGCCCTAAGCTTAGCAGCCGGGCCACGTAGCCCGTAAGATTGTAAAAGTCGTTGAGGTGGATAATGCTGGCGCCGGTGTGCTGAGCCAGTTGGTAGAGTCGCCAGCCATTGAGTAGCAGCATTGGTCCATAGCGCAGCAAGTCGGCTTTGCGCCGGCTTATCTCTACGAAAGGCAATTCATATACCACATAGCCGTCAGCTTCGAGTACCGAACGGGCGGTACTGCCAGTCGGCAACACGTAAGCAAACTCGAGCCCTACGGCGCGTAGTGGTGTGGTAGCGTTGCGTATGGCATTAAGCGCCCCGGTTACTGCTCGCGAATTATCTACTACCAGCACTCGGCCAGCGGTGGCAGGGGCATCAGTGGGTTTTGATGAAGGCAAAGCGGTTTTTCAGCTTTAAAAAGGGTTTTTCATAGTACGTAAAACTCACCCAACTCAGCAGCATAGCTAGGGTCAGGCCCACGGCATTGTCGCCAAGCAGCACGCCTGTCACGGTCTTGTTCAGCCCCAAGCGATGCAACAACTGGTAGGCCGCCAGCAAGGTCATAAAGTGTAGGCAATATAGACCATAAGTATAGGTCCCCCAGTAGCTTAGCCAACGCATTTTCGCCATTTTCACGAAAGAATGGCGAGCGTAGTTCTGTTCCAGTAGTACGAAAGCAAAGAAAATTGCAAGCACCAGTCGGTCGAACACAACGTAGCTCGGCAGCATTATACTCAATCGATTACGCCCGAGTAGTATAACAACTCCCAGCACATATCCTAACCCTATACCCCAACGCGGCAAACCTGCCACTGCTGTAGTTAGCCGTTTGTCACGAAAGCACATCCAAGCCACTAGGCCCCCCAAAGCCATATCGCCGATAACGCTAAGTGTATGCAGCCCTAGCACCAAATGCTCAGTTTGATGTCCGGCCCGGAACAGTAGGTTACCCACCAGCACAGCACTAAACAACCAACCGAGGTACCGGCTGGGCACGGCGGCTATCAACAGGGGCCACACAAGGTAAAACTGCTCTTCTACGCATACCGACCACAGTACAGTAAGCGCAGGTGTCTGGCTGCCATAGTAGATATCGCTAAAATTAGCCAGAAACAGTACGTAGTATTCTAGCCGGGCCGTTTCATGAATAACGTGCTGCCCGAACTTGGCCCGCGCAATAGGTAGTATAAAAAACCCTAGGAGCACCACCACAAAGTAGAGGGGCCAGATGCGTAAAATTCGTCGCACGTAGAAGGCTCCTATTGCAATACGGCCGGTCAATTCTCGTTCACTTAGCAGTAGATACGTAATAAGAAAGCCACTGAGTACGAAGAAAAAATTCACCCCTAAGTCTCCCGAGCGGGTCAGACCCCGCACCCACTGGTATGTCCCATTGCCCAAGATAGCAGGTTCAGCAGTGTAAAAGGAGTGAAATAGAAATACGGCAAAGAAAGCCAGGAAGCGGAGGCCATCCAGGTTCGGGAAGTAGATGCGGCGGGGGGACTGCATCGCGACGGGTTCTGGAGCAGCAGGTTGCATACGTAACTACTTACTCGCTAGAGTAGCATCAATGAGTTGACGCCAGCGCCGAAAGGTATTGGCATGCGAAAAATCGAGGGCTCGCTCGTAAGCCTGCTGCCCTAGCCGGGCCTGCTCGGCCGTATCGCCGAGTAGCTGCGCTAGGGTGGCTACCCATACCGCCTGGTCGGCGGCTAGGGTAGCCGCACTGGTGAGCATGGGCATCAGCACGCCATAGGGTGTCCACTCTGCCTGCCGGATGGGTTTGGTTGGAATAGATGAGTCAGGAGCCAGCATTTCGCGAGGGCCAGTGGGGCAGTCCGCCGTTACGCAGGCTACGCCACAGGTCATAGCTTCTCCCAATGCTAGCGGAAACCCTTCCCAGGCAGAGGGGAAAACGAATATTTGGGCGGGCCGGATAAATTGAAAAGGGTTACTTTGCAAGCCTACGAAGTATACCTGATAATCGGCTGCCAGGGGGGCATTTTCCCAGGCCAGCCAAGTACGTAAGCCCAGTGCGCGCGCCTGTTCGCTCAACTCGTCACGCAACTCTCCATCGCCAATGAATACCAGCTTTGCAGGCTGCTGCTTTAGCAAAATGGCAAAAACTTCGAGCAGCGGAGCCTGGTTTTTTTGAACAGCCAGCCGTCCTGAAGTGACCAGCACTGGCCCCGTATCATAGATAGCAGTTTGTATAGCTGGGGCCAGTGGTTCTTGGCTGCGCTCCCGCACCTGCTCTACTTCAAACGAGTTGTTAATGGCCATAAGCCGCTCGGCTGGCACGCCAAACGCTTCTGTCATCTCCGGGATAATGTCGCGGCTAACCGTTACTACGCGGTCGGCCCGGTGGTAAAGCCAGGGCATCAGTAAGCGCTTACGCAACCAGCCCAACCCGCCTTTAATTTCACCATCATGGACTTTAGATCCTTGGATGAGTAGAATGACTTTTTCTCGGCCCTTACTGAGCAGGTTGACGTAATCAGCACCCTCCAGGTGACTTATAGCCACATCGCAGTTTAATTCGCGCTTCAAGGCCTGTAGCTTGGCTACCCGCGCATAAAAGTTCTTTAACTTAGCTACCGGGCCGCCACCGCCAGGTACTCCCAAACTCCGCACAGCATTGCCACTTGGGTAAAGGTCAGGTTCATCTTCATTAAAAATGACTTCCGTTACGTCGTAAAACTCCCGCAAGGCTACTCCGTGGTCGTGAAATGCTCGTTGGGCTCCACCCAGACCCCGATTTGGGATTATCATCAGCAGATGCGGGCGGGCTGCAGCAGAAGTTAGCATAGCAGAATTAACTTAAAGTGAGCGACACTTAATGCTGGCGCGATGCCAAACGCATGAATGGCTGCTCAACCAAGCGGTAAAAAATGTAAGCCCCCGTTACGGCAGCTATTAGCGAAAGCGCCAGAATAAGAAGCTTGTGCGCGTCGGAAGTAGGAGCGATTAACTTTACCAGAATAAATTCGCTGGTATTGCCGATGAAAACATGCAGTAAGTAAAATGAATAGGATATTTTTCCAATAAACCCTAACCCTGGAATATTAACATTCATTAAATTAATAACTATTGCGGTAGCTAGTGCTGTACCGGCTACATAAGCTCCTAGTTGCCAATAGGCAAGCCCCGAAAACAATAGTAGGCAGCCTGCATACAAAAGCAGAGTTAGCCGCTTTTGCTGCCACAGCAAGGTAGCCCCACCCAACGCAAATATGGTGCTGTACTGGCAAAAGCTTCCTACTGCTAATACAGGCACCACGTACTGCAAGGCATTAACTAGCAAGTAACATCCGATAAAAAAGCCGATATGGCGACGCTCAAATAAGAAGCTAAATAAAATTCCGATAAACAGGTAAAACTCGAACTCAATAGCTAGCGTCCAGAAAACCCCGATAACCCATTTGTAGGAAGTAAATGGCACCACAAACAGCAGATTACTGATAATTTGCCCAGCACTCAGGCCGCTTGTATAAGAGGTAGTATGCCGGATAAATTGGTCGATAATAAACCATTGAGCCAGCACTAGAATAATAGCTACATAAGCCGGAGGATTTATCCGAATAATACGCTTTTTAATGTATACTAAAAACCCACTTAATTGATAGTTTTTACCTAACAGACTATAGGGAATAATAAAGCCCGATATCACAAAAAATATATCTACTCCTAATGCCCCTTTTGAAAATGTCTGTTTCACTACCGGCACAATTGCTTTAGGGAGCGCGCCATTGGTAAAATGAAACAAACAGACACTTAACGCCGCTATAGCCCGCAGACTATCGAGCCCAGGTAGGTAACGTTTATGCACGGCCTGCCCATTAGCAGTTAGTAATTCAGACACAGTAGCTATAATATTTATTGGAAATATAGATTCAGATAGGGAAGAAATCTTAGTCCGCAATGCGCAGCAGCTCACTGTCAGTTTCTCATCTACCCTACAGACAAATTTTGCCCAGCGCTGATTAACAGTCATTTAACTTTCCACTCGGTTTGGAGTAGAATAAGACACTCCGCAAAATTAACACTAATCGCAAGCTTAAGCTACGTAATGCACTAGGGTGCTACCTTACGAGCATCTAAAAGCACTTGTGCAAACAGTGCCTCATAAGCTGCTACACATCGCTCCATACGAAACTTATCAAAGCACTGTCGGGCTAACTCCCGATGCGTTTTTAGTAATTCAGGGTCGGTACAATAGGCTCGCAGAGCGGCTGTCAGGGTATCTGGCTGGGTAAGGCCTAAGCCGTTTTGTTCCAGCAATACCCCCGCTAGCCCTTGTCCAGGCACTTCCAGCATCCGTGGTATCTCGCCAATACGGGTAGCAATTACCGGAACTTCGCAAAACAGATATTCTGCAATACTATTAGGCAAACTTTCAGACGCAAAATAACTTGGTAGCAGGCCCACGTCGAAAAGTCTGACCCAATCGATAGGATTCGGTGCAAAACCCAAGAAATGCACGTTAGGCGTCGTATTAGCAGTGTGCAACCTGTCTAGGTAGTCGCTACTACCTATCAATACCAAGTGCACCGTTGGAAATTCAGTCTGCAATTCTGCAAAGCTATTGAGGGCATATTGCCAACCTTTTTCGACAATTCCTCGAGCTACCATTCCTACCACAAAATCATGCTCGCCAATGCCGAGTTGTGCCCGGGTGGGCAATTGGGCGAAAGGCGAGAAATGACCATCGAAGCCATTATAAATCTGAGCGTGAGGCAGGTCAGCTAACGGCCGCACACCTGGTACGGAGAATATTTCTAGATTTTTCTCTGTCAGATAGACTACCCCAGCGGCCTGTTGTAGCGCCCGACGCGAGTGTAGTGTCACTTTAGGCTCGGTTGTCTTATGCAAAAATTCTTCGTAACAACCATGCATAGTTATGACTAAAGGGACTGCCGGCTCAGCCGTGGTAGCTGCTGCTGCTGCTACATAATCCGACTTTATCATATGCGAGTTAATAACGTCTATTCGCAGGCGCTCTAAAGTCTGGCGCAAGTGACGTTCTACCAAGCGCTCGCGCCCGGCGAAAGGCAGTCCTAGCCGGCGCAACCCACCCTGAATTTTCCGCGTGAGCCAGTCTACTCCCGGTATGGCAGGGTGGAAGGCTAACACTGGTACTCCGGTTGCTACCTGCTTCACCAGTGAATAGTTGATATAAGATGCATAGTGACTATACAGGTATACTTGGTGACCGCGTTGGTGTAGTGCATACGCCAGACGCATGCCGAAAACTTGTGCGCCACCTGTACGCAAGTCCTCAATGGCGATAAGAATGTTCATAATCTATCAACTTAGTTTATATATCTTCTTCTAAAAAGTATTTTTTTTCGGTCAACAGTAATATTGACCAGCGCATTAGCAGTTGGCTACCTGATTTTTTATGCAATTTTTTATAGCTAATTGCTCAATGCATTACTGCTCTTTGTACAATCTTCTATACAAACCTGGCATCAAACTAATAGCTAACACCTTAAACATATCTTTTCGGGGCATGGCCCGCGCGGCTAAACGGCTCCTCAAAGCTTGTAATAAATAGGGCCGGGCTTCACTATAACGCTCCTGAGTATTGAGCGAACTAGCTAATGCTTGGTAAGCATCAGCAATTTTAATCATAAAATTACGGTGCTGTATAAAGGCTAGGTGCTGGTCTAAGTTTTTATACATACGGATTAGGCCCAACAAGAAAGCTTCTTTTTTCGCGGTTTGAGTTACGCCGCCTGAATTAACTCGGTAAATGCTCATTTCTTCGTTTAGAAAGCCTATTCTACCTTTATTACCCAGTATAGCAAACAGTGGTAAGTCGACTACTACCGACTGATGAATCCACTCAGGCAACTCAAGCATTAAGGCCCGGCGATATACAACGGAACCAGTGGCAATATGCCATTCGCCGGTTACGTCAAACAAAGTAAATTCTGGTTTCTGCTCTTGCGTCATCTGGTGGCTGGCTGGCGGAGCCCCGCCACCTTCATAGAGAACGCGGGCATTATGAAAGCAAAAACTAAAGTCAGGATTAGCCTCCAAGAAGTCAACTTGCTTTTGCAGTTTATGCGGATTAGTCCAATAATCATCGCCTTCTAGGAGCGCTACGTAGGTGCCTCGGCACTGGTGCATAGTTGCATCCCAATTACGTGAAACTCCCAGATTTTTTTCGCGCCACAGTACCCGGATTCGGTCAGCATGCGACTGTTCATAGCGTCGTAGTATCGCCCGAGTCTGGTCTGTAGAGTAATCTTCCCCAACTACTATTTCATAGTTGAAATCGACCTGCTGAACCAGAACGCTGTCCAGGGCAGCTTCTATATAAGCTTCCTGATTATATGTTACCATCATTACGCTCACGAGTGGAATCGTAGCATCTGGCTGTTTCGGCATGATAGCTAATAACTAAAATTCGAGCGTTTAGTAATTTAATCTGTAATCGGGCGCATTAATTAGCTATCAGCTGCTTGCTTGCGGATAGCACGAGCTGGAATGCCAACTACTATCTCATAGGGGCCGACATGGCGCGTAACCACTGCCCCTGCGCCGACTACCGCTCCCACGCCTATTGTAACCCGTGGCAGTATAATTGCGCCTGCTCCTACTTGCGCAAAGTCGCCTACCCGAACATGGCCCAGCAACTGAGCACCGGGTGAAATCTCACAGTAGCGCCCTACAACTACATTATGGTGAAGAGCAGCCCGGGCATTCACCAAGCTCCCTTCCCCCACTATCACCTCATTGCTAATTAAAGCACCATCCATCACGTTGAGCCCCGGCTCTAATACTACCTCGTGGCGGCCAACTTGTGCCGTGGCAGCAACCACAGTGTGTAGTACGCCGCCCCAATCCATTGCTTGCCGAGCCAAGCGCTCACGCAGGTACCCTCCACCTATGCCAATAACAACACGTACATCCTGATGCAGTTGGGCTATAGCTTCCGAAGCCGAATGTAAAACCGGATACTTCCCATACAAATGAGTAGGCGCATCATTATTCACATTATCGAAAAAGCAAAGCTTTTTTACTGCAAGGCTCTCCAGTACTTGTAGCAACTCAATGGCGTGTCCGCGGGCACCAAGTATAAGCATATATCTATATTACTTCATTGACAAATTGCGCAATTTTTTCTACCTGGCTCACTTCCAAATCATAATATAAGGGCAGGCATAGTACGCGGTGCGAAATATCTTCGGAGACCGGAGCAGGCTGCGGCTTCACATAGTTTAGGGTATTGAGCGAGGGATAGAAGTAACGGCGTGGGGTTATTTCATGTCTGTTTAGGTTGTCGCGCACACGCAGCAAAACTTCTTCCGAAGGCAGCACGATAGGATAATAGGAATAGTTGTAGGCCGTATGAGGCTGGAGCATTGGCCGCACGCACTGGGTACTGTTCAAGAGAAAATCGTACCGTTCGCTTAGCATTCGGCGCTTCGCAATAAGTTCAGGCACTTTGGGCAGTACGCATAGTCCGATTGCAGCGTGAAGCTCCGAGCTTTTACCATTTACCCCCACCCCCCAGAATGCCTCGGGGCCATTATGCCCAAAATTGCGCATATAGGAAATGCGGTGGGCTAGCTCGTCATCATTGGTAATAATGCCCCCACCCTCGCCTGTATGGAACAGTTTGGTTGCATGAAAACTTAACGTCGAGATATCCCCAAAATTGAGCACCGAACTACCCTTATAAGTAACTCCGAAGGCATGAGCCGCGTCATAAATTACTCGCAGATTATGCCGCTTGGCAATAGCTTCGATAGTTTCTACGTCGCAGGGATTGCCATACACGTGCGTTGCCATTATACCTACCGTACGGGGCGTAATGTGCGCTTCCAATAAATCGGGGTCGATGCAAAGAGTGTGGGGATTAATATCCACAAAAACTGGCGTACAGCCTTCCCAAACTAAGCTAGAGGTGGTAGCAACATAGGAAAAGGGAGTAGTCAGCACTTCTCCGGCCAGTTGCAGCGCCTTGATGGCAATCTGAAGCGCAATGGTGCCATTATTTACGAAAAAGCAGTGCTTAACTCCTAGGGTGTCTTTCAAGCGTTGTTCCAGTTCTACTACCAATGGCCCAGCATTAGTTAAATACACTCGCTCCCATATTCCGGTGAGGTAGCGAACATAATCTTCCAGAGGCGGCAGATAAGACTGAGTGACGTTAATGGGCATTTTTATTCTGATTTAAAACACTGACCAGCCTGTCGGCGGGCATGTTACTACTGAACAATGAGATTCTAAGCAGCAATAATTTGCTGTATTAAGCTATCATATTGGTGCTCCGCAATAATTTCCCCCTTATTTAACTCGTAAATACGGTCGCACTCCCTTAGCGTAGTAATGCGGTGTGCTATAATAAGGATAGTGATATCGGTTTCGGCTAACTTGTTAATCGCTTCATTTACCTCTCGCTCCGTTTCATTATCTAAGGCACTGGTCGCTTCGTCTAACACCAGTACTTTAGTCTTTTTATACAGCGCCCGCGCAATACCGAGACGCTGCCGCTGTCCACCCGATAACTTGGAGCCGCGCTCTCCTATATGCGTATGCACGCCTTCGGGTAGCGACGCTACCAGCCCACTCAGAGAAGCCATCTCGATGGCATAGCTTAGCCGCGCTTCATCAATAGTAGTGTCGCCTAACGTAATATTATCTTGAATAGACGCCTGCATCAGGAACGTATCCTGCTTAACATACCCTATCAGGCGATGCCAGGCTTCGAGATACTGCGAAGTAAGTGGCTGGCCATCGATAAGCACATGGCCTTTTTGTTCCACGTAAAACCGTAGAAGCACATTCATGAGGGTAGTTTTTCCCGAACCGGAACTACCAATAAATCCTATCTTCTCGCCTTTGTGAATAGTAAGATTGATATTCTTCAAAGTAGGTGCATCCTCACTGCCAGGGAAAGTAAACTGTACTTGGTCGAACACAATACTGCGCTCAAAATGCAAGGGCAGTTGCTGCGGGTGCGGAGCCTCATTATACACTGGCTCGCGGTACATCTCCAAGTTCTCAATACTAGACTGACTTTGCTTAATCTGTAGCAGCGCGGTGAGCATGCGGTTTACCGAAGGCATTAGTCGATAGGCAGCAGCAGCAAATAACCCAACCAATGCAATAAGATTATTGGATGGGTCCGGCAGAAAAATAGCATATAAAAAAATAGTCAGCACGCCCAGAATAGCAACCATCTCAATTACCTTGAGTGGTAGCATGGAATATAAATGGCTCTGTGCTTCGAGTTCCTGAAGCTCTGCTTCATTAAGAAGAAGTTTATCCCTAAACTTATGCTGCTTGCCGGCTAATTTCAACTCTACAAATCCAGTGAACAGCTCAGCGGTGATGCCATATGAAATAGGGCGCACAACATTGATTCTGTTGCCGATAGCATGAGAGCGCCCCCGCAGGAAGCGGTAAGTAAGCAAAGTAGCCGGAACCAGAACAAACCCTAAAAGACCTAATAGCAAAGGCTTATAAAGCAAAATGCTTACTATAATAACCAATACAATTGCTATATCAGAAAATAAAATAAACAGCGGCCGCATCATCATACTCACATAATATGCTGGTACAGCAATAGCACTGTTTATGAGATTTGCGGAGCCTAACTGGTTAAAGCTCAGAAAAGGGAAATTTAAGTATTTGTTGAATTGAGATTCGATAATTTTCAATCCTACTGCTGCTGTGAACTTCGTTTGAAGGTGACTGACCCAGGTAGAAAAAAGATTTTTAAACAAAAAGAATACAAATACAACCAGTATTAGTGCCAAAAGGAAATAGCGCTCCGATTGAAAATGCAAAGCGCTGTATAAAAACCCAAAAAACTTATTAGTTTTTATGCCGCCAGGCTCCGCCGCTATCATCATTACAGGAATGAGCGAAGCCAACCCTATTACATCCAAAAAGGCAGTAACGAGTAGCAGGACGAACATCCAGCTGGCTCTACGCTTCTGCGAAGGGTCCAGATAGTAACGAATGCTATTAAGTGAGTATTTTATAATATTATTATTCATAACCATATACTTTTACTAAATAAGTCATTCGATTGACTTCTAGCTAAGCAATAACTTCTATTTACTGAAGCTGTTTGGGAAGTCGGAGCTGAAGTGGGCTGTCGGCTTTTTTGCCGGCTGTCCACTCGTTAACCGAACAATCTTGGGCGCACGATGAGCAGACAGCCAGCGATACCGCCCAACTCGACTTTCTAAACAGCTTCGCTATCCGTTTGGCAAAGGTAAGTCACAAACAGAAGCAGGAAAGGTTGGTTCTCTTGTGCTAATCTGGGCTGTTAGCTACTATACTGTGGCCCAACTGCTATGAATGCTGTTCATACTTACGACAGCCGGCTGCTATTTTATAGCCTTTAATCCAGCTTAGCTAGCCGAGCAGTTAACCAAGCTCCAAACTGGCGACTGTACCGCTTCTCCACAGCCACATGAATGAGGTAAGCCAGTGCGAGCATCAGGGCTAATGTGCCTAAAACCATCACATACTTATTAATGCCACTACCAGAATGAAAAAATAAAACAAACGCAATATCGCTATGAATTAAATAAAGAGGATAGGTTAAGGCTCCTAGCCAGGTAAGCCAAGTAAAGCGCGAGAGGTTCAACCATCTGAATGATATCAGGGCAAACAATAGAAAGAAACCCGTAACCACAACAGTAACTATGAAGGGGCTTACCAGAGAATGGTATACGCCCGTAAGCTCCAGTGCATTTTGCCGGCAACTCCTGATGGCCAGCACGTATGCCCCTGATAGCATCAGGTAGCGCCCCCAGGTACGCCCCTGGGGCTGCTGCATCAAGTAAAACAGCATCCCGGCAATAAAATAAGGGGCATAGCCCCGAATAAACAGCGTGGTAAACAGTGGGCCGGAGTAAGCCAGATGGGGCAGACCAGCATAAAGCAGCCACCCAGCTAAAAACCAATCGATGCGGGGCAGCAGCTTATAACCTATCAGCACCGAAATGAGGAAGTAGAAGGTAATCTCGATTGCTAGTGACCAATAAGGACCATCCATATCGCGCACCCCAATTAAGTCTTGCAGCATAGTCAGGTTATACACGTACTGGCCCACGGTAGCCTGCAAGTCGGCAGCCATACCCGCACCCGGGTATGCTGCGCTACCCCACATTATTTTTACTAAAAAAGTCAACGTGCAGGCGGCCCAGTAAGCGGGGTAGAGCCGCATCACCCTGGACACAAAAAATTGACGCACAGTTTTACCTTGTGCGCTAAGCAGTACTACGTAGCCAGATATAATAAAAAACAGCTCCACCCCCAGGTACCCGTAGCGGGTAATACCACTTATTTCTCTGAAAACAAGAGGGTTGTAGGAAGGCCGACCCTGCCCAAGAAAGGTATAGTGGTAAACGACAACTGCAAGTGCTGCCAAAAAACGCAGCAGGTCAATCTCATAAAAGCGGATGGGCGCGCGATGCGGTTCTGGCTCCATTATTCAGTACAGCTAAGATTATTCTACCACGCAGCCAACCCGCTCGTAGTCATTCTTGAAGCGCGCGGTCCAGGTCAACCAATCATGGTATAGCTCCTGTCCATTGGGGGTAGCCAGCAAAAAAGGGGCAAGGTAAGCAACCGCGAAATCCTTGGGGTACTGCTGCATGCTATCCAACTCACCGCCTAGCCATGCCTCATTCAGCAGGTGGTTGATGAGCAACATATCGCACCTGGTTTCCTGATAACCGTTGGTTGTCGAGGTAAGGTAGGATGTCTGAGCACTTTCTACCAGCACTTTTGCGTAACGGCTTTGCTGCTGCTGATACCAGTAGAGCGCCTTTTTTAATTGCGCTTCTTCCAGTACGCGGGTACCGGCACCTTGCCAGAGAAATAGCCAGTAGTGCTTTTCAAAAAAAGCCGCTGCTACTGCATACAGCACATACAGCGGCAATTGATAGGGCATAATATCCCGGAAAAACCCTAATTTATAGCCCACCGAGCGCACCTTAAACCGATTAGTGAAGACCAGGCTTCGCCACTGCGGAATAGTTGGCTTTATTTCTTCGATGCTCGCATCCAGCTTATGCAACTGGCCAGCTACTAGCTGTGGATTACCCTGCCACGACAGCCGCACCATCGCCAGCCGCTCGCGGCGGATGGTGGCTTCAATAGCGGAGACATCAACTGGCTGCGTAAGCCAGATATCGTCTTCAAGCAGTAAAAAGTAGTCGGTACCTGCTGCAATCGACTCTATCCAGAACTGCGTAGGAATGCCCAACGATTGATATGCCTGGCCTTGCTGGAGGTAGCCAGCGAGGATCGCAACCTTCGCTCCATAGAGTGGAGAGCGCAACATCTGTACGTCTGGATACTGTTGCGCAATGCGTGCCAGGTATTGTGGCGGGGTACCGTCGTCCAGGATTTTAATTGTGAACTCGCCAGTTACCAGTTTGTAGATGCTTTGTAAGCATCGGTCCAGATAATAGGCTCGGTTACAAGATTTAATAAAGATATCTATCATACTCCAGCAAAAGGGCGAATTATTAAACCGGAATGACGGGCATAGGCGGTACCAGCAACACCCGGCGCAGGCGCTGGGGCACGTAGTGACCTAGTGGGCCGCGCAGGTATAGTATCCAGACAAAAGCGCTTAATGTGCCTCCTACTACCGAAGCTACCACCAGAAAGCTTGACCAGTTAGTTGGCAGGTATTCGCGCACTACGTGCACTGCCTCGTATAGAAATATTCCTATTAGGCTCACCCCCAGCACGGGCTTGGCTAGTCCGTGCCAGAAATATTGAATAAGTGAAACGCCTAAGTGTTTGTGTAGCAGGTATGGCACATACCATGACGATGTAACCAGAGCTGCCAGAATGGTACCCAGCAAAATACCATTAAGCCCTAGTACCCGGCCCAGTGCGACTGAAATGGTGATATTCAGCACCGCTTCGATAATAGCGGCTAGGCTCGAAGCCTGGACTATTCCCCTGGCATCCAAAAACTGTACACCAGTACGGGTGATAGTTTGCTGCACCATCACGATGAGCGCCAGAATCAGCGTAGAAATCCCAGCAAAAAATGAGCTACCTACCCATAGGTGAATAAACCAGTCGTCAAGCAACAGCATAGACCAGCACGCCAGCATACTCAAGCTGACCATCAGTACCATCATACGCTCGAAGTTCAGACGAATACGCTCCTCTCCTTCGTGCACGGCTATTTCTGCTAAAGCCGGTACAGCATTCCCTAAGATACTGGTGAGCAGGTTCATACCCACCTCCGGAATGCGTACCGTGATGGAAAAAATAGTTACTAAGCTTAGAGTCAATATCTTACCAATAACCAGCCGATCTGTAAATAAAATAACTTGAGCTGCCAAACCATGCAAGAACATGAAAAACCCGTATCCCATCATGGTATGAACCAGTTCCTTATCGAAGAAACGCCAGTGTACCCGCAGATACGGATAATATCTACGCACCATCCCAATCTGCAGGATAAGCGTGAGGGAAAACTGGAATAGGTTGGCATACATAAACGACCACAGTCCATAGCCATTAGCCAATAATCCTATGGTCACGCCAGTAGTCAGAATACTAACAATGAACAGGGGCGTACCTATCAATGCCTGTCGGTGGTGGGCGTAAAAAATGCTACCTAGCCCACGCTGCATAAACTGCCCGGCTATTACCAGACTCAAGGTCATCACGATAGGCACTGCCGGAGCCGCCAAGTCGGGGCGCAGGTGGTAAAACCCTGGTAAATAAGGTGCGAACAAGCAACCACCTAAAATGGTAATTAATCCGAATACTCCACCCGTTACCATTGCAGTACTAATGATGCGGTTAAGCATTAGGCGATTTTGCTCGTTATCGGCCCGGTGCAGGGCTAACTGACGGTTGACTGCCGTTGATAAGCCAAAATCGAAAAGAGACAGGTAGTTGATAATCTGGTAGAAAATGATAGAAAGACCATACGCCTCTTTATCAAGATACCGTATCATCAGCGGGGTGCTGACGATTGACACTGCCATAGAAATAATAGTATAGGCTTGCGTAGAAATGGTTCCCCAAAATGCTGCCTTACTACGCGATACATTAGTCATAATTTATATCATCACGAAGCTGTTATCTACTACTCAGCCTTGAGGCTTTCGCCCCAGTAATTGCCGCACTGTTTTATATCTGACACCAACTTTGGCTAGCAACCAAAAAATCAGAAGCTTTATCCGCTTTGTTTCCTGAAAGGCGTACCATAACCTACTTGCTGCATCTTGGCCATTATCTGCATAGTAGTGTTCCGCTTGGTCGGCAAGATTGTGCCGAGCCGCAGCCCATTCGACAGGGCCTACGAAATTACTTTTGCGGTAAATTCGAAAGTACGTCTCGTTGAGTGACAGACGGTTAGCATGAATAGCGGAAGTATTATGTACTCGATAAGCCCCTAAATTTTCGGGTAAGTAAACAAAGTGAAACTTTCGCGACAGCCGTATCCACATGTCCAGGTCTTCGGAAAAGAGATTCAGGTCATACTCACCAGTTTGGTCAAGCGCAGCACGCCGCATGGTAGTAGTAAGTGCCGGCAGATAGAACCCTGTAAGGAGCGGCACGATGATATTACCCTGGGGCGGGTTATCAGCAAACCCTGCATCGAAAAGCCGCAAAAAACTAGGCGCTACCTCTTTACCTTGCGAATCAATAATTTGGCAATCAGTATATACAGCCCCACACTCTGGGCCATGACGCTCAAACTCAGCAATAGTAGCCGCTAGCAGGTTGGGTGCTAGCACATCGTCGGAGCCAACAAGCGAAAGGTATTCACCCTTAGCATGAGCCCGACAGTCACTAAAGGTTTGGACAATGCCCTGATTGCGTTCGTGCTGAATAAAAGTAGCTGGGTAACCAGTAAGGGCCAGCCAGTTAGTAATAATTGCGGCAGAGTTATCAGTAGAGCAATCATCAACAATAATTAACTCAACAGCGGGGTAAGTCTGCTGTCGAACACTTTCCAACAATTCCTCCAAGTAAGGACCATTATTATAGGAGGCTATTCCAACGCTCACCAAAGGGATAGTAGACATAGTATGCAAGAGTGTGAGCTAGGATGAATAAGTAGGCATACTACTCAGGTTTTAATCCCTGGTCGATTTCCTGATAGTAGCGGCTTCCATCAACTGAAACCCAGCGGCCGGCACCAGCAGCCACTAGTTTTTGCCCCATTTCATCTACCCATCCATGCTGTCGGGCCGGGCTACCATATACTAATGCATAGTCGGGTACGTTGCGGGTTACTACTGAACCGATACCTGTAAGCGCATAGCGGCCTACGGTAATTCCGGCCAGAATGGTACTGTTGGCGCCAAGAGAAGCTCCTTGTTTTACCAAAGTATTTAATAAGCTATATGAGTTATTTTTACTACGCGGGCGCACATCGTTGGTGAATACTACACTCGGCCCTACAAAAACGTTGTCTTCCAGGGTAATGCCATCCCAGAGATAAACTCCACACTTAATAGTTACATTGTCGCCCAAGCGTACCTGTCCCTCAATAAAGCAGTGGTCGCAAATATTACAGTGCTTTCCGATAAGGGCGCCAGGTAGTACATGAGCAAAGGCCCATATGCGGGTTCCTTCACCAATGGCCTGTGTTTCGACCAGTGCCTGCGGATGAGAATAATAAGATGCCTCAGGAATCATAGGTAACAGCCAAAGCCCTAAAAGTACTATAGTCGCGAATGTATTCATCTTCTTGGTATTCCATAGAAGCCAAGCACATCAACACAGCATTGTGAGAAAACTTGATAGTGCGCCAATAGTGACGTGGTATATATAGCCCTATATTTGGCGAATCGAGCAGAAAGGTTTGGACCTTCCCATTCAAGCCTTCCAGGGTAAACTCAATATGGCCACTGACAGCGAAAATCAACTGCTCTAACTCGTGGTGTGCATGATGACCCCGAATAACGGAGTCGGGTGTGAAATACGTCCAGTATACTCGCTGGATAGTGAAGGGCAAGTTACTATTCTGCCCTACCGTGATGTATCCGAGAGAAGGTGAACCTATTTTAGCCAACTCAATGAAATGTGGAACAGCCATACTATCTTTTACCCAAATCGGGTGGCGGGCGTAAGTGAAACGTTATGCCTGTAAGAAGTTGCGTACCGCAGTAGCTACCTCAATTACTTGGGCTTCGGTTATCCCAGGCCACATAGGTAGGCTAAGGCTGGTAGCAGCTAGTTCTTCGGCAAGAGGATAAGCCCCAGAGGGTGCGTGCAAATGCGCATAAGCTTGCTGGCGATGCGGCGGTACCGGATAGTGAATAAGCGTGCCGATATTGGCCTGCGTCAAGTGCTGCTGCAAGGCATCGCGCCGGGCCGTGCGCACGACGTATAGGTGGTAAACGTGCGTAGCACCGTCGGCTACTTTGGGAAGTGAAAGGCCCTCCACAGCGGATAAGTACTGGTGATAGTAAGCCGCTACCTGCTGGCGCTGGGCCGTCCATTCTGGCAGTTGGCGTAGCTTCACACGTAATACAGCAGCTTGCAGCTCATCGAGGCGAGAATTATACCCTATTACTTCATTATAGTATTTCTGCTGCGAACCGTAATTACGTAGTGTCCGAATTTTGGCTGCTAGCAGGTCGCCGTTGGTAGTTACGGCCCCGGCATCGCCAATGGCACCTAAATTTTTACCAGGGTAAAAGCTAGTTCCATTCACTTGGCCAAAGCTGCCAGTGAGTTGACCATTGAAGCTTGCGCCCTGCGCCTGAGCGTTATCTTCGACTACCCACAGGCCATGCTTGCGAGCCACCTCCATTATAAGACTCATCTCACACGCCTGCCCGTACAAATGAACAGGCATAATTCCTTTAGTGCGCGCCGTAATCGCAGCCTCAAGGCGAGTTGGGTCCAGATTATAGGTCAGTGGGTCAGGCTCGACTGGCACCGGCACTGCTCCCAGATAAGAGACCGCGAGCCAGGTGGCGATGTACGTGTTACTAGGTACGATTACTTCATCGCCCGCTTGCACCCCTAGCGCTGCCAAAGACAAGTGCAGCGCGTCCAATCCATTCGCAACCCCTATTGTATAATTCGTATGGTTAAATATACTGTACTCCCTTTCAAAGGCCTCAACCTGTTCGCCCAGTACATACCATTGTTTGTCATACACTTCAGCTATCGCAGATAGCACTTCTGACCTAACTGCGGTATGCTGTGAATTCAGCGATAAAAATGGTATTGCCATGAAACCTAAGATAGAGTACAAAAATTTACTTAGAACAAAAGTAACGCTGAAGAGCTGATTTAGGCCCTTCCTACTTGAACTGTTTGCTCTAAACTGAGGTAGTAGGGCGTCGCTGCCTGCCCATCCTACATTACCCGGCAGACTGCCTCGGTCCGAAAGGCCGCATCATACTTAGTTCGCTGCCGTTTACCGGCTAGTTTTGCTGCTTCAATGAGAGGGAAGTTACTATATTCGTATTCGTCTTTATATTAGGATTTAAATATATATAAATAATAATTTATTTATCAATCATTGACAGGCTCCGATGCGCATCCAGACAGCTACAGAACTGGTCAAAAAATAGCCCGCCGCCGAGTTACTCCAGCGGCAGGCTGTTACCCAATAGTGCAGTAGCGCTACCCCACGTGTTCTTTAAAATACTCCAGCGTCCGGCGTAGCCCCTCGGCTCGGCCTACTTTTGGCTCCCAGCCCAGAATCTCCTTAGCCAGAGTAATATCGGGCTTGCGCTTCATCGGGTCGTTTTCGGGCAAAGCTTGATACGTTGGCTTAAACTCGACGCCGGTAAGACGGGCGATTTCTTCGCCGAATTCCTTGATAGTTATTTCGTCGGGGTTACCAATGTTTACCGGCAGTGCATAATCGCTGAGCAGCAGGCGGTAGATACCCTCCACCAAATCATCGACGTAGCAGAAGGAGCGAGTTTGGGAGCCGTCGCCGAATACCGTCAGGTTTTCCCCGCGCAGGGCTTGCGAGAGGAAAGCCGGCAGCACGCGGCCATCGTCGAGGCGCATGCGGGGGCCGTAGGTGTTGAAGATGCGGATAATACGCGTTTCCAGGCCGTGGTGCGTGTGGTAAGCCATGGTGATGGCTTCCTGAAAGCGCTTGGCTTCGTCGTAGCAGCCGCGCGGACCGACGGGGTTCACGTTGCCGAAGTAGGTTTCTACCTGCGGGTGGACTTCCGGGTCACCATACACCTCGGAGGTGCTGGCAATCAGCATTCGGGCGCCTTTCACGCGGGCCAGCCCCAACAGATTATGGGTGCCCAGCGAACCAACTTTCAGGGTTTGAATCGGGATTTTGAGGTAGTCAATCGGCGAGGCTGGCGAGGCGAAGTGCAGAATGTAGTCCAGTTTCCCCGGCACGAACACAAACTTGCTCACGTCGTGGTGGTGAAACTCGAAGTCCTCGCGCTTGAAAAGATGCTCGATGTTGGACAAATCCCCGGTAATCAGGTTGTCCATTGCTATCACATGATAACCTTCAGCCAAAAACCGGTCGCATAGGTGTGAGCCCAGGAAACCAGCGCCGCCGGTGATAAGAACGCGTTTTTTGTCAGACATAGAAAAAGCTGGATGCCATACTGCACGGGCAACGCATGACTAAGAATTGATAAACTAGGAGGCGGGCTCTTTATGGTAGGTTTTTACGCCAATGCAGTGGTAAGCGAAGCCGGCTTCTTTCATCTCGACCGGGTCGTAGATATTGCGGCCGTCGAAAATCACTTTTTGCTTCAGCAGCCGACCTACTACTTCAAAGGAGGGAGAGCGGAACTCGGGCCATTCCGTCACAACCAGCAGGGCATCGGCGTCTACCAGGGCCTCAAACTGGTCTTTAGCGTACGTGATGGTGTCGCCCAGCGTATGCTTGGCTTCGTTGACAGCCACCGGGTCATAGGCCGAAACTGTGGCGCCTTCGGCCAGCAGCTTTTCAATAATCACCAGCGACGGCGCTTCGCGCATGTCATCGGTTTTTGGCTTGAATGATAAGCCCCAGATGGCGAACTTCTTTCCTTTCAGGTTTCCACCGAAGTGCTTCTTTACTTTATTGAACAGCACTTCTTTTTGCGCTTCATTAACGCCTTCTACCGCTTGCAGCACCTGCATCTGGTAGCCGTTTTCCTGGGCTGTTTTGATGAGAGCCTTTACATCTTTCGGGAAGCAGGAGCCACCGTAACCGATGCCCGGATAGATAAACTTGGTGCCGATGCGGGCATCGGAGCCAATACCCTGGCGCACTTTGTTTACGTCGGCCCCCATAATTTCGCAGAGGTTGGCAATATCGTTCATAAACGATATTTTGGTCGCCAACATAGAGTTTGCCGCATATTTAGTCATCTCAGCCGACGGGATATCCATGAAGATAATCGGGTGGCCGTTGAGCAGGAAGGGCTTGTAGAGGCGGCGCATTACCTCCTCGGCTCGCTCAGAGCTGACGCCGACCACGATGCGGTCGGGCTTGAGAAAGTCGTCGATGGCAGCGCCTTCCTTCAGAAACTCAGGGTTGGAAGCTACGTCAAATTCTATATCGACACCGCGCTTACCTAGTGCCTGCTCAATCTCGGCGCGCACCTTGGCCGCTGTACCAACGGGCACTGTGCTCTTCGTCACAATAACACCGTAATTATTCATGCTTTCACCAATGCCCCGCGCTACCGCCAGCACGTATTTCAGGTCGGCCGAACCATCTTCACCAGGAGGCGTGCCCACTGCAATAAACGCTACATCAGCCCCTTTAATGGCCTCACTCAACTTAGTGGAAAAGTGCAAGCGGTCGGCCTTTACATTGCGCGCCACCATTTCCTCCAGGCCGGGCTCATAGATGGGTAGAATGCCATCACGCAGGTTAGCAATCTTTTTCTCGTCGATGTCAATACAAGTAACATCGATACCAACTTCGGCAAAACAGGTACCCGTAACCAGCCCAACATAGCCGGTGCCTACTACTGCGATTTTCATAAATAGAAATTGGAACGGAGTGCTAAGCCGTTAGGTACTAATAGGAACAACTGGTAAAAAGCCAAAAACACTGTTCACAAGGCCCCAATGACCTATGCCATATAATGTTTCCACCAGTACTGGAACACGATAAGGGCCCAGATGCGGGCGTGCGCGTCGCCCGGATTATTTGAAAACAGCTGTTTTTTTAGCTTTTGCACGGCCGCCACATCGAAAATGCCCTGGCCGGCCACGAACTCATCCGCCAGCAGGTCCTGCTCGATGAGGGGGCGCAGCTCGCCGCGCATCCACTTTAGCAGCGGTACCTCGAAGCCGTGCTTGGGGCGGTCGTAGAGCTCGGGGGGCAGCATGGGCCGGAAGGCATCCTGCACGATTTTCTTCTTCATCGTGCCATCAACCTTGCTGCTGACGGGCAGCGAGAAGGCGAAGTTAACCACCTTATAGTCCAGAAACGGAGTTCTGACTTCCAGCGAATTAGCCATGCTCATCAGGTCGACCTTGGTGAGCATGTCGTAGGGTAGCACCAGCTGCGTATCGGTGAGCAGCACCTCGTTGAGGTCGCCATCGGCGTGAATGTTCTCCAGGATGTCCTTACGGCGCTTGGCGGCCAGCTTCTTGCCTACTTTCTGGCGGCTGGCGGGGCTGAGCAGGCTGGTAGCTTCCTTTTCAGAGGCAAAGCTGGCCCAGTCCCAGTACCGGTCTTTGGGGCCGCTGAGCATGCCGCGCGAGAAGCGCTGGAACTGCCGGATTTTATTGCCGAAGTACGAGTTGCGCGACTTGGGCAGAATATCCCAGAGCAAGTTCAGGCCGGTAACGGCTTCGGCCTTAAAGCCGCCCTGCCGCACCCGGAAATCGCCCATGTGCTTGTTGTAGCCGCCAAAAATCTCGTCGGCGCCGTCGCCGCTCAGCGCCACCGTTACGTGCTGGCGGGTGCGCTGGCTGAGAATATGAACGGCCAGGGCCGAGGAATCGGCAAACGGCTCGTCGAAGTAGTCGAGCATCTGAAAGATGTGCTCGTACAAGTCGTTGTTGCTCAGTGAGAACACCGTATGATTGGTGTTGTGCATCTTCGCTACCAGGTTGGCGTACTTGGTTTCATCGAAGAAAGGCTCGTCGCGGAAGCCGATGCTGAACGTGTTGAGGTGCGGCGTGTGGCGGGTAGCCAGGGCCGTTACCACGCTCGAGTCGATGCCCCCGCTCAGGAAGGAGCCCAGCGGCACGTCGGCCACGAGCCGGCGCTCCACGGCTTCGTCCATGAGCGTCACCAGCTTTTTCTGCTGCTCGTCGTAAGTAAGCTTGTTTTTAGCGACCTTTTTGGGGTCGTAGGGTATCTTATACCAGCGCTTGCGCACTACTTTATCACCCTGGATAAAGAGATAGTGGCCGGGCAGCAGCTTCTTCACTCCCTTAAAAATGGTAGCCGGCCCCGGAATATAGTTGAGCTGCAGGTACTGGCTGAGCGCTACGTAATCGAGCTTGCGCGGCACGCCCAGCGCCAGCAGCGACTTCAGCTCGGAGCCAAACAGCAGCTGGTCTTCGTCGCGGTACACGTGTAGCGGCTTTACGCCGTAGCGGTCGCGGGCGATGAACAGCGAGTTCTCTTCCTTATCATAAATCGCGAAGCCAAAAAAGCCATTAAGCTTTTTGATGAATCCCCGGCCTTCGCTGATATAGAGATTAAGAATTACTTCGGTATCGGTCTGTGAATGAAACTGATAGCCTTTTCTAACCAGCTTTTCGCGCAGCTCACGAAAGTTAAATATCTCCCCGTTAAATACAATAGTGTAGCGACCCGAGGCATCGGTCATCGGCTGGTTGCCATCGGCCGAGAGGTCGAGAATGGCCAGCCGCCGAAAACCCAGGCCACACTGGTCGTACACGAAATGCCCCTGCGAGTCGGGCCCGCGGCGCACAATGGCGTCGGTGGCCGCCTGCAAGCGGGTCAGGGCCGAACGGCCGGAATCGGAGAAGGCGTAGGCGCCGGTTATTCCACACATAGCTAGGCCGCAAAGATAGGGCTCAACCAAGGCTCATGGGTGCGCTATAGGAAGAGTACCCTCGTTTATGGAAGTGAGAAGCGTAACCTGAGGCCTCTTCTACTAGTAAAGCCAGCTGGGAAAAGGCGCTGACTCTTTTCCGTTTTACCCACTATGTCTCCCCTCCCCTTTTCCATGAGCTTACAACAGGAATTTGAAGCTGCCGTGCAGCAAGTCAACAACTTACCGGCCGATACTGCCTCGCAGCACATGACAGCGCTTTATGGCCTCTACAAACAGGCCACGGAAGGCGATGTCAATATGAAGCATAATGAAGTGGATGCCGAGGGAGCCAACCAAGCCAGTGGGCCGGCGGGCCTTTCGCAAGCGCAGTGGGACTCGTGGGATAAGTACAAAGGCCTGCCCGAGGACGAAGCCAAGCGCCAGTATGTAGCCCAGGTAGCTGAGCTGACTGGCAGCAACCCGAACGGCGGCTCCGACGCCGGCGCTGTGCCCACCGATGCGCTTACTAATGCGCCCTTAGCCCCCGATGCGCCGCTGCCAACCGGCAAAGAGAACGATACGGTTTCGCGGCAGGCCGACTTCGGTCCCGGCGAAAGCACGGGCGGCCTGCGGGGCGACATTACCGCCGGCGCGCCCTACGGCGGTGAGGATAAGCTAAAAGGCAATCAGTAGATAGGGCAAAGCCGCTTTGACAAAGAGCTTACTCCAGGTCAGAGCGGCTTTTAGCCTGCTATCACAAGGATTTTCGATATATATTATAAATAATACGTCGGTCCAGCTCGGTCAGGGTCGGGCGGGTATCGGTTTGGACAAAATGGCGCTTGAAGGCGCTGATGGCGGCGGGCAAATCCTGGGTGTCGTAGCCGATAATGCGCAGGGCTTCGCGGGGGGTAAGGCCCGGCAGCGGCCGGCCCAGCGAGTCGGAAGCGAAGGGCGCGGCAGTAGTATCGCTAAGCACCGCCGCATCGTACCAGAGGCCAAAGCCGCGCGCCGCCAGCTTTTGCCAGGGAAACAGGGCGCTCGGGTCGCTTTTGCGCGTGGGGGCAATATCGCCGTGGCCGATAAAATTGGCTACCGGAATATTGTATGCCCGCTTCAGGCTGCCCAGCACTTTCAGCAGGCTGGCCAGCTGCGCGGCCTGAAACGGCTCGGTGCCGTCGTTATCCAGCTCAATACCAATCGAAACAGAGTTGATATCGGTGATGCTGCCCCAGCGCGCCACCCCGCCATGCCAGGCACGCAGGTAGTCGCTGAGCAGATGGTACACCTGGCCATCACGGCCGATTACGTAGTGCGCACTTACCTGCGTCTTCGTCTGAGCAAACGTTTTGAGAGTCTGCTCGGTACTTTTCTGCGCCGTGTGGTGGATGATGACGTAGTTGGGCTTGCGCAGATTAAAATTGACGGTACCTACCCAATACGGAGTGGCGGGCAGGCTGTCGGCCGGCGCGGCCGGCTGGGCTTGCAGCTGCCGGGCAAAGGCTTTGGCCTGCCGACGGTACACTTTGTTGGTCGCGGCGTAGGGATTACGAACGCAGGCAGTAGCCACCCCCGCCAGCGCTAGTAGCATAGTCATTTTTTTCATAAGACCAGTACTTAAAACAGAACGTCATGCTGCGCAAGCTCAGCATGACGTTCTGTTTTGTCATTTGGAAAGGTTACTTGGCATACGCCACCGAGCGCATTTCCCGGATAACCGTCACTTTAATCTGGCCGGGGTACTGCATTTCCTTTTCGATTTTTTGCGAAATCTCGAAGCTCAGCTCACCGGCCCGCTCATCGCTCACGTTCTCGGCATCGACAATCACCCGCAGCTCGCGGCCGGCCTGAATGGCGTAGGTCTGGTTGACCCCCTTGAAGGCACTGGCCGTTTCTTCCAACTGCTTGAGCCGCTTGATGTAGCTTTCCATCATCTCGCGGCGGGCGCCGGGGCGCGAGCCCGAAATAGCGTCGCAGGCCTGCACAATGGGTGAAATCAGGGCCGTCATCTCAATCTCATCGTGGTGAGCGCCGATGGCGTTTACCACGTCGGGGTGCTCCTTGTATTTTTTGGCCATTTCCATGCCCAGAATGGCGTGGGGCAGCTCGGGCTCCTCGGTAGTCACCTTGCCGATATCGTGGAGCAGGCCGGCGCGGCGGGCGTGCTTCACGTTGAGGCCCAGCTCGGCGGCCATCGTGGCACAGAGGTTGGCCACCTCGCGGCTGTGCTGAAGCAGGTTCTGGCCGTAGCTGGAGCGGAAGCGCATCCGGCCCACCATTCGGATAAGCTCGGGGTGCAGGCCGTGAATGCCAAGGTCGATAACCGTGCGCTCGCCGATTTCGATGATTTCCTCCTCGATTTTCTTGGTCGTCTTGGCCACAATCTCTTCCACCCTGGCCGGGTGAATACGACCATCCTTCACCAGCAGGTGCAGTGAGAGGCGGGCTATTTCGCGGCGCACCGGGTCGAAGCCCGAGATGATGATGGCCTCGGGCGTATCGTCCACAATCACCTCAACGCCCGTGGCAGCTTCCAGGGCGCGAATGTTGCGGCCCTCGCGGCCGATGATTTTGCCTTTTACGTCGTCGCTTTCAATATTGAAGACCGACACGCAGTTTTCAATCGCGTGTTCCGAAGCCGTGCGCTGAATGGTTTCGAGCACTACTTTCTTGGCGTCTTTGGTAGCCGTGAGCTTGGCTTGCGCCACGGTGTCCTTGATGTAGGAGCTGGCTTGCAGCTGCGCCTCGTTGCGCAGGCTTTCCACGAGCTGCTCGCGGGCTTCGGCAGCCGTGAGGCCGGCTACCTTTTCGAGCTGGCTTTGCACCTCGTGCAGCTGCTCGTCGGCCTGCTGTTGGCGGGCTTGCAGGTCGGCCAGCGCCGTTTCGTGCTTCTGCTGGCGCTTTTCTTCCTGCTGTTCGAAGCGGGTGCGGTGGTGCTCGGCATCAGCCTGCAGCTTTTCGCGGGTGGCTTCCAGCTCCTTTTCCTTGTGCTGCAGCTGTTCCAGCTGCTTCTGGGTAGTATCGGTGAGGTGCTTGATGCTCTGCTCCTGGGCCAGCACGCCCTGCCGGCGCTCGGTCAGCTCCTGCTCCAGCGCGGCTTTGAGGCGCTGGGTTTCCTGCTCAAACTCGCGCCGCTGGCGCTTCTGCTCCTGGTCGTATTCGTTCTTGAGGCTACGAAACTTGTCTTTCGACTGCTGGATACGCTCATCGCGGGTGCGGTTGGCCTGCGCTTCGGCTTCTTCGAGAATCTGACGGGCTTTGGCCTGCGCCTGCCCTTCCAGGTCTTGGCGGGCTTTGCCCGCTAGCTGGCGGCCCACCACCACGCCCGCCACCAGGGCGACGATGGCGGCTACCGCACAATATAAAAGTATAAGAGACATGAAGTTATGGAAATGAAGTGAATCAAAACCATAGCTACGGCAAAAACCCGGAACCGAAACGCAGTAGAAGGCCACTCGCCTTCGGTGCGCCCGGCCGGGCCAACGAAACAGTATGGGTGCAGCTCGGTCGCTAGGCCGCCAGCACCACGCCAGTGAGCAGCTCGTCGAGGCGCGCCAGGCGCTCGGTCAGGGCTGCATCGGTTCCATCCTTTTCTTTGCTAACTTTCAATGAGTCAGCCATTGTGGCGAGGGCTACCATCGCCAGCAGGTCTTGTTTGTCCTGAATGCCGTACTGCTCCCGAAACTCGCGCAGCTTTTCGCTGAGCTGCCGGCCGGCCAGGCGCAGGCGCTCTTCGTCGGCCACGGCCACCCGCATGGGATAGTCGCGCTCGGCAATGCGAATTTTAATAGCTAAGTCGTTCATTTAGAGAGCAAATAAGGATTTCATATGAGAAGGCAGGTTATTCCCTCAAATAGGCAAGGCACTTATCTAGTTCGCGGATGTATTCGTTGAGGCGTTGTTTCAGCTCGTTGGCCTGGGTGGGTTCCCCGCCGGCTATAGTCTGGACAAGTTTAACAATGTTTTCCTGGTTTTGATACTCGCGCAGCTGTTTTTCTCGCTCGCGCTCGTCGGCCCGCAGGTGTTCAATGGTGGTATGGGCATCGGCCAGCTCCTCGCGCAGCTGCTGGTAGGCAGCCACTAAGGTGGTTACCTGTCGCTCCAGGCGGTCAAGCTGTGCAAGTTGTTGAGACGAGGCCACAAAAAGAGATGGTTTAGCCCGCGAAGGTAGTGCCCGAACGCACGCAGCCCTAACCAGGCCGCGGAAAAGCCCGCTAAAGCAGCGGGCTTTTCACGCATTATTTACCCGTTGAGGTTATCGGCTACTTCCGAATGAGAGCCCCGGCCTGCTTTTCGAACTGCTGAATAAGGCGCTGCATGGTCTGGTCGATAGCCTGCTCGGTCAGCGTCTGGGTGGGGTCGAGCAGGGTAAAGCTCACCGAGTATGATTTTTTGCCCGCGCCCAGGTTGGGGCCTTCGTACACATCAAATACGTTGAGGTCTTGCAGCAGCTTCTTCTCGGTGCGCTGAGCAATGGTGCGCAGCTGCTCGAACGTCACGCCCTGGTCGACTACCAGCGACAAGTCGCGGCGCACCTCCGGAAACCGGGGCAGCTCGCGGGCGGTGAGGCTCGCCTTGTACTTTTTGAGCAGCCAATCCCAGTCCAGCTCGGCGTACCACACGGGCTGGCTTACGTCGAGGCGCTTGAGCACGGCCGGCGATACGGCCCCGACGCTGCCTACCGGCTGGTTTTGCGCCAGCAGCGTGAGGCCCCCGGCCAGGTAGGCATGCGGAGTAGGCTGCGGTGTGGCCTGCGCGTGGCCCAGCGCCGCCAGTACCTGCTGCACGGCCCCGGCCGCATCGTGAAAGGTAGTCTTCCGGGTCGGGTGCTGCCAGGTTTCGGCCGAAGCCGCGCCGGTCAGCCACAGGCCTAATATAGTTTTTTCTGCATATTTGCCAGCGGCCGTGCGCTGGTAGGTTTTGCCAAACTCATAGAGCTTGAGGTCGCGCTGCCGGCGGTTGAGGTTGTGGCGCACCACTTCGAGGCCCGAGTGCAGCAGCGTGGGCCGCATCACGTTCAGGTCCTGGCTGTTGTAGTTCAGAATCCGCACCAGCGCCTCATCGGGCGCGGTGGCCTGCTCGAAGTACTGCGCGTTGGTGAGCGAGTTGGTAATGATTTCTGAAAAGCCCTGGCCGCTAAGCAGGCTGGCTACTTTCTGGCGCACCACCTCGGGGTCGGGGTTAGGGAAGGGCGAGAGGAACGAGGCTGCGTTGTGGGGCCGCAGCGCCACGTTGTTGAAGCCGTAGATGCGCAGTATTTCCTCGATTACGTCGGCTTCGCGGGTCACGTCCACCTTATAAGGCGGTACGGCAAGCAGCCAGGTTGGCGCCTGGCCGTGGGTCGAAATTTCCTGCTCAATTTTAATACCCAGCCCGGTCAGGATTTCCCGGATGCGCTCCGGCCCTATTTCCTGGCCGATAAGCCGGGCTACGCGGTCGAGGCGCAAACGCACCTGGCTGTTGGGGATGGCGTGCGGAAACTCGTCGACCACCGGCGCGGCAACCCTGGCGCCGGCTACCTCTTGCAGCAGCAGCGCAGCGCGGCGCAGGGCCGTGGGCACCATGTAGGGGTCGGTACCGCGCTCGTAGCGGAACGACGCATCGGTTTTGAGGCCGTGCGTCTGGCTGGTGCGGCGCACCACGGCCGGCGCGAAATAGGCACTTTCCAGAAATACGCGGGTGGTACCGGCACTCACACCCGAGGTTTTGCCCCCAAACACGCCGGCCAGGGCCATCGGGGTACCCTGGGCATTGGCGATGACGAGGTCATCGGCCTGCAGGCTGCGCTCAACGCCGTCGAGGGTTATAAACTTCTCGCCCGCTTCGGCGCGCTTCACGCGAATCTGGCCGCCGGCAAGCTGGTCGGCATCAAAGGCGTGCAGGGGCTGGCCCAGCTCGTGGAGCACGAAATTGGTGACATCCACCACGTTATTAATCGGCGAGAGGCCAATGCTGCGTAGCCGGTGCTGGAGCCACTCGGGCGAGGGGCCTACCTGCACGTTATCGAGCAGCAGGCCGGCGTAGCGCGGGCAGGCCTGGTCGTCCTCAAGCGTAACACCGATATTCTCGCCGGTGGCGGGAGCCGCGAAGGCGCTCACGTCGGGCAGGTGCGCGGGCTGGCCCAGCAGGGCGCGCAGCTCGCGGGCCACCCCGTAGTGCGAAGCCGCGTCGGCCCGGTTGGGCGTGAGACCAATTTCAAACACGGTATCGGAGCCGAGGCCGAAATACGTGGCGGCCGGCGTGCCATCTGGCAGGTCGGTATCGAGCACCAGGATGCCGGCGTGCGACTGCCCCAGGCCGATTTCGTCTTCGGCACAAAGCATGCCCTCGGAAGCTGCCCCGCGGATTTTCGACTTTTTAATTTTGAATGGCTCGCCCTGGCTGGGATGCAGCATGGCACCTTCCAGCGCCACGACTACGCGCTGCCCGGCTGCCACGTTGGGGGCTCCACACACAATCTGACGGGGCGTTTCGTCGCCCACGCTTACGGTCGTAAGGCTGAGCTTATCGGCGTCGGGGTGGCGCTCGCAGGTGAGCACGGTGCCCAGCACCACGCCGCGCAGGCCGCCCGGAATGCTTTCCAGCTCGTGCAGGCTCTCGACTTCGAGGCCCGAGCCGGTGAGCAAAGCGCCTACTTCGGCCGCGGGCAACGAAGTGGGGAATAAGGTTTTAAGCCAGTCGAAGGAGATAGTCATGCGGGAAAGCGCCGGCCCTGAAGCGGCCGCACGCAGGCTACAAAGTTACTGGCCGCCGACAAGTAGGCTGTTTATTTCTATAATCCCGTAAATTTCCAGGCTAACCAGCAAAGCGCCAGGCGCGCTACTGCGGCACCAGCTGCTCGCCGGCCAGCACGGGCACCGTCAGGCGGTTATCGGCGGGCGGCCGGGGGCAGCTGTAGTCGTGGTTGTAGGCACAAAACGGGCTGTACGCGGCGTTGAAGTCGAGTACGATTTCGCTAGCCTCGGGCGCGGGCAGCGGCAGGTCGAGGTAGCGGCCGCCGGCGTAGGTCTGGCGGCCATTGGTGGGGTCGGTGAAGGGCACGAACAGCTCCTGGCTGTCGCCCTGCTTTTGCAGCAGTACTAGCTTCTGGGGCTGGCCGTTCAGCTCAAACCCGGCGGTGCCCCAGCGGGTGTAGGCATCGGCCGAGCCGCCGGTGAGGGCCAGCGGCAGCGGTACCAGCCCGGCCGACCGGCTGAGGCGGGCCGTTACGCGGTAGGCCGCATCGGGCCTGAAGTAGCGCAGGCCCCCGAATGCCGCCCGCCGGGCCGGCGGAATGGGGGAAGTAGGGGCCGTGCGAAAGGCGTTGTCCTTTTGCTGCCGCGCCTGGCGCAGCTGGGCAGCGTAGCCGGCATCCGTTTTAGAGGCCGGCTCGGTATCCGAAAAGTTATATATTAACAAGCCGATAGCAGCCAGCAGGCCGGCCAGAAGCGGAATCTTGCGCATGAGCAGCATAATTTAGCCAATCCTCCCACCGGGAAGCCTGCCGGCAAAAGTCCGACCGAAAAAGCGGAGTTCCGCGCTCCTCTTCTCCTACAGCATGCCTTCATCGGCGAAGCTGTAGTAGCCATTATCGGTATAAATAAGGTGGTCGAGAATGGGCAAATCGAGAAAATTGCCGGCTTCCCTGAGCTTTTTGGTCAGCGAAATATCGGCGGCGCTGGGGTTGCGGTTGCCGCTGGGGTGGTTATGCACTAGGATAATGCTGCTGGCCAGGTTTTCGAGTGCCTGCTTGAAAATCAGCTTGGGGTCGGCCACGGTACCGGCCACGCCGCCGCTGCTGATTTTTTCCTGGCGCATCACCACATTGGCCCGGTTGAGCAGAATTACCCAAAACTCCTCGTGCGGCAGGTCCTGCAAGCCAGGCCGCACCAGCTGGTAGATATCGCGTGAGCTGCTGATGGTGGTGCGGCGGCCCGCGCCCTGCTCCTTGCGGCGGCGGCCCAGCTCCAGTGCGGCCACTACTGTAATGGCTTTGGCCGGCCCCACGCCGGGGTGGCGGCATAGCTGCTTGATGCTGAGGCGCGCCAACTCATTTAAATCATTATCAACTGCCTGCAGCATCAGCATCCCTACATCAACAGCCGTGAGCTTGGTGGTGCCGGAGCCAAGCAGGATGGCCAGCAGCTCGGCATCGGAGAGCGCGGCACGCCCTTTCTGCACCATTTTTTCGCGGGGCCGGTCTTCCTCAGCCCAGCTTTTAATGCCGAAGCTGGTGGGCGGCACATAGGGCGCGGGGGCAAGCAGGTCGTCGGGCTCATCGGCCGCAGAGGAAGCAGTTGGAAGCATAGTAAAATGGCGCTATAAGCGCAAAGTAAAATAAATTTCCGGGCCGTGCGTCAATCCGGCCGGTGGCCGCTTTCGCCTCAACCAAAATAGCGGCCGGCCGTTTGGCCTTTCTATATGCAAAATCGACTTGTTTTCTGGGCACTATTTTTCCTCATCCTCGTAGCTGAAGCTTATGGCTACGTGGCCGTGCGCACGGCTTTCGCGCCGGCCACGGCCGCAGGCCGGCGCGGCTTCGCCATCAGCTATTGGGCGCTTACCTTGGGGCTGTGGGCGCTGTGCTTCTGGGCAGCGGCTACCCGCCACGATGGGGCTGTGGCCGTTAAAAGCTACCTGCTGGCTGCGCCGCTCCTGCTGCTGGCGGCCAAGCTGGTTGTCATTTTTCCGCTGCTGCTCGAAGACCTGACCCGGCTGGGCCGCTGGGCCGCGCGCGGCTTTGGCGAAGCCACGCCTGGCGACCCTGGCGCAACGCCGCTCACGCGCAGCCAGTTTATCAGCCGGCTGGCGCTGGGTCTCGGGGCCATACCGCTGCTGGCACTTATCTGGGGCATGGTGAAGGGTAAAACCGACTATCAGGTGCGCCGCGTGGTGCTGCGCTATCCCAACCTGCCGGCGTCGTTCGATGGGTTTAAAATTCTGCAAATCTCCGACTTGCACACCGGCTCTTTTAATGGCAATACCGAGCCGATGCGCCGGGCCGTGCGCCTCATCAATGCCCAGCACGCCGACTTGGTTGTAATGACCGGCGACCTCGTGAACGACCGCTCGGAAGAAGTGCTGCCGCATATTGAGGCGCTGGCAGGCATTAAATCGGACCTGCCTATCTTTTCCATTCTGGGCAACCACGACTATGGCGACTACGTGGCCTGGCCCAGCGCCGAAGCCAAGCGCCAAAACTTACAGCAGCTGGCCGGCTACCACGCCAAAATCGGCTGGCGCCTGCTGCTCGATGAAAGCCACACTATTCGGCGCGGGGCAGATGAGCTGGCGGTGCTGGGCGTACAAAACTGGAGCTCCCACCCCAATTTTCCCAAGCATGGCAACCTAGCCCAGGCACACGCGGCCAGCGGCCAGGCGCCGTTTAAGCTGCTGCTCTCGCACGACCCCTCGCACTGGGAAGCCCAGGTATTAGGCTACCCCGATATTGACCTCACCCTCAGCGGCCACACCCACGGTATGCAGTTTGGGGTAAATCTGCCGGGCTTTAAATGGAGCCCGGTGCAGTATTCTTACCCGCAGTGGGTGGGCCTTTATGAGCAGGGTCGGCAAAAGCTCTACGTCAATGTGGGCCTGGGCTACCTGGGCTTTCCCGGTCGGGTAGGCTTTCTGCCCGAGATAACCCTGCTCGAGCTGCGCCGGGCCTAGCTGCCGGTAGGCGCTGATAAACAGGGCCTACTGGCAACCCCACCGCCCCGGACTGCGTTAAAGCGCCCACCCAAGCACCTATGCTCTTAAAATCCTTTCCCATGAAAAACGTTCTGTTGCTGCTAGCCAGCGCCACGGCCATCTCCCTGGCCTCCTGCTCGCAGGAAAAAACTACTGATACCGCCACGACGACCACTACCGCGCCCGGCGACTCGACGGCTACCAAGACCACCACAACTACCTCCGATGTTGTATACAAAACGCGGGGCGCGCGCATGGCCGACAAATTTGCTTCGCGCATGAAAATCAGCGATGCCGCTACGAAGGAGAAGCTGCAGCAGGCGTTCTACAACCGCTCGAAGCGTTATGACGCGCTGATGGCCAAGTACAAAGCCGACACGGCTGGCCTGGGTGCCGCCCGCCGCCAGTACTACAAGGATACCGACGCCGAATTCCGCACCATTCTGGTAGTGCCGGCCCAGTACCAGGCCTACGAGTCGGACCGCTCGACTTACGATGAGTCAAACAACCTCGACACGACCGACCAGTCGGCTGCGGCCTCCAGCAGCACGACGCCCTCGGCCGATAGCAGCGCGGCGATGCCTTCGTCGTCTACGTCGACCACTACTACGACCAACACGACCACCGAAGAAGCCCCTGATGCCACCGGCCCTATGGTAGCAAAAGGCAAATCGAAGATGACCGATGGCTCGAAAGTGAAAGTGAAAGACAACGGCAAAGTGAAGGTGAAAGATGCCGAGGGCAATAAAGCCAAGATGTAGCCAGTAGAGCGGTGAAAACTGCTTATCTGACCCTAAAAAACCCGCGTCTGCAACGACGCGGGTTTTTTTTGCCTCATTTGGTGGCAGCTTTGCAAGAAAGTTGCGTTAAAGAATTCGTGTTTTTGCTGGCAGTCCTTCTATTGTTTAAGCGCAGGCTCTTGACTATCAGCCTGGTGCTTGGTGCTGCCCTTTCAGCTACCAGCGGGTGGGCGCAGGCCGGCAGCCCGCTGCCTACCGTACGCGTCAGCGGCACCGTATCGGCGGGCTCGACTAAACAGCCTATTCCGGGGGCTACCGTGCAGGTGCAGCGCACGCACCGCGGCGTGGTGGCCGATGCGCAGGGCGATTTTTTTCTGACTGCGCTCTCGTCCGACACCCTGCTTTTTCGGGCAATAGGCTACAAGCCGCACCGCCTGGTGCTGGGCAACACCACGCTCTCGCAGCTGGTAGTGCAGGTAAAGCTGGTGCGCGACTCTATTCAGCTCGGCGAAGTGCGTATCACCGCCGACCGCCCCGACCGGGCTATCATCAACCGGGCCCTGCGCAATATGAAGCGCCCCAGTCCGCCCGTGGTAAAAGTGCCCAAGCGCGCGCCCAAGCCCAAGCCGCTGTTTCCTGTCGACTCTACCGCCCCGCGCCCCGAAGCCCCAACCATCAGCGGCTCGAACGTAGACTGGCTCTACGACCAGTTTTCGCGCCAGGGCAAAGAGCGCCGCAAGATGGAGGAGATAAAAGCCCGCGAAGCCGCCGAAAAAGCCCAGCAGAAGCGAGCCGAATACAACAAAGCCTTCCGCGACAACCGGGGGTATGAGTAGCCAGCGGCACGGAGCGGCTGATTGCTGATAACGCGCGGCCCCGGTTTGGCGTAAGCCCAGGAGATGAAAATTGGCTATCCCTGCGTAAATGAAACGCTGCCGTGCAGCGCGGCGGGCACCTTCCGGCTCGCCTCCTACTCGGCCGAGCGCCTGGTGCCGACTGTAGCAGCCAACCTGGCCTGCCTGCAGCAGATACTGGAATGGAATGTAGCGCACGGGCTGCTCTTTTTTCGCATTGGCTCGGGTATCGTCCCATTCGGCTCGCACGAAATCAACACCTTTCCGTGGCAGCAGCACTTTAAAAGCGAGTTTCGGGCCATCGGGGAGTACGTGCGGCGGCATGGACTGCGCATCTCGTTTCACCCCGACCAATTTGTGGTGCTCAACTCGCCCGACCCCGGTATTGTGCAGCGCAGTATTGCCGAACTGGTTTATCAGGGCTCCATGCTCGATTTAATGGAGCTGGACTCGACGGCCAAGCTGCAGATTCACGCCGGCGGCGCCTACGGCGACAAAGGCGCGGCCCTGGCCCGCTGGACCGACACTTTCCATACCCGCCTGCCCGCAGCCGTGAAGGCACGCCTGGTAGTCGAAAACGATGACCGCCTCTACAGCCTGCGCGAGTGCCTGAGCCTGCACGACCTGACGGGCGTACCCATTCTATTCGACAATTTTCACCACGAATGCCTCAACCACGGCGAGCCCATGCGCGAGGCCCTGCGCCTGGCCGCCGCTACCTGGCACCCCACCCGCGACGGCGTACTGATGATGGACTATAGCTCGCAGGCCCCTGGCGAGCGCAAAGGCAAGCATACTGATACGCTGGTGCCCGAGCTATTTCGCAGCTTTCTCACCGACCTCGACGGGCTTGACGTGGATATAATGCTTGAAATCAAAGACAAGGAGGCCAGTGCAGTGCGTGCAGCACAGCTCCTCCGCGAGCTTGGGCTGCTGCCCCGTATGGCAGCAGGCTACGTGCCACCCACTTTCTCGGAGCGCACAGCAGCCAGGCAGCCAGCCGTTAAAGCCCGGCCTGCGTAAAGGGTCTCTGTCTCCACCCACCCTTTTATTTACCCTCTCCCAATTTCTTTTTTATGAATGACCTCCTGCACGCTACCCTGTCGGGGTTGCAGAATGGCCTGACCAGCTTACCCCTGGGCTCAGCTATGGATAATACCGAAACCTGGCAGCAGCAGTTTCTGCAAAGCGGCCAGCCCGAGCTGCAGGACATTGCCCGCGAAATGGGCAACCTGCAATCGCTGCTCACCAGCGGCAGCCTGAGCGCAACGGCCATCGGCAATTCGCTGACCATGCTCGGCGACCAAACCAGCCAGGTCAGCCACCTCGCCAATCCCGACCTCAAAGCCAACCTGCTGAAACTGGCCGATACGCTGCGCCGCCACGGCCACGAGCTACTGGCGCACGCCGCCAAATAAATCGCGCCTGCTAACCGACAAAAGGCTGGGGCTTCTCTTTCGAGGTCCTGGCCTTTTGTCGGTTAGCAAGCGCTGGTAGAGCGTATTCATTTCTGTCAGGGCCGCGTGGAAGCGGGCGACGACTGGGGCGCCGGATGCGGCCGCTGATTGATAGTACTGGAGCTGGCGCCACGGCTGGGCACAATATCACTCGACTGCGTAGACCGCCGCTGGGGAATGAGTGGCTGCTCGCGCACGTCGGGCACAGACGTAGGCGACATCTCTGGGGTGCCCGCTACCGGTGCCGTGCCAACCGCTTGGCGGCTGGGCTGCGCATCGTAGCTGCTGGTGGTGCGCTGCACCTGCGAAGGCCCCTGAATAGTACTCTGGTTGAGCGCAGGGTTCACGGGCGGCACCGAAGTCTGGTTTTGGGCGCCGCCCCGCATGGGGGCTGTGGCATCGAAGGGTACTGTTTGGGCGTGGGCAGTGCCCGCAGTCACGCCGAGTAATAGTAATAACAACGTTTTCATAGTCAATATAGAAAAAATGAATTAACCAAAAGAGCCGGCTGGTCTGCAACGACCAACCGGCTCATTATACGGCAGAAACAGCCGTCGGACTACTACATTTTGGTTTTTGTAGTGGTGCCGTTAGTCGATTTCATGCTTTTATGCTTCATATGCTTGCCTTTGTGCATCGAGCTACCGCTCATGCTACCGTCGCTCATTGAGCCCGACGACATAGTGCCGCTGGTCGAGCCCGACTGCATGGTGCCGCTGGTAGAGCCGCTAGTGCCCGAGGTAGAGCCGGTGCCAGTAGTGCCAGGCGTAGTCTGGGCAAAAGCAGCCGTTGAACAAATTGCAAGAGCAGCGGCAAGGAAACTGGTGGTGAATTTCATGGCAATGTGGAAATAAGAAAAGAATTGAAGAATGCGACTGGCAATAAGCTTAGCCAAGCTGCCAGCCTTATACGGCGCAGCAGGCAGGTTGTTAGCTAATTATCCCGACATTTATTTCTACCAGCTTTTTAGCCCAACCTTGTATACATAATAATAGATTGTTTTACAATAAGTTATCCCATAAGCTAAAAAGCCTCTCCCTACGCGCCTGTCAGGCCAGCTATGGGGTTATAACTCAGCTTACTAACTTAAAAAACATGCATAACGCAACTACAAGGAAAGTTAGGCACTTCTGCACCTGTAGGCTGAAAAAGGCGGTTTCCATCGGTGTTTTCCTCAAACCACACTGGTATTTTATAAAAGTTATATATTTAAAATATAAACTCCTTCTTGCCAGCGTAATAGCCTTTTGGAAGGCAGAGCCGTTTTTTACCCCGGCAAAGCTATCCAAAGTCACAATCTACTCTGTTTCATGCACTGATAACTCAACCGTTAACCACTTCTTAACCAATAATAGCACAAAGGCAGGAGGTTTATTTGACTTATTCAATTAGTAATTTGACTTTTATTAACCTAAAGAGAAAATATACTATGTCACAAATACGGCTGTTGTGTCCTTTTTAGCAGCTCAAAAGCTAGTAAATTTGTCAACACTCCCACTGACCTGGGTATCCTTTCCAACCTGTTCCTTTTCCAAACCAGAGTTAAGCAAAAGCCTCCCCAAACAAGGGGAGGCTTTTCGCTGCCTGGTAGCATAGGAGTTGAGCAGCCTGCATTTGGCGGGCAAAGGTTGCTGGCCGTAGTAGTTTGGCAGCCTTACTGGCTCAACAGCAGCCCTTCCTTACTTACCCACATACCAGGCTGGGAGCCGGCGGCCAGGCGGGGTTTGGTAGGCGTGCGCCTGTCGAAAAACACGAGATACAGCACCCCTACTATGGGCCCCAGCAACAGCGTGCAAAGCAGGCGCAAATGCCAGTAGTCGTCGGTAGTCAGATGCCAGTGCTGGGCGAGGAGTTTGAGTAGCTGTTCCATTTAGGAAGCTACACGTTTTTCGTGACTTTTGCAAGTCGTAAAAGTAGCCTGCCCGCTTCTTATAAGTGCTGTGCGTGCTGGGCTCTTTTACGACCTGCCAACTCTTCTTTGCCCAGACGCGGCCTCGCCTTACAGTGGATGAACTGGGCAGACTGTTGCTGCGGTTTTTGGGTTGATGCGTATTTATCTCGCACAAAAACAAAAACCCCGCTTCCAAGTCGGAAGCGGGGTTTTCAGTGGAGCTGCAGGGATTCGAACCCTGGTCCAGACAAGGAAACTAACGTGCTTTCTACGTGCGTAGCTATGCTTGGATTTTCGAAGAACTTCAGGCACATAGCAGGCCCTTGAAATTCCCTTATCTGCAGTTGGGTTTCACCTCCGAATCACAGCTCTTCGAAAGCTAGTTTCTACTTACGACGCTCCGTGCTCCCAGGTGTAAAAACTTACCCGGGCGGAACGATGGCGGTGCGTAGTTCTAAACTAGGCAGCCATGGCGTACGAATAGTCGCCGATTGTTGTTTGATAGATTTTTTGGCGGGAGAGCTTCCATCAACTCCCGGCACGCTTACCCGCAGCTTGCGCAAGCTGTCAATTCCGGTCAGCCCCAAATTAGAAAGAACAAAGCCCGCGTCCCAAGAGAAGCGGAGCGTAAAGATACGCTGCTTGTAGCGTAAATGTTTTGGGATGATATTTTGTTGCGGTCAGGTGGCAAGCCCACGCTTACCCTACCCTGGCGGCTAGGTATCTTTGTGAAGTATCGCGTATGGAAAATTTTGTTGTTTCGGCCCGTAAGTATCGTCCGGCCACGTTCCGTAGCGTGGTGGGGCAGCAGCACGTCACTACCACCCTGCAAAACGCTATTCAAAGCCAGCACCTGGCCCAGGCCTTTCTGTTTTGCGGGCCGCGGGGCGTAGGCAAAACCACCTGCGCCCGCATTCTGGCCAAAACCATCAACTGCACCAACCTCACGCCCGAAGCTGAGGCCTGCGGGCAGTGCACCTCGTGCGTGGCTTTCCAGGAAAATGCCTCGTTCAATGTGCACGAGCTGGATGCGGCGTCGAATAACTCGGTCGAGGACATTCGCTCGCTGGTAGAGCAGGTGCGCTATGCCCCACAGCAGGGCCGGTATAAAATCTATATAATCGACGAGGTGCACATGCTCTCGAACGCGGCCTTCAACGCCTTTTTGAAGACGCTGGAGGAGCCGCCGGGCTACGCCATCTTTATCCTGGCCACTACCGAGCGCCACAAGATTATCCCTACTATTCTCTCGCGCTGCCAGATATTCGACTTTAACCGGATTCGGGTCGAAGATATTCGGGAGCACCTGCGCTACGTGGCCACCAGTGAGGGCGTAACGGCCGACGACGACGCCCTGCACCTGCTGGCCCAGAAGGCCGACGGCGGGCTGCGCGACGCGCTGTCGATGTTTGACCAGCAGGTCACATTTGCCGGCAACAACCTGACGTACAAAGAGGTAGTGCAGAACCTGCATATTCTGGACTACGACTACTATTTTCGGCTGGTGGAGGCGCTGCTGCGCGAAAATCTGTCGGCCGCGCTGCTACTGCTCGATTCGGTAATGCAGCAGGGCTTCGACCTGCACAACTTTGTGGTGGGCACGGCCGAGCACCTGCGCGGGCTGCTGGTGTGCAAAGACCCCGTGACAGTGCAGCTGCTGGAGGTGTCGGAAAATATCCGGCAGCAGTACGTGCGGCAGGCCCAGGCCGCGCCGCTGCCCTTCTTGCTGTCGGCCCTGAACCTGATAAGCCAGTGCGACCGCGAGTTTAAGCAGGCCAAGAATCAGCGCCTGCACGTCGAGCTGGCGCTTATGAAGCTGGCTTACCTCAACGGCGCCGTGCAATTTGTGCGCGACCTGACGCCGGCCGGCAACGGCGAGGCTAAAAAAAAAACTAGCAGCTTAGCCGAAGCCGCCCCGGCCCGGCCGGCGGCCCTGGGTCAGCAACCCGTAACGAGCACCGAAGAACCCCAGACCAACGCCCCGGCTGACGGTCCAGAGCCGCTGCCGGTCGAAAACGGCGTAGCCGAGCTGCATGCCACGCCCAGCATCGAGCCAGCCCCGGCCGAGCCCGTGACAATGCGCCACCAGGTGCGCGACACCCTGCCACACGTCGAAACCGGCCGGCCGAGTATGCAGGGCCTGGAGCCCAACCACCGGCCCACCGATGTGCGCCCTGCTCCCATCCCGGCGCCCGCTGGCTCGTCCATTCCCAGGATGCCCGGTTTGGGTAGTCTGCCCAATCGCCTGCCAGGCCTGCGCGATGTGGGCACGCCAGCCGCACCGGCCGCCCGCCCGGCGACCACGCTTGCTGAACCAACGCCCGCCACACCTACCGGCCCGCTGCCGCCCATTGCCCCCGAGCTGCTGCGCAGTGTTTGGCAGCAGCTGGCCGACGAGCGCCGCGCCCAGGAAAAGATGAGCGACTATATGGTGCTCAACCGCGCCGTAGCGGCCGATGCGGGCCACGTTATCACGCTCACCGTGGATAACCCGGTGCAGGTGGTGCAGTTCAACGAGTTCCGGGCCGAGTTTATGGCCGAGCTACGGCGGCGCACCGGCCACCCCGGCCTTACGGTGCAGACGGAGGTTGCTACCGCCGTGCCCACCGGCCGCAAGCTCTATACCTCGAATGATAAATTTGCCTACCTGGCCGAGAAGTATCCGGCCTTGCAGGAAATGAAGCAGCGGCTGGGGCTAGATGCAGATTTTTAATCTATTAGCAAATAGCACGTATCAGGTAATAGTACCTATGCTACTGTTGCTAAGGGGATGTCGGCCACAATTGGCTACTCCACTGTTGCGGGTGAGCATCGTGGGTGATGTACTATTGGCCCGCACCGTACCGGCTGCGCTGGCCCGCGATAGTGCTGCTTTACGGCGCACTACCCAAGCGCTGTGGGCCAGCAGCTGTTACGTAGTTGGCAATCTGGAATGTCCCCTCACTGACTCGGCTTGGCCAGCGAGCAAAACGTTTGTATTTCAGGGCCAGCCGTGCTGGGCTGCTTGGCTGCGCAGCCTGGGGCTTACTCACCTTTCGCTAGCTAAACTCGTCGCGAAGTAAAAAGCGAAAGCCGTTGATTAAACTTGCGGCATGCAGGTTTCCCTCACCGACCCGGAGCGCCAACGGTTGCGTGCGTTGCAAAAGCAACGGCGCGATGACGAGGGCTACGTAAAAGTGACGGTGGTGCTGTTGCTGGACAAGGGGCGCTCGGCGGGAAGCATTGCCGACGATTTGGGGCTGGATGATGGCACGGTGTACCGCTACGCCGAGGCCTTTGCCCGGTTGGGCTTGGAGAAGTACCTGGCCCACGAGCAGCGCGGCTACTGGGGGCTGCTGACCAGCACCCAACTCGCCGGCTTGTGCCAGGAGCTGCGCCGGACCCTGTACACCGACTGCCGCCCGTTGCAGGCCTGGCTGACACAGGCCACCGGCGTGCGCTACTCGGTTTCGGGCCTGACGGACCTGCTACACCGGTTGGGCTTTGTGTACAAGCTCACCACGCCCATGCCTTGCGAAGCGGACGCCGACGCGCAGGCCGCTTTTCTGGCCAACCGGTTGCAGCCCCTGCTGGAACGGGCTGCGGCCGGCGACGCCGTGGTGTATTTTGCCGACGCGGCCCACCCCACCCACAACACCCGCTGCACCCGGGCCTGGACCGAAAAAGGCGCACAGCGGCCCCTGCCTACGGTCAGCGGACGCGAACGGGTGAATCTGAACGCGGCCCTCAACGCGCACTGCCCTACGCAGGTGTACGTGCACGAAACGGCCTGCGTCAACGCCCAGAGCACAAAAGCCTTATACGAACAGCTGCTGGCCGCCCATCCCAGCCAACCGATTTACGTGGTCTGCGACAACGCCCGCTACTACAAAAACCAGGAACTGACCCAGTGGCTGGCCGATAAGCCCCTGGTGCAGGTCTTTCTGCCGCCCTATTCGCCCAACCTGAACCTGATTGAGCGCCTGTGGAAGTTCCTGCGCCAGAAAATCATCAACGCCACCTTTTACCGCACCAAGGGCCACTTCCGACAAGCCGTGCTCGGCTTCTTCTCCCGACTCAACGAGTTCGGCCAAGAACTCGCGTCCTTACTTACCCTCAACTTTCACCTCCTGGATTCGCAACCCACTTCGTGACGGGTATAATAACCACACCCTCGACCAACATCTGCCTGGCCTGAGCGCCACGGCCCGCGCCGGGAAGGTGGCGCAGTTGGGAATGCTTGGCTACCAGTCCGACTCGCTGGCGGGCTGCCTGCCTACGGTGCTGGGAGCCGATAGCAGCGTAGTAATCTTTGCCTACTCAGCCTTGACACAGCAGATTGCTGGCGAAGGCTGCGTATGTGGCCACGACTTTGCCACTCTCTGCGAGCGGGTGGCGACTTACAAAACGCTGTTTCCTGAGCGAGCAGTGCTGGTATATCTGCACTGGGGCACTGAGTACGCTGCTCAGCCCAGCACCGAGCAGCGTCAACAGGCCCACGACCTCGTCGACGCGGGCGCAGCGGCTGTGATAGGTGCGCACCCCCACGTGGTGCAACCGGTAGAGTTTTATCGGGGCCGACCCATTGTATATAGTCTGGGCAACTTTCTGTTTGACCGGCGCGGCTCAGCTACTGAGCTGGCCACACAGGTCGATTTTGACCTGCACAATGGTTGGGTCAACGCCACGTATCTACGGCCTCTGCGCTTGGCCGGAGCGGTGCCGCAGCTCGCTACCGATGCATCAACTGCTCAGGCCCTAGTCCGGCGTCTCAACCCTACCGATACCAGCGCCTCTTTTATCGCCACCAATGCGGCCGGTTGGCAGGCGCGTCCCACCGTGCCGGCTACGGCGACCGACTCACTACCCGCCTATCTTGTAAAGCACCTCACGCTGACCGGGCCGAGTGGCAGGCGCACCACTGTGCGCCTGCATTATTTACCTCATATGCGCCAATACCAAGTACGCGCCCGCTCCGGCGATGCCGAAACGGTATTGTCACTAGGTTTTCCGGTGTACCGGTTTGCGCAAGGCGATGTGGATAACGATGGTCAGCCCGATTTGCTCATCGGACCGGTGAAGCGCACGCCGCTCGATGGCGTGGTGCGACGGCGGCTATTCGTGTATAGCCTCGACAGCAGTGGGCAGTTGCACCCACGCTGGCGCGGGTCGCGACTGATGTTCGATATCGTTTTTTTTAAAGCTGTATATACGCACGGCCTCACTTATGTGCAAACTATTGAGCAGGAAACAGCTGGTCGCTATTGCATTGGGAACTATCATTGGCAAGGGTTTGGACTGGTACTCGATAAATTTCTGGCGCGGCGACTGTCGCGGACGGCAGTATATCGGGCCTTTGTGCAGCCAAGCGGCCCAACACATTAGTTGATATATAAATTCACATATGAACCGCAGACCTCTATTCGTGGCGCTGAGTGTACTGGCGCTGGTGTCAGCCGCCTTGAGCATTTATTGGCGGCAGCGTTCGGCTGCGCTGCCTACCCCAGTTGGCCAAAAAAACCCTGCCATTGTTGCAACGCCTGGGGCAAGGCAGTCAATAGCACCCGTCTTTTCTGATATGATGCAGGATAACGGGTTTGGAGAGTTGGTACCAGTACAACTGACCGAGAATAAAGCCCGGTTGACTACCCTGTACCGCAGTCCCGAGATTAAAGAATTTTATGAAACCGGGGAAGGCTACAATGAATTTGCCACCACCGAGGGAGGACATCATGCCACTCCGCCTCCACTTAACTTCAACCAGAACCTGGCCGGCAAGTCATACCTCGACCTGCTTTTATTGCGCAATGAGTTATACGCCCGCAATGGCTACTGCTTTATGAACAGTACAGTACGCAACTATTTTGACCAGCGCAAATGGTATCGACCGGTGTGGGACACCAACGCAAAGTTTATAGGTGAGGTCTACAGCCCACAGCCAATACCAGTCCCGCTGAATAAGCAGGAAGCAGCTTTTGCCAAAAGAATCCACGCCCAGGAGTTGGTGTTGCTGGAGCACAGAGTAACCTCGCAGGCCGGCTACCCGATGATAGGCATCGACTTTGTGGTAAACCAACGGGAATATCCCCTGACGCCGGCCTGGCGGGCGGCGCTGGTCCGTCAAAACTTTGCCATCGTGCCCACCCGAGAGGAGCAGTTATTCTACCTCTACGACCAGAATGAGTACACCTATACGCCCAACTTCGTCACTACCGACCTGCTCCTACAACTGCTGCACAAGTACCTGAATGGCATTCTGAGCGATGTGGAGGAAGAGCGCCTCGCCCCCATCGTAGCCCAAATGCTGAGCCAGGGCACTATCCAGGCCCAAGCCCTAGCCAGCCAGTGCCAGAATCCACAGGCCCGCGACGCAGCCGAGTGGGCTACTGCTTACTACGCTATCAGCCGCAATCTGCTCACCGGCAGCGTACAGCCGGTAACTGGAGCCTACGCCGGGCAGGTAGCCAGCGAGGTAGCGCTCGGCACGGCGGCTCAAGCTAAAAGCTCGTTGTTTTTGCAGGATTCGCTGTTTCAGTATCAGGCCATGAAGCCGCGCGGCATGTACACCCGCAACGACACCACACGGCGTTACTTCCGCACGGTGAAATGGTTGAACACAGCCCCGGTTTTTCTCGATTCGGATGCCGGGCTGCTGCACGCTGCGGCCCTAGCTAAAGCATTGGCTGCTAGCCCGCAGGCGACCCAGGGCTTTACCGACCTCACCCACGTGCTCGATGTATTGGTGGGTGATGAGGACAACCGCTCGCTCACCCACCTGCTGCACTTGCTCAAAACCGATTACGCTGGGCGAACGCTCGACCAGCTGGCCACGCCCACCACACTGGCTCGACTGCGCCATCAGCTGGTGGCCGCCGGTACCGACCGCATCCGCCCGAAAGGCGCTACTTCAAAAGCAGTTACGGCCCTGGCGCGGCCCATACTATTATTCACGGCCGGGCGCTACACGTTTGACGGAGAAATATTGTCGCGGCTCACAGAGGTGCTGAAGCCTAACCCCAAGCGGCCTTTTCCTAAAGGGCTGGATGCCTTTGCCGCCTTCGGCAACCACACAGCGGAAGACATCTTGTTGAATCAATTTAAGGAAGCTACCGCTTGGCCAGCTTATCCCGACACGTTACGTGCGGTGCAGAAACGCTTTGCCCGCGACCGCAACTGGGACCAGAACCTGTATACCAAAACCATGCAGGTATTGCTGAGCCTGAACGCGCCCTCGGCCGATCCTACGCCACCGTTATTTACCCGTACGCCGGCCTGGCAGCGGCGTAATCTCAGCACTGCTCTTGGCGGCTGGACCGAGCTGAAGCACGACTTACTGCTGTATTCAGAGCAGCCAATGGGAGCAGAAATGGGTGGCGGCGGTGGTGGCCCACCCCCACCCCACCACCTTGGGTATGTCGAGCCTACTATACCCTTCTGGAAAAATGCGCTGGCGCTGCTCGATTTCCAAGCTCAGGCCCTGCACCGCCTGCACGCCAATACGCCCCACCTAGACAGCCTGAACAAAGACCTGCGTAAGCTGACGGCCAAGCTGTACCGCTTGGCCAGTAAGGAGGTCGCGCACCAAGCGCTAAGCCTAGAGGAAATGAAAGACCTTTCGCATATTGGTGGCGAAGTGGAAAGTTTAACGCTTCGCACCCTAAAGCTCAATGGAGGTGACCCGTTACCCGAGCGCGAGCGCCGTGTGGCACTGGCCGCCGATGTATACGCCTATAACAGCGATGTGCTGGAAGAGGCCGTTGGCGCGGCTGATGCACTATATGTAGTAGTCGAAGTCAACGGCACCCCCGTGCTGATGCGGGGTGCGGTATTCAGCTACTACGAGTTTGTAAGTACCAAGCGTTATACCGATGAGGAGTGGCAGGCGCAGTTAGCCAAATCGCCACCTCCCCGCCCTATTTGGCTCCACGACTTAATCGTGCCCGTACCCGCCCTGAACAAGAATAGCCTCAAAAATGAGAAGGGCAGTGTTGGAATAGGCTTTGGACTACCCGCTAACAGCGAGTAGTTCCTCTACAGCACCTGCCCCAGCCCGAACAGCACCGTAAATACGAGCGTGCTCAATGCCATTTGCTTAAGCAACGGGTCGAGATGCTGCGACTCCTGGCGGCTCCATACCTGAAGGCCGTTGAAGGCAAACAGGGGCAGGCTCAGCACGAAGAGCCACTGCCAGGGCGAGTGATAGGTAAGGGCCACGTACAGCACTGCGCAAGCCACGCCCAGTAGCAGCAGCAGCCAGTGGTAGCGGCGCGCGTGCTGCGGTCCCAGCCGCACGGGTACCGTGATTTTACCGGCCAGCTTATCCGAAGCAATATCGCGGATGTTGTTGACGTTCAGCACGGCCGTAGCAAAGCAGCCCAGGGCAGCCGCCGGTAGCAGCACGGCCAGCGGCAGCGACTGCGCCACCTCATGCTTCCACGAATAGGCTTGCAGGAAGTAGGTGCCGCACACGCCCACGATACCAAAGAATATAAAAACCGATATATCTCCCAGGCCGGCGTAGCCGTATGGCCGCGCGCCCGCCGTGTAGTTTACCGCCGCCCAGATAGCCGCCAGCCCCAGCACAAAAAACGCCAGCAGTACCCACGCCCCGGCCAAACCCAAGGCCAGCAGCAGCAGCGCCACGCCACTTACCAAAGCCGCCGCGCCAAATCCCCACATGGCCCGCTTCATTTCGGCTGGCGTGATGGCCCCGCTCTGCACGGCCCGCAGCGGGCCCTGGCGGTGCACGCTGTCGGCTCCGTTCTGCGAGTCGCCGTAGTCGTTGGCCAGGTTGCTAAGTATTTGAAGCAGAATGGTAGTAAAGGCCGCCAGCGCTACTACAGGGCCATTGAACTGCCCGGTTGCCTTAGCCAGAAAGCCCCCCGTAAGAATACTGGCCAACGCCAAGGGCAGGGTGCGCGGACGAAATGCAGAAATCCAGGGAGACATCAGAAATAGTTGGTTACCAAAGGGTTATTTTAGCTCAAACAGAACGTCATGCTGAACGAAAGGAAGCAGCTCGACCGAATCGTTGGGTTATTACCCTTAACGGCGCGAGCGGGCTGCTTCCTTTCGTTCAGCATGACGTTCTGTTTCTGGCGAAGTCGACGCAATCTACTTCGTGATAGCCGCCACCAGCTCGTCGCTCAGGGGCTTCACCTTAGAAGGGTAGAAGGCTACTACGTGGCCTTTCTCATCGACCAGGTACTTGCAGAAATTCCAGGTAGGCACGTCGCTCACGGCGCCGTTCTTCTCCTTGTCGGCCAAAAACTTATAGAGCGGCGTGGCATCGTCGCCTTTTACCGCAACGGTGGAAAACAGCGGGAAGGTTACGCCGTAGTTCTTCTCACAGAAAGCTGATACTTCTTCATTCGAAGCCAGTTCCTGGTTGAAGCTGTTGGAAGGAAAGCCGAGCACCGTCACCTTGCCCGCGTACTTTTTCGACAGCTCTTCCAGCTCCTTGTACTGGGGCGTGAAGCCGCACTTGGAAGCGGTGTTCACAATAAGGATTTTCTTGCCTTTATACTTGCTCAGCTTCACTTCTTTACCGTCGATAGTCTTCACGGTAAAGTCGTACACGGTGCCGGGCGCGGCGGCAGTTTCGGCGGGGTGCATAGGCGTGGGCTGGTGAGTGGTGAACGCCAGGCTGAGCGTGGCAGCAGCAGCCATGGCAAGTACGGTGATTTTCATAATGAAGTCAGCAATTGTGATGTAAAAGCGACTGATAACCAACAGCCGGGCTAAATGTTAAAAAGAAGCTGCCTTGCTAAGGCCGGGGGCCGGGCGGCGGGGCCGGGCTACCGCCGGGGGCGGGCGGGGCGGGCTGCGCGCCGGTATTCAACAGGTCTACGAGGTTGAGGGGAGCCAGCTCGGCCGTGTCGCCGGGCTGCACCGTGCGCACTGTATCACGTATAGCGCGAACTATATATTTGTTGGCCGGCCCTTTCAGGCTCACTGAATAACTCAGGTTGTCGCGCTGGCTGGCTGTTATCAGGTTCTTATTCTGCATGATGTCGGCAATGAAGCGGAAATACCAGCGCGTGGTGCCCCGCAGCTCGCCATATACATTAAATGATTCCTTATAATACTTTGGCTTGGGAATGATGCTGGCCAGGTAGATGCACTCGCCCAGATTCAGCTCGCTGGGGCGCTTGGCGTAGTAAAAAAGCGCGGCCTCCCGAATGCCGTACACCCCGCGCTTGCCGCTGGGCCAGCGGTAGGCCGTGGGCCCCCACTCCACAATGTTGAGGTAAATCTCAAACATGCGCTGCTTGGTAAGCGTGTGGGTGCGGTCGACGAGCCAGTTTTCAATCAGCCATACCATGAGCATTTCCTCCGCCTTGCGGCCCACGGTTTTTTCGCGGCTCAGAAATACGTTCTTCACCAGCTGCATACTCAGCGTGCTGCCACCGCGGGCAAAGCGCTTCTCCTTAATGTCTTCGATAGCCGCATTCACGAAAGCTTTTTCCATGAAGCCGTGATGCCGGAAAAACTGCGGGTCTTCGGTGGTTTGGATTACGGCGGGCATAAAAGGCGAGACTTCGGCAAACGGCGTGAAGTCGGGGTTGCTCGGCCCAACCATAAACGTGCGCAGCGAGTCGCCCCGGTCGTTGTAGGCCGTAAAGGGAAACTCTCCTTCCAGCATGCGTAAATCTTCAGCCCCGAAGTGCGTGATACTAAAATCCTTGCTGGGCTGCAGCGACGAGTCGAGGTGCAGGCTGTCGACGCGCGCCATATCCACGTCAGCTTTGAGGTGATACGCCAGCGTGCCGGTGCCGGCCGTCCCGGTCACCACATCAAACATGCCTTCGGGCAGTGAGTTGAAGAAGGCGTTGGTGGGCGTGGGGTCCGAATCTACCTTAATCTTAACGGCCAGCCGGGGCTTGAGGCGCACCGCTATTTCGGGGTGAAACACCAGCTGATTGAGCACGGCCCGCGTGCCGGGGTCGAGCGAGAACATACCCCGCCCCAGCGTAGCCACAAAATCGAGCTGCCCCTGGTGCACCACGATATCTTCGGAAGAGAGGCGCTTATGAAAAAAGCTGAAGTTGCGCGCCGCCACCGAGCCATGCACGGTTAGCTGGCCGCCGGTTTGCTCATCGGCAGTAAACTCTTTGCCCGTCAATTGCACCCGCACGGTATCGAACGACACCAGCGCCCCGAAGCGCTGCGCCACGTAAGGTACCTGGACCGAGCCATTTACCCCAAACAGCCGCAGGTTCAGGGCGTAGTCGCTGGGGTCAATGCTGCCGCTCATACCCAGCTCGTTCACTACCTCATCTACGCTGGCCGTGAGCCGCCCCTGCACCTGCCCATCGTCGATGGTAAGGCGCGGCATGGTGAGCTGCACCCGGTGGTCGGGGCTGTGGTAGCTCACTACAAACTGGGTGAAATCGGCCGCACCCGGCACATTACCGAAGCCCGCATCAAGCACCTGGTTGAGCAGCAAGCCATAATTAGTACCGTGTACGGTATCGCGGGCCACCGGCGCCGGTCCCTTTTTCTTTAGCAGAAAAGAGAAATTGTTACCCCCTCGCGCATCCTTGTGCGCCGTCAGGTGGGCCCGCTCAATCTGCAAGTCGCTAAACACCGGCCGCCCGGCAAAAAGCGACCGTAAGCTCAGGCTGACTTGCAGGCGGCGAGCGGTGAGCAGCGTATCGCCGACTGCCGCTGGTCCGGCCGCGGCGGTCGGCACCAGGCGCATGCCCCCGATTTCTACAGTTTTGAGGTTCGTAAAATGCGCGGGGCCCAAGGTGAGCACTACTGGGTACTTCTGCTCAATCCGGGTTTTGACTCTGCCCAACGCGTAGTTCAGCAGCTGCTGGCGCTTCCATAGAAACACGCCGAGCGCTAGTAGCAGCACCACTGTCAGGCCGGCCAGGCCGTAAAGAATTCGTTTTTTGGCAACAACTGATAGAGGCATTAGCGCAAAGGTAGGATTTGTGCTCGGGCTTTTAGTGCGTAGCGACCTGCCTTATTCATGCGAAAATGACAGCTGTCGCTTCCTGGCGGGCTTGCCTGGCAGCTAACTACGCCGGACTGCTTTGTTTGATGCCAGGCATTTTGCTGCCATTCCATTTGCATATAGTAGAGCGCCCCTAGCGTTTTTCCGGCGGAGAGTGCTGGCTAGCTGCTTGCCGAGGGCTACCGTTCACAGACTGGGCGCAGCGGTCTTATTCGCAATAACACTGCTCATAGCGCCATTACCTGCGTGAAAAGCTACGGCTGGTCACTGCCGGGCCTACTTTTGCACTATGCTTTCGCCCCTTACTGCGCTCTCTCCGCTCGATGGCCGTTACCAGCGCCAAACGGCTACCCTCAGTCCTTATTTTTCGGAGCTGGCGCTGATGCGCTACCGCGTTCGCATCGAGGTAGAGTATTTCATTGCCCTCTGCGAGCTGCCGCTGCCCCAGCTGGCAGCCGTGCCCGCCAGCGTGTTTCCGGCTTTACGCCGCCTCTACGAGCAGTTTACCGAAGCGCAGGCGCAGGCCATTAAGGCCCATGAGGCCGTCACTAACCACGATGTAAAAGCCGTGGAGTATTACCTGCGCGATGAATTTACCAAGCTGAGCCTGGGCAGCTACCTGGAGTTCATCCATTTCGGCCTGACCTCGCAGGATGTTAACAACACGGCCATTCCGCTCAGCCTGCTGGACGCCATGCAGCAGGTGCTGCTGCCCCGCTTCGGGCAGGTGCGCACGCAGCTGGCCGACCTCGCCGACGGCTGGGACGCCGTGCCCATGCTGGCCCGCACCCACGGCCAACCGGCCTCCCCTACCCGCCTGGGTAAAGAGCTGGCGGTGTTTGTGGCCCGGCTCGACGGGCAGCTGGCCTTGCTGAGCCAAGTGCCCTACGCGGCCAAGTTTGGGGGGGCCACCGGCGGCTTCAACGCGCATTTTGTGGCCTACCCGGCCATCGACTGGCACGCTTTTGCCCAGGGGTTTGTGGAGAATACCTTGGGGCTGCACCGCACTTTCCCCACCACCCAGATTGAGCCCTACGACAACCTGGCCGCTTTTTGCGACGGCTGGAAGCGCCTCAATACCATCCTCATCGACCTGTGCCGCGACGTGTGGCAGTATATCTCGCTGGGCTATTTTAAGCAGACATTGAAAGCCGGCGAAGTCGGCTCATCGGCTATGCCGCACAAGGTCAACCCCATTGACTTTGAAAATGCGGAAGGTAACCTGGGCATTGCCAACGCCCTGCTCGAGCACTTTGCCGCCAAGCTGCCCATCTCCCGCCTGCAGCGCGACCTCACCGACTCTACGGTGCTGCGCAACCTGGGCGTGCCGCTGGGCCACCTGCTCATCGCGCTCGGGGCCATTGCCCGCGGACTGGGTAAGCTGGCCCTCGACGAAAGCGCGCTGGCCCGTGACCTCGATGCCAACTGGGCCGTGCTGGCCGAGCCCATTCAGACCATCCTGCGCCGCGAAAACTACCCCGACCCGTACAATGCGCTCAAGCAGCTCACCCGTACCGGCGGCGCTATTTCGGCCGCTACCATCGCCGACTTTGTAGAAGAGCTGGACGTGCCCGAACGCGTGAAAGCTGAGCTGCGGGCGCTGACGCCCGGCGGCTACGTGGGCAGGTAGGGCACTTCAGCTGCTTTGTGGCTTGTGGCTTGGGTAAGCTACAAGCCGCTACTTTTATCTTTTCATCCAGCCTGCCCTTCGCGTGCCCGAGCTTCTTCACGATATCCCCGTTTGCCCCGACTGCCGCCATTTTCGCGGCGACCTGCCCTGCCGCCCTAATAAAGAGCACGGCTATATGTGCGGCGACTGCCCCGTGTATGCGCCCGTTGGCAAGCGGATTCTGCTTATCAAGCTCGGGGCTATTGGTGATGTCATTCGGACTACGCCGCTGCTGCGGCGGCTGCGGCAAGAATATCCCGACTGCTATATTACCTGGCTCACGCTTACGCCGGCTATTTTGCCGCAGCAGGAAATCGAGGAGATTTTGAAGTTCGATTATGCCAGTTCGCTGCACCTGCAGGCCCGGCGCTTCGATATTGCCATCAACCTTGACAAGGAAAAAGAGGCCGCCGCGTTGCTGCTGAATGTGCAGGCCGAAACTAAGTTTGGCTACACCCTCCGGCCCTACGACGGCGTGCCCTGGCCTATCAACGCGCTAGCCGACCACAAGTACCTCACCGGCGTGTTCGACCAGCTCAGCCTGGGCAATACCAAGCCCTACGTGCAAGAGATATTTGAGCTTTGCGGCTTCGATTTTCGGGGCGAGGAGTACGTGTTCGATACCCACGACGACAAAGGCTACGACTGGTCGGCCCTCCCACCCGCCAGTGCCGGCCCCCGCATTGGCCTCAATACCGGCTGCGGCGACCGCTGGACTACCCGCCTCTGGAGCACCGAAAAGTGGATTCAGCTTATCCATAAGCTGCAGGCGGCCGGCTACGCGCCGGTGCTGCTGGGCGGCGAAGCCGAGCACCCGCGCAACCTGGAGCTGCAAGCAGCTACCGGCGCGGCTTACCTGGGCACCTTCCCCCTGCCCCGTTTTATCAACCTCATGAACCAGATGGCCGGCATCGTGACGCAGGTAACAATGGGGATGCACATCAGCATTGCGCTGCGCAAACCGACCATCCTGATGAACAATATCTTCAACCCCCACGAATTTGACCTCTACGGCCGCGGCCAAATCGTAGGCCCTGACAAGCAATGTGTATGCTTCTACCGCGGCACCTGCCGCCTGGGCACTAGCTGCATGGAAGACCTGCCGGCTGAGAAGGTATTTCAGGCCGTAGCGGAAAGCGTGCCGCAGTAGCGCAGACTTTCGTACACAACGGGCATATAGCGCAATTTTCCAGCCGGTGTAGGGCTTGGGGCGGCCGGCACAACAACTTGGAAACTACGCTAAAAGAGGTAGCCCGGACTACAAAGCCCGCGCTACTTCCTTCAGCGCCGCTACCATCACCTCCCACGAGAATTTCTTAGCTTCCTGCCGCACGCCGGCCGCAAAGGCTTCTTCCCGGTTGTTTTCATAAAAATCGGCCAGGGCATCGGCAATGGCGCTGGGCGTAGGTGGCACCACGTAGCCTACTACGCCGGCCGGTATCAGCTCGGCCAGCCCACCCACGTCGGTCACCAGCATAGGGCGGCCAAAGTGATAGGCTACCTGCGACACACCGCTTTGAGTAGCATTTTTGTAAGGCTGCATCACCATATCGGCGGCGCAGAAATAATCGGCTACGCGCTCATTCGGGATAAAGTCGGTGGCCCGCACCAGTCGGTTTTCCAGCCCGTATTGCTGAATAAGCTGCTCGTACGGCGCGGCCTCCTCGTAAAACTCGCCGGCAATAATGAGCTTCACCGGCAAGGCGGCCACCCGCGCATCGGCCAGCGCTTCGAGCAGAATGTCCAGCCCCTTATAGGCCCTGATAAAGCCGAAAAACAAGATATAGGCAAACTCCGTAGCTAGTCCCAGGGCCTTCACTGCTTCGGCCTTTGGCCTGGGCGGCCCAAAGTTGTCGTAGAGCGGGTGAGGCCGGTACAGCGCCGGCTTGCTGCCAAAACCCAGGCGCTGCAAATCGGCCAGCACACTCCGGCTCATGGTCACGAAACCATCGCAGGCACTCAGAAAATAGCGCATCAGCGGGCCATCGCCCGGCCGCTTCTCGTGCGGAATCACGTTGTCGGTAATCGCTACTACGCGGGTGTGGCCATTGCCGCGCACCAGCCGCGCCACCGTGCCCAGCGCCGGCCCCATAAACGGCAGCCAAAACCGAAATACTACCAAATCGGGACGCTCGCGCCGTAGCCGCCGCCCCACTGCCAGCCACGAAAGCGGGTTCATCGAGTTCAGGCTGACTTCAATCGCCAAATCAGTCGGCCCCGCTTCAGTGCTGAGCTGCGTTTGCCCCGGAAACAGAAAACCAGGGTATTGCAGTGAAAACGTGACGATTCGCACCTCATCGCCGGCTTGCTTAAATGCCCGCGCGAGCCGCTCATTGTACGTTGCCAGTCCGCCGCGCAGCGGATAAGCCGGGCCGATAATCACAACTTTCATCGTAGCGTTTCGCGCACCAGGTAATCGTTGCGACGGGGGCCGTTAAGCTGCACCATTTCCGCCAGAAAACCAGCTAAAAACAGCTGTACGCCAATAATTACGGCCACCAGCGACAGAAAAAACAGCGGCTGCTCGGTTACGTTGCGCGCGCGCAGGTTGTGCAGCGACAGCCACACTTTCTCGCCCGTCAGCCACAGCGTCAGCAGCATTCCCACAAAAAACGAAAGCGAGCCCAGCGTTCCAAAAAAGTGCATGGGCCGCCGCCGAAACCGGCTCACGAACGTGATACTGGCTAAATCGAGAAAACCATATATAAAACGCTCCAGGCCGAACTTGGTCACGCCATACTTGCGCTCCTGATGCTGCACCACCTTTTCGCCAATTTTGCGAAAGCCGTTCCACTTGGCTATCACCGGAATGTAGCGGTGCATTTCGCCGTATACTTCAATGGCCTTCACCACGCGCTGGTCATAGGCCTTTAGCCCACAGTTGAAATCGTGCAGCTGAATGCCCGAAATAGCCCGCGTCGCGCCGTTAAACAGCTTGGTCGGAATGGTTTTCGAGAGCGGGTCAAACCGCTTTTGCTTCCAGCCGCTCACCAGGTCGTAGTGGTCCTCAGTAATCATGCGGTACAGCTCGGGCAGCTCCTCGGGCGAGTCCTGCAGGTCGGCGTCCATGGTGCACACCACCCGGCCGCGTGCAGCCTCAAACCCCACATTGAGCGCCGCCGACTTACCATAGTTGCGATTGAAGCGGATACCGCGCAGCGCCATATCCTGCCCGGCCAGTGCCTCAATTACCGTCCACGAGTCGTCGGTCGAGCCGTCGTCGATAAGAATAATTTCGTACGAAAGCCCCCTCGCTGTAAGCACGCGCGCAATCCAGCGCGTAAGCTCGGGCAGCGACTCGGCCTCATTAAGCAGGGGAATAACGATGGATAGCTCCACCGGAAAGCTAACAGCTGGCTTATTCAAATTCGGGTTTCGGGTTTTTGGTGATAGCAGCTATCACCAACGAGGTAAGTAAGCCAAACAGTACTGAAACCACCAGGCCGATTATCAGCATAATAGGCCCCGATGAGAACTTGCTGGCCATTGCCATTGCCTGGTCTATCTGCGCATCGCTCATAGTACCAGCGGCTTCCATTTTAGCACGGGCTGCCTCAACGGTTCGGGTGGTCACATCCGGGTCGATAATCGTCCGATAAACATAGTTAAAAACCGATGATAGCACGCCGCTTACCACCGATAGCAGCACGCCAATACCTACTCCCTGCCCATAAGACATAAAGCCCCCGTTGAGCTGCTTAAATGCTTTGTGCGCCAGGTATACTCCGGTAATTGGAATGACAAGACTAAACCAACTTACTGGTTGATTAGACTCCTGGCCGGTAGCAAACGTTACAAACATGTAAATAATGCCAACCAAGCCTGTTAGCAGGCCATAGCGTAGCGCTACTGAGGAAGTAGAAGCGGAAGGAGTAGCCGTTTGCATGGGAAAGAGGGAAAAGTGAAAAGCTGATGACTCACTTGCGCAAAAATAACCCACTTGGCACTCCGCCCAGCATCCCCAGAATTAATACATAGGCAAATGTTCCGCGGGCCAGCGTAGCCACCGATATTGTTGCCGCCTGCCGCAGCTCATCCTGCTCAAACTGTTGGTTGCGCTTCTCCTTTGCCCGCATTTCCTGCTGCACCCGTACTATCTCTATCTGCTCAGCCCTATTACGCGCCAGCGCCGGCTCGCCCGCCCCATGCGCCAGGCTCCACATGCTGGCCGCGGCAATCGTAGCCGCCAGGAGCACCGTCAGTCCACCTACTGCCAGCGACCGGCCTACACCCGGTTTTTCGGGCGCGAGCTTGCGACGCAACACCCATTGGCTACCAGCGGCGAACATAGGCACCAGCAGCTCACCCAGTAGCTGCTTAGGTCCCAGGGCATTGTTGCCGGATAGCTGCAAAAACAAGAGCCAGGCGGCGCACGCTATACCAGCCCCTACCCCAAAGCGCAGCGCCAGACGCCGGACCAATCCCGCAGCATCAGTAGCGGCTTCCTTTCTGCTTATCGAATCTTCTGGCTGCATATACTACAAATCGACCCGCAAGATACAACTCGCTGTACGGGCTACCTGCTTTGAGCTAGGCCACTGCTACCTTGGCCGCCCGTGGTCGCCCAAAGCGCAACAGGAGTCCTTCTGCCAATAAAGCAGCCAGCACCAGTAGCAGGCAGTAGCGCCACAAAGGCCGGCTCATCTGCTCGGCACGATAACGCGCTAAGACTTCGGGCTTTGCACCATCCTCCAGCACATGTACGTTCGGATGGGTAGAACCCAGCAGCTGGCGAAGCTCAGTGGCTGAGTAAGCCGCAAGCTCCGATTCCCGCTTGGCCGCGTTAAAAGCCAAGGTCGTAACAGCTTGTCCATTCTTCCTCAGCTCATAAAATCCCGGTGCACGCAGGCCAGCCGGCACTTCTAGGTGCAGCTGCCCGCCCTGCATGCGCTGTGTCGGAATGTACGTGAGGCTGTCATGCACCAGGCGATAGCTTGTTTCGCCGTTGCCAGCGCCGGTTGCCGAGGGCGGCACCGTCAGCGCCACCGCCGGCGTACTAAGCCGATAGGCTGGCTGTTGGTCGCTGTGATAGCTAAGCATCGCGAGCCGATACAGTACCGGCACAAAGAGCGAGTGCGCAGGAAAGTCGGAGTACTCTTTTGCAAATGGCGCTGCGAATACATAAGTCCGGCCTGCCCCATTGCCAAACTCGGTTAGGTAGCCCTCACCGTCGCGCAGCCGCAGGATATCAGTGCCTGCTCGCCCTATTCGTAGCACGGGCGCCACTTGCGGCATCACCACGCTCCGAGGCTGCGCTCCAAATACATCTCTGAAAAACGGGTCGTGCGGACTGGGCATAGCAACCTCCTGCCGTACTGGTACACCCACAGCAGGAGCTTCCCACTGCTCACCTCCCACTCCTAATGCCTTAAACAACTCGTGGTAAGAAGTATGCGCCGCTACATCAGCCGGTGGCACTATCACCACGCTTCCACCCCGGCGCACTACATTTAGCATGGCCTCCCGCAAGCCGGCATCCACCTGAGGCACTTCGCGCAGCAGCACTAGATTGGCCCGCCGCATATCCTCAAAATTCAGTTTCTGCGGCTTGGCAAATGTGTAGGTAAACAGCGGCTCCGCGGCATAAGCCTGTTGAGTAGCCGCCTCCGGTCCTATCTCCAGTATTCGAATAGCCGCTGCAGGCTGTACGGTAAAGTAATAAGTATTGTCAAAACTCACCGAAGCGTCTCCCGTTATCACCTGCCCCAGCGTTAGCTTACTATCCGCTAGCTGAACCTGCGCCGTAGTCTCGCTGGCCTGCCCTGCTCCTACTGTTACCCGGAAGGCAGCGACCTGGCGTATACCGAGAAACACCTTCACAGGGCAGTCGGTTACTGCCACTGCTCCGCCATTGCGTAGTCGTATGTGCAATCCGATAGCCGTACCGGTCCGTACAAAAGCATCGTTCAGCCACACACTGTCAACATAAATATTGCCGGCTGGCTGGGCTACCTGCGGCACGAGCACGACCTCACCCTTATGCCGTATGTGCTGCCAGATAGCCGGTGCAGCCTCGTTTTTTTGAAAATCGCTGAATAAATAGAGCGGCCCCTGCTGCTCATCCTGCAAGGCATCGCGCACTTTTGCATCCCCCCAGCTCACTGCACTGTTCGTCGCCTCTTGATTAAGTGACAATAGATAGGCTGCTTCGCTCAAGCTGCCTCCCTGCTGTCCTAGCAGTCTGAAGTGGGTCCCTGCGCCGTAGCTTTTACCTAACGCCGCAGCCCCGGCAGTTGCCTCCTGCACCAGTTTAGACTGCGATAGCCCGGCTGCCTGCATACTGCCCGAATTATCAATCAATACCCCAACAGTTGCATTAGTCACCCGAGCTGCACTATTGCCAACCGGCAGAAAAGGCTGACAAAACAGTAGTACCAGAAACACGATGGCCGCTACTCGCGCCAGCAACACTAGCAACTCTTGCAGCCGTCGCCGACGCATAGTAGTCAACTCAACCTCACGAATAAAACCCGTATTGGTAAAAAGCACCCGTTGCGGTCGTCGCAGCTGCAGCAAATGGATTACCACAGGTACTCCTGCTGCTAGCAGCCCCCACAAAAAGCCTGGATATAATAACTGCATTTTTTGTACGCTCACTCGCACTAGTACTCCATGCGATAACGACAAAACTACCCATTCTATTCATGCAAACGCGCAGAATCAGGTAATGCAATTATACCAAGTAGCAAACCAAGGCAAAATATCTATTTAACAATCAGCTGTTTAATCAATTATAGTATAGCTTCGTGAAGGGGGAACTGACTAGACAAATTACTGTAGTACGCTTAAAGTGTGGCCCACAAAATCGCATTCTAGCCCTCAATCAATGTATATTCTCTTATAGAGAAATAATAAATAACACATTAATACTTTTACTGGCAGAGTTTAAACTCTAATCGGGGAAGCCTACAGCCAGGGCGGGCTGTAGTAAAGGGTACACACGCAAAAGCCCTGCTTACGCGCTGGGGAAAGCGGGGTAAGCAGGGCTTGGGTTATAAAGTTGGCGGCGACCGACTCTCCCACCGGTGAAGGCAGTACCATAGGCGCACCGGGGCTTAACGACTCTGTTCGGAATGGGAAGAGGTGAACACCCGGGCTAAAGCCACCATTGCTGGCGTTGCCTGTCGGGTTCAGGGACAGGCAGCAATACCGTTGACATAAGGGAAAAGAGAAAGAAGTAGAAAGACTGAGTGGGCCAAGCGTAAGTTCTCGGTTCCTTAGTACCGCTCAGCTGTGCTGTTTCCAGCTTTACACCTGCGGCCTATTGACGTGGTCGTCTACCACGAACCTTTCATTGGGATGACTCATCTGGAGGTGAGTTTCGCACTTAGATGCTTTCAGCGCTTATCTGCTCCCAGCGTAGCTACCCGGCGCTGCCCCTGGCGGGACAACCGGCGCACCAGCGGCTGGTCCAACTCGGTCCTCTCGTACTAAAGTCAGGTCCTCTCAATCATCCAACGCCCACCACAGATAGGGACCGAACTGTCTCACGACGTTCTGAACCCAGCTCGCGTGCCACTTTAATCGGCGAACAGCCGAACCCTTGGGACCTTCTCCAGCCCCAGGACGTGACGAGCCGACATCGAGGTGCCAAACCTCCCCGTCGATATGAGCTCTTGGGGGAGATCAGCCTGTTATCCCCGGCGTACCTTTTATCCTTTGAGCGATGGCCCTTCCATGCGGAACCACCGGATCACTATATCCGTCTTTCGACCCTGCTCGACTAGTCAGTCTCACAGTCAAGCCCGCTTCTACTATTGCGCTCTACGTACGGTTACCAAGCGTACTGAGCGGACCTTTGAAAGCCTCCGATACTCTTTTGGAGGCGACCACCCCAGTCAAACTACCCAGCAGCCACTGTTCTCTAAGAAACCTAGAGTTAGGCAACAGGCACAGTAAGGGCGGTATTTCAACGTTGGCTCCACGAGAGCTAGCGCCCCCGCTTCGACGCCTCCCGCCTATGCTACACATACTGAACCCATCACCAATGGCAACCTATAGTAAAGGTGCACGGGGTCTTTCCGTCCCGTGGCGGGTACTCGGCATCTTCACCGAGACTACAATTTCACCGAGCTCACGGCTGAGACAGCACCCAAATCGTTACACCATTCGTGCAGGTCGGAACTTACCCGACAAGGAATTTCGCTACCTTAGGACCGTTATAGTTACGGCCGCCGTTTACTGGGGCTTCGATTCAAGCCTTCGCCTTGCGACTAAGCTCCCCTCTTAACCTTCCAGCACCGGGCAGGTGTCAGGCCTTATACGTCCGCTTACGCGTTAGCAAAGCCATGTGTTTTTGTTAAACAGTCGCTTGGGTCTTTTCACTGCGGCTTCTCTATTACTAGAGGAAGCGTCCCTTCTCCCGAAGTTACAGGACCATTTTGCCGAGTTCCTTGGCCGTGATTCACTCGAGCGCCTCAGGATACTCTCCTTGACTACCTGTGTCGGTTTGCGGTACGGGCCGAGCTAGGATACAACGTTTAGCAGCTTTTCTTGGCAGTCCTTAGGCAGACTATCCACGTGGCCCGAAGGCCGTGTGGTACTATCACCTTTCCCCTAACTGAGCGTACTTCACTACTCTGTCATTAGGTACGGGCTTTAACGAGCACTTCCGTCCGCTCGCGCTGCTTTCATTCCTGCGTCCCTGCATCACTTCCTAGTCCGGGGGCCAGAATATCAACTGGCTTGCCATCGGGTACACCTCTCGGCTCTCCCTTAGGTCCCGCCTAACCCAATTCCGATTAGCGTTGAATTGGAAACCTTAGTCTATCGGCGAATAGGTTTCGCACCTATTTTATCGTTACTCATGCCTACATGTGCTTTTCTGGACGCTCCACCATGCCCTGACAGGACGGCTTCTCCGCAACCAGAATGCTCCCCTACCACTTACACAAAGTGTAAATCCCGCGCTTCGGTGCCTAGCTTGATGCCCGCGTATTATCGATGCCCGGTCGCTCGACCAGTGAGCTGTTACGCACTCTTTAAAGGAATGGCTGCTTCCAAGCCAACCTCCTGGCTGTCAAAGCAACTGGACCTCCTTTGTTCAACTTAGCTAGAACTTAGGGACCTTAGCGGCGGGTCTGGGTTCTTTCCCTCTCGGCCGGGGACCTTAGCACCCCAGGCCTCACTGCCGTGTATGAATTTGCTGGCATTCGGAGTTCATCAGGATTCGGTAGGCTCTGACACCCCCTAGTCCTATTGGTAGCTCTACCTCCAACAAACCTAACCACGACGCTGTACCTCAATACATTTCGGGGAGTACGAGCTATTTCCTAGTTTGATTGGCCTTTCACCCCTACCCTCAAGTCATCCAAATCCTTTTCAACGGAAACTGGTTCGGACCTCCACAGCGTGTTACCGCTCCTTCATCCTGCTCAAGGGTAGCTCACTAGGTTTCGCGTCTACCCCCCTGACTACGCGCCCTGTTCAGACTCGCTTTCGCTGCGGCTGCGCGCCTTCAAGCGCTTAACCTTGCCAGGGAGGAGTAACTCGTAGGCTCATTATGCAAAAGGCACGCTATCAGACTACAAAAGTCCTCTAACTGCTTGTAAGCACACGGTTTCAGGTTCTTTTCACTCCGCTATCCGCGGTTCTTTTCACCTTTCCCTCACGGTACTGGTTCACTATCGGTGTCTCAGGAGTATGTAGCCTTAGCGGATGGTGCCGCTGGATTCAGACGGGGTTTCTCCGGCCCCGCCCTACTCAGGATACCACTAGCGTAAATCAGAATTGTCGCTTACCGGGCTCTCACCGTCTCTGGCGTGTTTTCCCACACACTTCAGCTAACTCGATTTAATCACATGGCGTGGTCCTACAACCCCAGAGCGGCCGTAACCGCCCTGGTTTGGGCTCCTCCCCGTTCGCTCGCCACTACTTGGGGAATCATTGTTATTTTCTGTTCCTGTCGGTACTGAGATGTTTCAGTTCCCAACGTTTGCCCTCTTCTCCGAAAAGAAGAGTCACTGGTCTTCAACCAGTGGGGTTGCCCCATTCGGACATCTCGGGATATAACGGGTATGTGCCCCTCCCCCGAGCTTATCGCAGCTTATCGCGTCCTTCTTCGCCTCTGAGACCCTAGGCATCCCCCGTGTGCTCTTACTTACTTCTCGCTTGCGATTCTCTACACTCGACGTGTAGAAGAACTGCTGCTAGTCTGTGACTAACAGCCCGCTTTGTACTTCTCTCTCTTGTTTTCCCTTACGTCAAAGAACGTTTATCATCCACTTGATGATAAATGCGGAATAGCTGAACTGCTTCAAGCTAAACCAAAGTCTTACTTAGTATTATGATGGCAGAGTGGGCCTGCCTGGACTCGAACCAGGGACCTCTACATTATCAGTGTAGCGCTCTAACCACCTGAGCTACAAGCCCAACATACCAAGCTTTATTATTTGAATGATGGAAAAGACGCGTAGTATAGCACCACGTAACATTTAGTAAACTCACGAGTCGAACTGCTCCAGAAAGGAGGTGATCCAGCCGCACCTTCCGGTACGGCTACCTTGTTACGACTTAGCCCTAATTACCTGTTCTACCCTAACTGGCTTCGTTGCGGAGCACCAGCTTCAGGTCTACCAGACTTTCATGGCTTGACGGGCGGTGTGTACAAGGCCCGGGAACGTATTCACCGCGCCATGGCTGATGCGCGATTACTAGTGATTCCAGCTTCACGGAGTCGAGTTGCAGACTCCGATCCGAACTGAGAACGGCTTTTCGAGATTGGCATCTGGTCGCCCAGTAGCTACCCGCTGTACCGTCCATTGTAGCACGTGTGTCGCCCTAGGCGTAAGGGCCATGATGACCTGACGTCGTCCCCGCCTTCCTCACTGCTTGCGCAGGCAGTCTGGCTAGAGTCCCCACCATTACGTGCTGGCAACTAACCATAGGGGTTGCGCTCGTTGCGGGACTTAACCCAACACCTCACGGCACGAGCTGACGACGGCCATGCAGCACCTTGCTTTGTGTCCCGAAGGAAAGGCTCATCTCTGAGCCGGTCACGCGCATTCTAGCCTAGGTAAGGTTCCTCGCGTATCATCGAATTAAACCACATGCTCCACCACTTGTGCGGGCCCCCGTCAATTCCTTTGAGTTTCACTCTTGCGAGCGTACTCCCCAGGTGGGATACTTATCGGTTTCCCTAAGCCACGGACAATCTTTAGCCCGCAGCGAGTATCCATCGTTTACGGCGTGGACTACCAGGGTATCTAATCCTGTTCGCTCCCCACGCTGTCGTGCCTCAGCGTCAGTAACAGCCTAGTCAGCTGCCTTCGCAATCGGGGTTCTGGACCGTATCTATGCATTTCACCGCTACTCGGTCCATTCCGCCAACCTCGTCTGTACTCAAGCTCTCCAGTATCCAGGGCAGTTCCGCTGTTGAGCAGCGGGCTTTCACCCCGGACTTAAAGAGCCGCCTACGCACCCTTTAAACCCAATAAATCCGGACAACGCTCGCACCCTCCGTATTACCGCGGCTGCTGGCACGGAGTTAGCCGGTGCTTATTCTGCAGGTACCGTCATCACACTACACGTAGTGCTTATTCTTCCCTGTCAAAAGCAGTTTACGACTCAGAAAGCCTTCGTCCTGCACGCGGCATGGCTGGGTCAGGCTCTCGCCCATTGCCCAATATTCCCTACTGCTGCCTCCCGTAGGAGTCGGGCCCGTATCTCAGTGCCCGTGTGGGGGACCAGCCTCTCAGCTCCCCTAGTCATCGTCGCCTTGGGCAGCCGTTACCCACCCAACTAGCTAATGACCCGCAACCCCATCCAACACCAATAAATCTTTAACAACTAAGTGATGCCACTCTATTGTCTTATGCGGTATTAATCCGCCTTTCGGCGGGCTATCCCCAGTGCTGGGTAGGTTAGTTACGTGTTACGCACCCGTGCGCCACTAGATGTATTGCTACACCCCGTTCGACTTGCATGTATTAGGCCTGCCGCTAGCGTTCATCCTGAGCCAGGATCAAACTCTCCATTGTAAAATATTCCTAATCCACTACCTAAATAGGGACGTTGTCGAGTGCTAATCCGACTCGTATTGACGAGTTTAATTTTAATGTTACGTTTCTGCTTACTTGCGTAAGCATACCTACCATTTGTCTTTTCCAGTCATTCAAAGAACGTTTGCTGCTTCCAATTGAAGCAGCATTGTTGGGTTGCTAATGAACCCTTTCGCTATCTGCAGCGCCCCGTTTTAGTTGGGACTGCAAAGGTACGATAAATTTCTTACCTTGCAAGTTGCCGAGTGAAAAGATTTTTAATCTTGTTAGCTGCGACTTTATTACTATTACGGCTTTCGCTTAGAGCGAAATGCAAAAGCAAGATTTTTTAATTTTCAAAAAGACAGAAGCCTTTTTAAGGCTTTTTTGAAAATTTAATCAACTTCGATTAAGTTGATTTTAAAACTTAACTGCTTATTAAGCAGTAGTTTAGTTTGCTGAGCCCTAAACCATTGTTCCGTTTGGGAGTGCAAAGGTAGGGGAATTTTTTGACTTTTCAAATTTAGGGCGAAAATATTTTCATTTTTCTACCACTTCTTCGGCACTTCCGATGAGCCGTTTCTGGAACGGGGTGCAAAGGTACGCTTAGAAATTTGGAATCAGCAAGCGGGCTGGCATTTTCTTTCGTAGTCAGCTTTCCTGGCTGCCCGCGTCCGTTCGATTTGGGAGTGCAAAAGTACCAGGAAAATCGGCGATAGCCAACAGTAGCCGGGCTTTTTCCATTAGAGTGCGGTTTGTGCTGGCGGCGGGGAAGCGGGGTGGTGTAGCACTCAGGCGGTTAGCAAACCGGGGGCTGGAGAAAAAAATCAGGGTTGCGGGTCTTTTTGGAAGAAGAGGGTCAGGTCGGGGTGGTATTGACGGGGGCGACGAGCTTCGTATTGATAAAAAAGCTGGCCTAACTGGGCCAGGAAGGGCTCGCCTATGGTATCGTATTCGTAGTTGGCGTCGTTGATAATGCCGTCTTGATTGACGTAGAGGATGGCGCTGAGTAAGAATTCGGACTGGTGGAGGGAATCGGCGAAGTAGGCGACATCGGCCAGGTAGCCGTGCGACATACCCACGATATTGAAGATTCGCAGGCCAGCCTGGGGTTGGGCTTCTGGCTGGCGACCATAATAGAGGTACTTTTTGTAGGCGTCGAAATACTTCGGCGCGGCATAAGTGCTGAAGCAGCTGGCGTGCGGAGTAAGATGCAGGTACTGGCGCAGGAAGGCATAATCGGCCGACGCTAGATTCAGGCGCTGGGTGCCGGGCACGGCATCGGGGAAAAGGGCACTTTGGAGGAGCGCAGTAATATCGGGCAGCGGCAGATTGTTGGCAGTGGTAAAATCGTAGGGGTGGTGGATGAGGCGGCTGCCCACTTTGTAAGCGCGGCCCGCGAAGACTGGCCCAAGCGGGGGCGCGGGCGTGCGCGGATTGACTTTAGCCAGCTCTTTATATAAGGTATCGCCGGCAGCACTGTGAAAGGCAATCGGATTGGTGTGGCGATTGGCGGCCGTGTCGCAGGGCGCAAATCGGCGGACGATGCGGCTCCCCGGATAGCCGAGTTGCTGAAGGCGGTCGTTGAGCGGCTTTTGGCCAAGAAACTCGTAGAGGCGGTTGTAAGCGAGGTTGTCGCTGACGAGCAGCATCCGCTTGATGTAATTGCCGACGGTAGCCTGGCGGTCAGAGTCGGCGGGGGCAGCAAAGGGTACGGGCGTCTGGCAGCGCCAAGCGGCGCCGGTAGACATAATTGTACTCCTATTAATAGGACTCGGGAGCGTGTGGAGCTTTTCGAGAGACAGCAGGGCAACGGGCAGCTTAACCAGGCTGGCGGGGTTGAAGTACTGCTGGGGGTTGAGGTGATAGGTGTGGCGCGTGAAGTGCGGGATGTTGTGGGAGTCGCGATTTATTTGGGTGTAGATGATTTGAAGCTGGTACTGGTCGGTATGGGCGAGCACCTGGCTTAGCTGGGGAGCAGTTCGCAGCAGGCTATCGAGCAGCCGGGAGTCCTCTCCTACTGCGGCAGTTACCGTTTTTATTTGGGGAGCAGCGGCCGACTGGGCCAGCACGGCAGTCGTAGCCAGCATACTTATACTGAAGAGAATAGCTTTCATATCAGATAGCTTAACAGGAATAAAGAAGGCCGTGATGTTGCCATCACGGCCTTGTAGCTCATTTAGTAAGAGCAGGTTACTACCTGGGCTACCTGGCGGCAAATTCTTTCCTTAGTATTAAGAAGTAAGGCTCGCGGCTTATGGCTCACTTTTTACGGCGAGCCAGGAGGAGGTTGCTGTCGGTTTGGCGCCAGTTGTAGCCGGTGCCAAATGGCAGTGGGCGGGCGCGGTGCAGGCTATCGTGGTAGGCAGTGGTCAGCTCGGGCTGGTATTGCTTGGCAAACAGGTTGATAGGACGCTTATAGGTACCGTAGTAAGTAAACTGCCAGTCGGTTTTGGGAAAATACTTCATGGCGATACCCGAGTCGTCTTGCAGAATGTACTGGCTTTGCGCTAAAATCAGGTTGCGGATTTTAGAGAAGTAAGACTTGTGCATGAGGTAAGTGGCCGACTTGACGTAGGTAGTAAGCGGGCCGAGGCTGCGCACGTAGCGCAAGGGGGCATCCTTGGAAGTCAGCTTCCAGTCGCTGAGGTCGGCCGAAAAGTAGTAGATGGTCTTTGCAGAGCCATCGGCCGCTTGCAGCTTTAGCTCAGCGCCCTGAATGGCCTTGGAGCCCGGCGCACGAGTGGTATCGGCTACAGCGTGGAGCTGGCCCTGCGCATCGAGCTGCACGGGGCGCACCGACTGGAGATGATTGCCGGTGCGGGCGGCAAAGAGCATAATAAGCGGCACGGCCCCGTCGAGATTAACCGACTTGAGGTCTACGGCCATATCGTTGGTGCGGAAGAAGCTGAAATTCAGCACCGACCACAACGACTTCTTAACGGCGCTCAGCAACACCGGGTTATCAAGGTTGGCCTGGGTTGGCACGCTGCCTACGGGCTCCAGCCCGACCAGTACATAGGTCCGGCTGTCGGGAAATAGGGTAAAGGCATTCAGAAAGTCGGGGCCGCTGAACGGATAAAACAGCGTCGGCGTGGCCTGGCGCACCGAGTCCAGCTCGGTAGCGGCCCAGCGGCTCATGCGGTTGGTGTGGGTAGCGCGGTATTTGGCCCAGCTTTTATTCTGGTCTTTGGCGAAAGCCTGCCACGCGGGCTGGGCGGAGAGCGTAGCCAGCGGCGAGCCGGCTGCGGGGGGCAGGCCAGCCAGGTAGTTGGCTATATTCTGCACGTTTGCCGTGTCGGCTACAGCAGCGGTGGCCTTGGTGGCGTGGGCAGTGCTATCGCGGGGCGGCGGGGCGTGGTGGGGAGCTACCTTTTGGGCCGTATCGGCCATTGTCTCGGTTTTGGCAGCTTGTTGCTCGGTAGAGGTTTGGGAGCACGCGGCCAGCAAAACGAGCGCCGGTAGCAGAGATAGCAGAGAAAAGCGCATGAGCAGGAAAAAAATAACCAGCTCCTATATAGCTGCCGGCTATTTTTATAAAGGTGTAAGAACGGTGGGAAGGATTAGTAGCGCTGGAAAATAAACTCAGGCAGGCTGCGAGCGGCCGAGCATTTGCGCCACAAAGTAAACCAGCAAGCCGCTAGCCACGGTAGCCAGGCCGTAGAGCGACTCCGTGGGCTTGTCTTTAATAATGAAAACCAGGGTCCAGGCACTCAAGGCCAAAAAAATAAGCGGCGTAATGGGATAGCCCCAGGCCCGATACGGGCGCGGCAAGACCGGCTGCCGCCAGCGTAGCACAAACAAGCCCAGCACTGTGAGAAACGTAAACAGATTGAGCACGAAACCGGCGTAAACGAGGACGGCCTTAAAGTCGGGCTTCAGGATAAACACCAGCGTAATAGCCACTTGCAGCACCAGGGCCCGCACCGGAATACCCGCCCGGCTGCGCTGGGCCAGCCAGCCCAGGGCCGGCAGGTCTTCGCCCATTGCCTGCACAATGCGAGGACCGGCGAAAATCATGGCACTGATGGTAGATACGAGCAGCGCCGCAATAACGCCCCCCGTGAGGCGGCCCAGCGCCGGGCCGAAAAGCCAGCTGGCCGCCAGGTAGCCCACTTCGACCTGCCCCTTGAGCACGCCTAACGGCGTGGCCCGCAGAAAAACGTAGTTCAGGCCTACATATAAGAGAAGTACCATGGTGGTGCCCGTGAGCAGAATACGGGAGAGGTTACGCTGCGGGTTTTTGATTTCGCCGGTAACGTACACGGCGGCATTCCAGCCCGAATAGGCGTAGCTGACGTACACCAGCGACACGGCGAAAACCGGACTCAGCAGCGAGCGCCAGCTAGCGGTATCGGGTGCAAAACTGAGCGGCTGCGCGTTGCCCAGAAACAGCCCGGCCCCAATAAAGCCCACCAGCACAATCACTTTGACTGCAGTAATTACTACCTGCAAGCGGCTGCCGGCGCGCGTGCTGCGGCCATGCACCAGGGCCAGCGCCAGCACTACGCTCACGGCCAGCACCGTGCCACCAGTGCCGCCGGTTGCCAGCGGAGCCGCCAGCGCGGGCCACACACTTTGGGCATATTGGGCGAGGGCCAGTGCCGCCAGCGCGGTAGGGGCCGCAAAGCCCACCGTGGCCGATACCCAGCCGGAGAGAAAGCCCAGCGCCGGATGATATATCTGGCTTAAATAATGGTACTCGCCGCCCGAGCGGGGCATGGCGGCGGCCAGCTCACCGTAGCTTACGGCCCCGCACAGCGCGATAAGGCCGCCTACTACCCACAGCATCAGCAGCGCGAAACCGCTTTGAATGCCTAGTATCTGGAAGCCGAGGCTGGTAAAAACGCCCGTCCCGACCATATTGGCGATGACAATGGCGGCCCCGGTGCGGAAGTTTATCTGGTAAGGTTGAGCTTGCACGCTGGCAAAGGTCGGGACTGCGCGCGTTGCGGCACCTACGGCGCAGACAACGATTGCAGCCCGGCAAGCTTCACAGGGGCTGCAATATTAATTATTCACTATATTAACTCAGCGCAGCTTTGGCCTTTTTGTAGAGTGGCACGGTGCTGCACGGCTCGCCATACATGATGCTGGCCGCCACGGGCAGCAGGTGCTGCATAATCGCCACGTAGGCAAAAGTAGGTACCGGCTTATCGCCACAGCCTTTGATGACGAGCTTGGCATCTTGATAATCAGCGGGATTGATGCTGGCGATGGCTTCTTCGAAAAGCGATTGCTCCAGGGCTTCGGGACTGCCAAACACGTAGCGATGGGCGTGGCCCTGCAGCTTGCTGGCCAGCAGCATATAGGCCCAGGTGGGCACAATGGCATCGGCCGAGCAAATGATGGCGACGTTCTGCCCGTTGTACTGCGCCCAATCGTGGGTTTTGACGAATTCGCGAAAATCCTTTTCGCGCAGCATCAAGCCGTGAAAGAGATTGTCTTTGATATCGTACACCACGCGAGGGCCGGGATGGATATATTCTTCCAGATTGAGGGTAACGAGGCCCGAGGCAGCCACCCGGTTAACAAATAGCGGTTCCATAGTATAAATTGAATATTAGGCGGACTTTGGGGTAGTTGTGTAAACTTCTTTCAAGTAAAAAGGCTCATAATACGCTACATCCTGAAATTGCTGGCGCTGAAAAGCAGTGAAAGCCAGCTCGCCAATGCTGATGGCGGTGGGCTGCACGTCAGGCAGGAAAACCGCGTTCGGGTTGCCGGCCACCAGCGCCTGGAATTTAGCGGCCCCCGAGCCAAAGAATAACACGGAGCGGTGGGCTAAATGTTCGGCCAGCGAACTGGCGTCGAGCACCAGGTTGGTGGGCAGCAGCAGCGGCTGCGCATCGGCCTGATAAAGCGCCGTGTAGACTTCCAGCCGGCGGGCATCAAGCATTGGGCAAAACAGATAGTCGGCGGCGCGGGGCGTGCGCCCGGCTACCTGATGCGCCAGCGCGGGCAGCGTGCCGACGGCCAGCAGCGGAATATCGAGCGCAAAGCATAGCCCTTTGGCGGCAGCGGCCCCGATGCGCAGCCCGGTGTAAGAGCCGGGGCCATCGCTCACGGCCACAGCGCCAAGGTCGGCCAGCCGGTGGCCGGTGTTGGCGATGAGCTGCTCGATAAGTACGGTAAGGTGCGTAGAATGAGACTTTTCGAGCCGCAATTCGGTCTGGCCGAGCAGGCGGCCATCGGAAAGGTAGTGCAGAGCCACGGCGCAGATAGGCGACGAGGTTTCGAGCGAAAGCAGGAGGGTAGACATAAGCAACCGGCAAGTTCCGGCCAGATGAGAGTTATTTGCAAACCAACCTGGTGCGCGTTTGTCCGTTTTACGTTGCCCAACCTTCCGCTCCTATGACATTTTCTACGCCGCGCTTTGCTGTTACCATTGTGGGCGGTGGCTTTGCGGGCACGGCATTGGCCCTGCACCTGACCCGGCTGGCCGGGCCGCTGCCGCTCGATGTGGCCTTGGCCGAGCCGCGTGCGCAGCCGGGGCTGGGGCTGGCTTATTCGTCATCCCTGCCCGAGCTGTTGCTGAATGTGCGCCCCCGCAACCTGAGTGTGTGGGCCGAAGACCCAGGCCATTTTGCCGACTGGCTGGCCCGGCAACCCGAGGCCGCCGATGGCATACCCGAATTTGCTTCCCGAGCAGTTTATGGCCGCTACTTGCAGCAGGAGCTGGCTCAGGCACTAGCCAGGCCCGCCGCCAATGGCGTGTGCATCAGTCACTACACCAGTTCGGCAGTAGCGGCCCCACTCCTACCCGATGGCCGCCGTGCCGTACGGCTGGCCAGTGGCCAGGTGCTGCCGAGCCACGCCACCGTGCTGGCGCTGGGTAATTTTCCGCCCCCGCCGCCCACTGGCCCCGACCAGCGCTACCTGACTCACTCGGGCTACCACGCCGACCCGTGGGCACCCGATACCCTAAGCAGCATTGGCCCCGAGGAGCCCGTGCTGCTGATTGGAGCCGGCCTTACGGCGCTAGATATGCTAGTGGCGCTACGAGCACAGGGGCACCAGAGCACGGTACAGGTAGTGGCCCGGCGCGGGCGCTGGCCGGCGGTGCACGGCCCGGCCGATGCCCCGGCTTACCTAAATTTTTATGCTGAGCTGGCTGGTGAGCATACGGTGGCCGGCGTGCTACGGCAGGTGCGCCACCAGGTGGCGGCAGCCGCCGCGCAGGGCATCGACTGGCGCCTAGTGCTTGATGCGCTGCGGCCCGACCTGAGCCGCATCTGGGCGGGCTGGCCACTGGCCGAGCAGGCGCGGTTTCTGCGGCATCTGGCGGGGCGCTGGGCACAATTACGCCACCGCATTGCCCCCAGCGGGGCCGCTTTATTGGCTGACATGGAAGCGAGCGGGCAGTTGCAAACCTGCGCTGGCCGGGCCGTGGAGATTTTGCCCGCTGGTGAAAAGCTGCGCGTAGGCATTGCGCAGCCGGGCCGGGCCCGGCAGTGGCAAACGGCCCGGCACGTCATCTGCTGTACCGGGCCCCTGCTCGATTACAGCCGCATCGGCACGCCGCTGGTGCAGCAGCTACGCGCTGACGGCTGCCTCACCCCTGACCCGCTGCGGCTAGGGATTATGACCAATGCAATGGGGGAATTGCTGGGCTCCGATGGGCAACCGAGCGCGGGCAGCCTTTTTACCCTGGGGGCCAGCCGCCGGCCAACCTATTTTGAATCGACAGCCGTGCCCGAACTACGCCAGCAAGCTGCCAGGCTAGCCACAGTTTTAGCCCAGCGCTACCAGCGGACACTACCTTAAACAAGTGTGCCCCAGCGAAAGCTGAGGCACGCTTGTCTTCCGTTATCATCGCACACATAGTATGCTTAGGCTGCCAATGGCAGCCGGGCCGGATACATCGGCAGCACGGGCGTTTCGGTGGCGTATGGTACGGGCTGGGGGCCAGTTGCACCACTCAACTCGTCGGCGTGGCGCCGCAGGGCGCGCATCAACAAATATTTGTACTTTTCCGCATCGGCCAAGGCCTGGGTAATAGCTGCCACCGCATCGGCGTAGGCTACTACCGGCTGCAAGTCGCGCCGCGGCCGACGAGCTTCGAATACGTGGTTGGCCAGGTAATCAGCAGGATTTTTCATGAGCGTAGCAAAGCGGGTGATAGTAGGCTTTTAAAACAGCTGCCCAAGGCGATTAATTCCCAGAATTTCTTTTTCATGGCTTTGGTTATCAGAGCTTAATCAATTTATTATTCAGCCTCGCCAACGGCTAAAGTTTGGCAAGGTTTTGGTAATATCATCTCCGTCATTGACTGGGTTTGTCCTTCTGGCTTGCTTCTGAAGCCGGCTCGGAAATTAAACCTACTGGTACTTGTGTTATCTAACCAAACGTTGTTCCAACAACTTTAATGCGGGAGCCTCGGCCCCGGTTTATTATGCGTCGCAATCTGTTTTTTTCCCTGTTTCTGGTACTTGGCCTGGGCTTAGGGCTGAGCAGCTGTGCTCCCGGTGTTTATGCCGGTGCTAGTATTGGCGCACCTTATCCTTATTACGGCTATGGCTACGGCCCCCGCTACTATGCGCCACGCCCGGTTATTGTAGCTCCGGTTTATCGGGGCGGCTGGCATGGTGGTGACCGCGGCTGGCATGGTGGTGGGGGATACCGCGGTGGCTGGCACGGCGGCCGCCACTAAAAACCAGCTCTGCTTTTACAGTAGCTTTTTTCGCGCTATTTTCGTATAGTTTAGCCGGGCAGTTGCCCAAGCTCTTTTCTTCTCTTTCATCAACTTCAAATTGCGTGCTTCGGCACGAATAAGCTATGCGTTTCCGCCCTTTGTTGCTCGTGTTTCTGCTGACGTTGGCTAGTGCAAGTGCCGCTTCGGCACAGGTTGTTATTAGTGCACGCATCGGCAATCCCTACTATGCTCCGCGCCCTTACTATGGCCCAGGCTACTACCCACCGGTAGCGCCGGTGGTGGTAGCGCCTCCCGTATACTACGCACCGGCTCCGGTTTATTACGCTCCCCGGCCCATTTATTATGCTCCTCGCCCTTACTACGGCCGGGGCTACTATGGCCGCGGTTATGGCCGGCGCTGGTAGTTTCGGCGCTTGTTAGCCGCACTTCAGTATAGTGGCAAAGTCCTCGCAGCCAATTGGCTGCGAGGACTTTTTTTAGGGCAGATTTTCGGAACTGTGCACGCGCAGGCCGCCGCCGTCTTCCTGGGCGGCACGCAGCATGGCCTGGGCCACCGTAGCCGCCGCTACTGGCCGGTACTTGCGCCAACCGCCACGCAGCAAGGGCTTAACCAACGACAGCACTACGGCCCCCAGCCGCTCGCCGAGCCGGGGCTGCGCCCGCTCGCCCAGCAATAACGAGGGACGAAAAATATGGATGGCCCGGAATGGCGTCTGGCGTACGGCTGCTTCCATCTCGCCTTTCACGCGGCTGTAGTAAAAGCGGGAATCCACGTCAGCTCCCAGCGACGAAACTACCAGAAACTGTGCCGCGAAGTTGGCCGCGGTGAGCGCCGCCAGCTTCACCACATACAGAAAATCAACTTTATAGAAAGCCGACTGAGAGCCCGCCTGGCGGATGGTAGTACCCAGGCAGCAGTACACATCGTCGGCAATAAGACGCAGGCGCACGTCTTCGAGCTGGTCCAGCTCAGTAGTTACCTGGGTAAGCTTGGGGTGCTCGAAGCTTACCGGGCGGCGGCCCACTACAATAACTTTAGCATAGCGTTCCGAGGCCAGCAGCAGGGGCAGCAATTCGCTGCCAACAAGCCCGGTAGCGCCGGCGAGTAGCGCTGTTTTTTTCATATACTCCAGATAAGGACCAAGGCACGCCCCTTGGTCAGGGTGCTTACGCAAGAGCCCGGCCGGCGTTGGCGATGCCGGCTAGCGGCCCAGCTCTTCGGCGCGGTTGCGGGCCGCCTCGGCGCCGGCCATCAGGCCCTCGCGCACTGCCCCGCCCCCGAAAGCCCGGAGAGCGGCCTCGGTGGTGCCACCTTTGGAAGCTACGCGGGTAATCCAGTCCTGGCAGCTCAGGCCGGCCTGGCTATAGAGCTCCACCGCCCCGCGAAAGGTTTGGCCGACAAGCAGCTCCGCTTCGGCGGGGGTAAAGCCCATTTGGGCGGCGGCGGCCATCAGAGCATCCATGCAGTAATACACGTAGGCCGGGCCACTGCCCGAGATGGCCGTGCTGGCATCGATGGCATGCTCGGCTTCTACATAAACCGTCTTGCCGGTGGTGCTGAGCAGGTTTTGCACCTGCACCAGCTCGGCGCGGGTTACTTCGTCGGTACTGGTGAAGGCGGTCATTCCCATCCCAATCTGAGCCGGCAGGTTGGGCATGGCCCGAATAATTTTGGGCGTTCCCAAAGCCTCGCGCAAAGTGCTGATGCGCACGCCGGCCATAATGCTGAGCACCACCTGCTGCGGCTGTACCAGGCCGCGCAGCCGCTCGAACAACTCGGCCGAATCCTGCGGCTTCACCGCCAGAATAATAATATCGACTCCGGGCACGCAGTCGGCCGGCTGACCCCATACCGTACCGATTTCGTGGGCCGCCAGAGCAGCAACCCGCTCGGGCGAGCGGGCCAGCAGCCGCAAGTCGAGGCGCGAAGTGATATGTGCCCGCACAAAGCTGCGGGCATACGTCAGGCCCATGTTGCCACCCCCAATAATCAGTATTTTCATTATAGTAAAAACAACTTATTTAACCTGTCTTACTGCCTAACCCTTTTCCAAAACGCCAGTTAATGCATTACAAAACAGTTTATTATAAATATGCATCATAGTTGCATTTGTATTTTGATTAAAAATGCAACTATGATGCAATAAAGCTTGGTTAGACTTTCCACACCCAGTTTTGGCGGCGAAGCAGGCTAAGAACACCCAGCCAGATGAGCAAACATACTACTGCTCCGGCCAGTGATGCAGCGCGGGGGTCGCTGAACCAGAGAGCGATGCCCCAGCCATAAAGCCATTCCTTCAGGCCGACGGGCTGCCCGGCCGGCCCCGGCAGGCGTAGCAGGGCGAAGGTGCGGGAAAGGATGGCTGAAAAAAAGAATACGGCAATGGCATTTACTCCAAATGCCAGCGCCGGTGCTACGCGGCGGTAGCGCCGCACATCGCAAAGCCAGTAGAGTGCCGCCAGCAGGCCCAGCGCCAGCCCACCCGTGAAGAGCACGTAGGAGCTGGTCCACAAGGCTTTATTGAGCGGAAACCAAGTCTCCCAAAGCAGTCCGCCAGTTGTGGCAGCGACGGCAGCGATGCTCAGGCCCGCCGTTTTGCCGAAGGGGGCCGGGCCGGACCAGCGCAGCCATTGGCCGGCTAAGGCGCCGAGCAGGCCGGTAGCCAGCGCGGGCAGCGTACCCAGCAAGCCCTCGGGGTCCCAGGTGCGCGACTGTGCCCACAGGTGCGGCTCGGTGAGCAGGGTGCGGTCGAGCCAGGCCCCAAGGTTGGTAGCGGGCTCCAGGTTGGCGGGGCCGATGCCGGGCACCGGCACGAGCTGCATGAGTGCGGCGTAGCCGATTACTATCCCCAGCAAGATGATGGCTTGCGTGCGCCAGCTGGTTTTCAAATAGATACAGCTGCACGCCAGGTACACCAGCGCAATGCGCTGCAACACCCCCATGAGGCGCACCGTGCCAAAATCGAAGTGCGGATAAAGCGAGGTGAGCACGCCCAGCGCAAACAGGATGGCCGCCCGCCGCGCCACCCGGCCCAGTACCGGCCCCCAGGGCGCACAGCTGCTTTTGGCCCCGGCCAGCGCATAGGCCAGGCTCACGCCCACAATGAACAGAAAGAAGGGAAAAACCAGGTCGGTGGGCGTGCAGCCGTTCCACTCGGCGTGCTCAAAGGGCGGGTAGATGTGGCCCCAGTCGCCGGGATTATTCACTACTACCATCGCCATTACGGTGAGGCCCCGGAATACATCGAGCGAAACCAGGCGGGCAGGCAAAACAGAATCGGCAGGGCGCATGCGGCAAAAGGCTAGGTGCAAGCGCAAAGGTGCCCGGCCGCCTCCAGAAAAGCAACCAGCCGCGTTGGGTAAGGATATGAAGCCGCTTTACTTCAGCCCAAACAGCCGGGCGAAGAAGCCGCGGCGCCGGGGCTTCTCCTTGATTTTGACTTTGGCGGCGGTTTCCTCAGCAGCTGGCAGGGCAGGGCGCGGCTGGGGGCGCGCCGCCACGGCCGCTGGCGGGTGCGGGCGCGCCGCCGGCCGGGCTACCGCCACGGGCGCAGCCGGAGCGGGCGGCGCGGCTACCAGGGTTTCGACGGGCAGCTTGCCTTCGGTGAAGATGCGCACCGGCAGGCTTTCGTTGTGCAGGCGGTCGACGGCCGTGAGGTAATAGGCGTAGGCCACGCCGGGCTGGGCTGTAGAGTCGGCGAAAGTGGCGGGCTGGGCCAGCCTGGTGGGCCGGATGATACTCAGGATGCGGCGCGGGTCGTTGGGGCCCATTACCTGGCCGCGCTCGAAGCGATAGAGCACGTAGTAGGCGGCCAGGTCGCCATCGGCGGCGGGCACGAGGTCGGGCTGCCAGGTGAGGCTGGCGGTATGGCCCTGCCGCCGCAGAGCCAGCTCGCGTACGGGGCGCGGGGCCAGGCTATCGAGCCAGGGCATAACGGGTACCAGCGCCGGGGCGCGGTAAAAATCGGTGCGCAGCGAGTCGGAGGTATGCAGCGGGTTGGTAGCTAACGACCGGGCCGAGAAAAACACGCTGCCCTGCACATCATCGGGATAGTCGCGGTTGAGGCGCAGCTGACGCGGCAGCTCACGCGGGTTGCGCCAGGCCGTGTCGGAGCGGGTGCTTTCGAGCATGCGGTACGTGCCGTGGCCGATGTAGAGGTGGCGCTGAAAGTGGTTGCGCGTCCACCATTCGAGCAGGGTGGCGTATGGCACGAGCCGGAATTTGGTGCTCCAATATAGCTGCGGCAATATATAATCAACCCATCCTTCCTTCAGCCAGAGGCGCGAGTCGGCGTAGAGGTTGGAATAGCTAGGCTGGCCGGCGCGGGTGTCGGAGCCGAGCGGGTCGGCGCTTTTATTCATCCAGACGCCGAACGGCGAAATGCCGAATTTCACCCAGCGCTTGGCCAAGCGAATGCTGTCGTGCAGGTCGTGGATGAGAATATTGACATTTTGCCGCCGCCAGTCGCCCAGGGAAAGGTTGTCCGGGTTTTGGGTCTGGAAGGCCTGCTCATCGTGAAATACCTGGCCTACTTCGGGATAAGGGTAGAAATAATCGTCGAAATGCACGCCGTCGATATCGTAGCGCCGCACCACATCCATTATCACGCGCTTGATGTGGTCGCGCACGGCCGGCAGGCCAGGGTTGTAGAGGTATTGGCTGGAATACTTGATAAACCAATCGGGGTGCTTTTTATAGGGATGCAGCGGGGCCAGCGCCCGCGTCACGGTATCCATGGTAGCGCGGTAGGGGTTAAACCACGCGTGAAACTCCATATTGTGGCGGTGCGCCTCAGCGATGAGGAAGGGCAGCGGGTCGTCGTTTTCGCCGGGCGGCTTGCCTTGGCGGCCGGTAAGGTACTTGCTCCAGGGCTCTAAATCAGACTTATAAAAAGCGTCCGAAACGGGCCTAATTTGCACAAACACCGCATTGAGGCCGGCTCGCTGGCCGGCATCGAGCAGACGGCGGTATTCGCGGCGGTAGTGCTCGGGCGCTTCGCCGCGCTGGTTGGGCCAGTCGATGTTGGCCACGGTGGCCACCCAGAAGCCGCGCAGCTCGCGCTTGGGCGGGGCGGGGCGAAGGTCTTCTTCGCCGGCAATGGCACCGAGCGTAGGGGGCACCTGCGCCCGCAAGGCAAGCGGCAGCAGGCAAAGAAGGTAACAGAAGAAACGGCGGGGGTAGGAAAACCAGGTACTCAACACAAACACAAAGTACGGGCGGGCAGCCCGGTTGGGAGGCAGCAAGCAAGCAAAAAGCTCGTCTTGCGGAGCAAAACGAGCTTTACGAAGGATTACGGGCTTGCGTAGTGCCTCAGAAAAGAGAAAAGCCGAGCCTTAAGCTATAGCGCGCTGGTTTATAGTTTCTTAACTAATTCGGTAGCAGGCAGTCAGCTTGTGCGCCTGCCTGTTACGCATAGGCGGCCTGATAGTCGGCGTCCGTTACGCGCTCCAGCCACACGACCACGCCTTGGCTGGCAGCCGGGTTAATGGCAATATGCGTAAAGCGGCTATCGGCGGTAGCGCCGTGCCAGTGCACTACGTTGGGCGCAATGCTCACGGCTTCGCCGGGGTGCAGCAGTAGAGCGGGCTTGCCTTTTTCCTGGTAGTAGCCAGTACCGGCCGTGGCCACCAGCACTTGGCCATGAGGGTGCGTGTGCCAGTTGTTGCGGGCACCAGGCTCAAAGGTCACCTCCCCTACCACGCAATCCGTAGAGTCATTGGCCGGTACAAGCGGCTTTACCCAGGCTATGCCCGTGAAGTAGTCGGCGGGAGCCCGCGTTGCCCCAGCCGGGGCCGCGGGGCTTTTTTCCTGGTCGCTCATGCTCATAAGGTAGAATTGTGTTGCGTGACAGGTTAGCTGGCTGCGCCCCCGGCTGCCTTATTGGGGTCTTGGCCGGCATCAGGCAGCTCTTCTCCGCCTTCGAGGCCATTGGTTTGTTCGGCATCGCCGTAGCCGCCCCGGATGCCGGCACCATCGCTGCCCGCCAGCTCATCCTGAGTAGTTTCGGGGGTGTCCTGGGCGGGCGGGCGGGCAGTAGTATTTGAAGCGGAGCCAGCCGTTTTGCTTTCTTCGATGCCGGCGGGCCGGCCGGAATCAGGGGCAGGATTGGGAGTTATCATAATCAGGAAGTAAGCAAAAGTAGAAGGGTGAAGAAGTAGAAAACAGACAGCGTGCTTATAGAAAAGCCATCTATGATAACGCTAGCTGCTAGCAAATAAGCTAAAGAGTTACCTGACCGATAGCGGTACCGCTGGTGCCCGTGCCGCTGCTAACACCGGCCCCGGGAATCGCCCTGCTTGCGCCTTCGTCGGCTTTCTCCTCAGTCTCGATTTTAGCGGCGCGCTGGTCTTGGGCACTGCTGGAAGGGCGGGCATTGCCCCCACTGCCCGAGTTATCGTCGGCATTGCCACCATACAGGGCATCAGAATTGGTGGGGGCTTCCTGCCGGCCAATGGGCTGGTAATCGTCGGCTTGCACGGGCTGGGTTGCCTGGTCTTTTTCGGAGCGGGTGGTAGACATGAGGTTGACTGAAAAAGGATGTAGTAGCTGTACGCAGGCGGGCGTGGCTGGTTTGCGCGAGTATCTGAAGATTTATACGCATCTTACCCGCGTCAAACGCGGAACTGACCGCGCATTCTGCTTTTTCTATGTCTTCTGCCACCGATGTGCTGCGCGCTAAAACCGACGCGGAGCTCCAGTTTTTTGTCGATAACCCCAACTTCTACCACGCCGACCTTGTAACTACCGCCCGGCAGGAGCTGCGCCGCCGCGGCATTGCCCCGCCACGACCGGCAGCCGGCGAGGCAAGCGTAGCCACTGTCTACGACGAAGCCCCGGCTTCGAATCGGCGCCCGTTGGTACTGGGGCTTGTGCTGCTACTCCTCGTTGCGGGAGCAGCTGGCCTTTTCTGGAAAACCCACGCGCCTGCTTCCCCGCGCAGCCTGGGTAGGCAGCCCGATAAGCTGTCGCCCGAATCACTCAAGCTCGAATCAGTTGTGGCTACGCCTATTCCGACTTTCGACAATGACAGGAACGTAGCGCAGCAGCTGGCGCTGGTACCCACTGCCGAGCGCAGCAGCGCTTCGGCGCAGGCGCTGCGCCAGTATAAAGGCCTTTGTCTGCGCTTCTGGCGGGCCCAAAACCCCACCGTCTTTTTAATCAACCAGGCGGGTCGGCAGCAGTCGTACCAGGTGTATACTGCCCAGCTCAAGCTGGTGCAGGGGCAGTGGAACGACCTATATAAGGGTTTGGTGTACAGCTACAAGCTCACGCCAACCATGATGGACCACCTCGCCCGGATGCGCGTCATTGCCCGCATTCAGCGCATGACCCTCACCAAGCTGGAGGCCGCCGCCAGCAACAATATGCCGCTGGTGCTGGACGGCCGGACTCAGCTAGCCCAGGATACGGCCCGACACCTGCTGGCCCCCCTGCAACAGCGCGTTGCTCCCCTATCCATACACCTGTAAAACCTAATGGGCCCGTTTGGCGGTTAAGCAGGCAATGGACGTTTCCACCCCCGAGGCGGCCGCCGCGCACTTCGCCGAGCGCCCCGACGCCGAGCTGCTTTACCTGGCTCGCCACGCCAGTCGCTACCCGCCCGCCGTGGGGGCTGCTGCCGTGACCGAGCTTCAGCGCCGGGGGCTGGTGCCCGATGCCGCCGCACTGGCAGTAGCTGAGGTAGCCGCGCCGGCCATGCCCACCCCCGAAACCTGGGGCCAGGTGCTGCTACCCGTGCTGCGGAGCCTGTTCTGGCCTACCCGGCAGTACTGGGCCGTGCCGCTGCTGCTCAACCTCAACTTACTCGTGTGGCTGGCCATGACCCTGAGCGGGGTGTCGGCAACGGCCCCTTCCGGGCACGAGCTGGTTCGCTGGGGCTCCAACGTCTCGGGCCTCACCTGGCCCCACCAGCCGTGGCGGCTGCTCACCAGCCTGTTTGTGCACGCTGGCCTCACTCATTTGCTACTTAATGCCGCCAGCTTATGGCTGCTCGGGGTGCTGCTGGAGGCCCGCACGGGTGGCAGGCGCCTGCTGGCCGCCTATCTGCTTAGTGGCCTTGCAGCATCGGCGGCTACGCTGTGGTATCATAGCGGCGGCGTAAACTCGACCGGAGCCAGTGGCGCTATCTTCGGGCTTTATGGCTTGCTGCTGATGCTACTGCTCAGCAAAAAGATTGTGCTCGATAAATGGGACCGGCGCGGCATGCTGGGCCTGGTACTATACCTGGTACTTAGCAACTTGATTTCAGGTCTCACGGGTAATATCGACAATATTGCTCACCTGGGAGGCCTGCTAATGGGAATGCTGGTTGCGCTACCTATGCAGTTGACGATGACCAGCAGCCAGCATGGTAAATAGTTTATTTTTAATATATATTAATTTATTTATTATATAACTTTAACCTCTCCTGCAAAGCTTTTCTATCCATCTTTCTTAAACAATGCGCGCTCTTCAGCAAGATACACCACACCAGCCTGCCGTTGTGCGGGAAATTCCGACTCCGCAGCCCGCCACCGGCGAGGTATTGGTTAAGCTACGGGCAGCGGCACTCAATCACCGCGATGTCTGGATTCAGAAGGGTCAGTATGCCGGCATCAAGCTCCCCTGCACCTTAGGAGCCGATGGCAGCGGCGAAGTAGCGGCGCTGGGCGCGGGCGTTGAAGGCTGGACCGTGGGTGCGCCGGTAATTTTATACCCTGGGCTGGAATGGGGCGACAGCCAGCTGGCGCAAGGCCGCAGCTTTCGGGTACTTGGTATGCCCGACCCCGGCACCTTTGCCGAATATATTGTTTTACCTGCCCACTGCCTGCGGCCCAAGCCCGCGCACCTGAACTGGGAGCAGGCCGCCGCCCTGCCGCTGGCCGGCCTTACCGCCTACCGGGCGGCCTTTGTGCGCGCACAAGTGCAGCCCGGCGAGCGGGTGCTCGTAACCGGCGTGGGGGGCGGCGTGGCGCAGGTAGCCGCGCAGCTCTGTGCCGCCCGCGGGGCGCAGGTGTGGGTTACCTCGGGTGAGGAGGAAAAGATAACGCGTGCCCTGGCCCTGCCGCTGGGCCTGCGTGGAGGCATCAGCTACAAGCAGGCCAACTGGGGCCGCACGCTCACGCAGAGCACAGGAGGCTTCGATGTTATTATCGACAGCGCGGGCGGCGAAGCATTTGGGGCACTGCTCGACAGTGCGGCACCGGGCGGGCGCATCGTGTTCTACGGTGCTACGCTGGGCAATATTCCGCAATTGCCGTCCGCCAAGGTTTTCTGGAAGCAACTCAGTATTCTGGGCTCTACGATGGGCTCGGAGCAGGACTTTGACGCTATGCTTGCCCTGGTAAACGAGCAGCAGCTCGTGCCGATAGTTGATAAGGTATTTCCGCTGGCCGAAGGCGAGGCGGCGCTACGCTACCTCGAAGCCGGCCAGCAGTTGGGCAAGGTAGTGCTCACCTGCTAGTGCCCCGCACTGCTACGCCCAAACAGGGAAGTCCCGGCCAGTAAAGGCCGGGACTTCCCTGTTTCACAAGGCTTTTTCGCAAACAACTTACGTAGTGGAACCGCCTTTTTGGCTAAGCAGCAGGTCCAGCTTGGTATCTACGCCAGCCAGCTTTGTATCTACGCCGGCCAGCTTTGTGTCCATGTCGGCCAGCTTTGTATCCATGCCGACCAGCTTTGTGTCCATGTCGGCCAGTTTAATGTCTACGTCGGCCAGTTTAATGTCTACGTCGGCCAGTTTAATGTCTACGTCGGCCAGCTTTGTGTCTACATCAGACAGTCTCATAGTCACATCGGCCAGCTTCGTATTAACCTCTGCAAACTGGCCGCGCACCTCAAGCTTAAAATCTGCCAAGTCCGTTTTTACTTCGGCCATGTCAGTCTTTATTTCAATAACCTCGTGGAGCACGTAGCTCAGGCTGTCGCTATGTTGGGTAGCTACACTAATTAGCTGCTTAAGCTGAGCTGTGTGGCGGTTGAGCTGGGCCGTATGCTGGTCCAGGATAGCCATGCTCTCAGACATGAGTGGCTCGAGCTGGTCGAGGCGCTGGTCGGCGTTCATAGGCATGAGAAAGGAGTTAAAAGCAATAAACCACTATTCGCCAGCTAATATACAGTACCGCAGCTATTATTTCTTGTGGTACTCACTGTTCAAATAAGCCAGCACCGGCGCCGTGACGTCGAGGCCTTTCTCGCCGTAGGCAATGGTGCCGCTCGGGGCGGCTACTAGTATCATCTTGTAGCCGTGAGCCTTGCCATAGGCTTCTACTTTCTTATTTACGCTTTCGAGCACGGTCTGGGTTAGCTTACCTTCGGCTTCCTGGGCCTGGGCCTGAATTTTCTGCTGCTCGGCGGCCCCCTGCTGCTGCTGCTGCTGCAGCTTCTGCTCGGCGGCGGCCCGCTGTTCGGGCGTGAGGCCGGCGGCCGTTTTCTGGTACTGCTCTACGGCCGTGCGGAAGCTGCTGACGAGGGCTTGGTTCTGACGCTCCCAGCCTTTGGCCTTGCCTTCAAATGAGCGGCGGGCGTCCTTCATACCCTGGTAGCCATCGAGCAGTTTGGCCGACTCTACGTACACAATGGCCCCGGCCGCCGGGGCCGGGCCGGTGGGCACTGCGGCTACTGCCGGCGCAGCAGCCGGGGCCGACTCGGCGACGGGCGCGCTGGCAGTGGTATCGGCCACGGGGGCAGTCGTTTCGGTAGCGGCCACCGGTGCCACGGCGGGGGCCGCGGCTGGCCGCTGGTTGAAATGCAAAAAGTACAGCACCGCCACTGCAAGCAGCAGTACGGCATTAAAAGCTAGTTGGGCAGGATTTTTCATGTTCGCAAAGGTAGCATCATGCGCGAAGAACAAGCAGCAGCGCGCGATTTTTGCCAGGCAGCACCCCACACGGCTTCTTATTCTTATTAGTCAGGACCTATTCCCTAGGCTGGCATGGCCAGGTGCAGCAGGGCATCGCCCTGGTTTACTACCGGCATGTAGTTGAGGCCGATAACGTAGCCGCTCATTGTCGATTCGAGGCGTACGGCCTGCCCACCGTACGGGTCGGCGATGGAGCCGTATATCTGGCCCTCCTCCACATAGTCGCCCAGCCCCACATGCGCCCGAAACAGGCCGGCGTAGCGCGCCCGCAGCCAGCGGTGGCGGTGGCATAGTACGTTGGGCCGCGCCGGCGCCGGGCCTTCGGCCCCCATGCCCAGGTGGTGGAGCACCCGCAAGGTGCCCGCAATTGCTTCTTCAATACCTGGCTCGTCGAAACGCAGGCTCTCGCCGGTTTCGTATACAATAATGGGCTTACCCAGGGCGTGCGCCGTGGCCCGCAGCGAGCCCGGACGCAGGCGCGCGTGCAGCGTAAAGGGGGCCGCAAACGCTGCCGCCAGCGCATCAGTGACCGTATCCTGCCCCAGCACACAGCGCAGCTGCGGGTGGTTGGCCCGCGCCGCGCCCCCGGTATGGAAGTCAATGCCGTAATCTACGAGCGGCATAATCTCGCGCATGAACCGGTGCGCCACGCGGCTGGCGACCGAGCCGCGGGGATGGCCGGGAAAAGACCGGTTCACGTCCTTACCATCGGGCACTTCACGACTAAAATTCAGAAAACCATATATATTTAAAATCGGAATGGCGATAACCGTGCCATGCGTGGGTTGCAGCAGGTTGCGGCGAATAAGCCGCCGGATGGTCTCAATGCCGTTTACCTCGTCGCCGTGCATACCGGCCATCAGCAGCAGCACCGGGCCGGGCTCGGTAGAGCGGATAACGTGCACCGGCACGTCAATCACGGCCCCGGAGGGCAGGCGCGAGATAGCCAGCCGGGTAAGTATCTGCTCGCCGGGCTGAATCCGCAGCCTGTTCAGCAACAAAGTATTATCAATTGCCATCACCAAAGGCAGCCAGCGCCCCACCTGGGCCAGCCGTTAAGAATTACCGGAAAGCCGGGCGCGGCTCAAGAATCCGGCCAACTCTGGCGCGAGCCCGGCAGCGCTGCTTACTGGCCCTGTCCGTCGGCTTCGGGGCCAGCTTTCTTGTGTTTGGGCTTGCTCTTGCCGCCACGCTTACGCAGGGTGAGGGCGGCCGTGTAGTCGATAATACGGCCGGCAATGTCGAGCCCGGTGGCCTTCTCAATGCCTTCGAGACCGGGCGACGAGTTAACTTCGAGCACCAGCGGCCCGCGCTTGCTTTGCAGCATATCGACGCCGGCCACGCCCAGGCCCAGGGCCTTGGCAGCCAGCAGGGCCGCGGCTTTCTCGGCGCGGCTTAGCTTCACGAGCGTACCGGTGCCGCCGCGGTGCAGGTTCGAGCGAAACTCGCCTTCCTTCCCCTGACGGCGCATAGCGCCCACCACTTCGCCATCGACTACGAAGGCGCGCACGTCGGCCCCCTTGGCTTCGCCGATAAACTCCTGCACCAGAATGCGGGCCTTCAGGTTATGAAAAGCTTCGATAACCGACTGCGCGGCCTTGGCACTTTCGGCCAATACCACACCAAGGCCCTGCGTTCCTTCTAATAGCTTGATAATCACGGGCGCGCCGCCAACGAGCTCGATAAGAGCGGGCAGCTCGTCGGTGTCGTTGGTAAAGGCCGTTTTGGGCATTCCAACACCGGCGCGGCTCAAAATCTGCATTGAGCGCAGCTTATCGCGCGAGCGCACAATGGCCTGGCTTTCCACGGCGGTGCGCACCTTCATCATCTCAAACTGCCGCACCACGGCCGTGCCGTAGAACGTGACCGAGGCCCCGATGCGCGGAATAATCGCATCGGGCTTAACCAGCGCCTGCCCCCGGTAGAGAATGCTGGGCTGGCCTTTTTCGAGCACCAGGTTGCAGCGCAGGTGGTCGAGCACCTGCGCTTCGTGGCCGCGCTCGATAGCCGCTGCAACCAGCCGCTTGGTAGAGTACGACTGCGGCTCACGCGAAAGAATAGCCAGTTTCATAACAATTGGTAGGCAGGGCTCAGAGCAGCGTTTGGGTAGGCGGGCAGGAAACCCAAGGTCGGCCATAGGCAAGTGCTATGCGCCACGCAAGGGCCGTTTTTGGCTGGATTTCGCTACCAAACTACGTCTGAACCGCTTCATCGGTGGTTGGCACAGCTCCGGGCAATGGCTCAGCAGCCGGGTGCTCAGCCTTATACGACATATCGCGGCGGGCAACATCGACCACAAACCGACCCTGCCGGAGCAGCGAGCGCCCCAGCAGCACCGGGTGCTTGAGGTCGGAGCGGTCGGCCAATGAAAACTCGGTATCGAAGCGCTGCCCGTAGAGCTGCACCACCGTCCGGATGACATAGCGCGTCTGCACTTCACCGTTAGAGGAGCGGATGCTGCGCTGCGTAAACTCCCGAAACGCCAGCGGCCGGCCATCGGTGAGCGGGTGCTCGGGGTCGAGCAGGCGCACATGCAGCACGGGCTGGCCGGTTTCGGCGTCGGCTTCGAGGTGCAGGTCGGCGCAATGAATGGCGCTGGTATAAGCCCCGGTATCGACTTTGGCCACCACGCCGCGTAAAGCCAGGGCCGGCAGGTCAATCAGCTCGCGGCGACCGAGCAGGCGTTTGGGGGGGCGCTTCTTCATGATTGGAGCAAAAGGAAAAGAAGCAGGGAGCAGCTGCCTTGCTTCTGCCGGGCAAGTTCGCGTTAATTCCCCGTTTCTCCTTGCAGCTTTTTAATTCTCCCTGGCCAGCAGGCGCTCGTACTCGCGCTGGGTACGCTCGCCGCAGTTGAGACGGCTATAAACAGCTACTCCCTGCAAAGCCAGGCCAATGCCCCAGAAAAGGCTCGTCCATACGGGCCAGGGCAACTCGTGGCGCTCGTGGGCCTCGGGCACCAGTGCCCACAGCAGCCACAGGCCAGCATTAATGACGAGGTAGGTAAACAGGTGGCTCTGAAACTTGGTGCGGGCGCGGGCAATCTGCCACAGGCGCTGCTCGCGCAACGTGGTGGGGGCCGGGTTGTGGGCGGCGGGGCGGTTGGGCTGCATAGCTGAAAGCGTTTAAATGTTTGATAATGATAGTCAAAACTACATTTTTACCCTGCCCTCCCGCAAGTTGCCATTACCCAAGCGGCAAGCAATCGCACCCAAGCCGCTCAAACGTCTTCCGAAGTGACGCAGCGGGCTAAACCCCACGCTGCCTGGTCTGCTCCTGCGCCAGCAGGCGCTCGTACTCGCGCTGCGTCTGGCCCCGAAAGTACGGCCAGGCATACGTCCTGATTCCTTGCTGCACGAGGCCAATTCCCCAGAACACGGTCGGCCAAACCGGCCAGGGCAATAAGCCCGCCGTGCCAGGCGGCGATGGCAGCGCGGCCCACATCACCCACAGCCCGGCGTTCATAAACAAGTAGGTGAGCAGGTGGCACTGAAAGCTGATGCGGGCCTGCGCCAGCTGCCACAAACGTTGATTAGGGAAAGAATCGGAGGGCGGGGCAAGCTGCATAGTACGTTGGGGTAGGGTAGCAGAAAAAAGATAGCCAAAAATAGTTTTTTGCGTAACCCTACTGCAAGGCGCTACCCGCCGAGCAGTTAGTAGAGCCGCTAAACGGCTCGATACGGCTGGCGAACGGCTACCAGCAGCTTTACTTTCTATATCTGTTCTGTCATCAATGAATGCTGCGCCTCTTTCCCCTGAACACGCGCCTGCGCACCGAGCAGGCTGATATTACCAAGCTGGCTACCACGGCCATTGTCAATGCCGCCAACTCGTCGCTGCTGGGCGGAGGTGGGGTCGATGGAGCTATTCACCGGGCCGGTGGACCCGAGATTCTGGAAGAATGCCGGAAAATTCGGGCCCGGCAAGGCGGCTGCAAAACCGGCGAGGCCGTTATCACCACCGGCGGACGGCTGCCGGCCCGGTACGTCATTCACACCGTTGGGCCCGTGTGGAATAGCGGCCACAAGGGCGAGCCCGAATTGTTAGCCAACTGCTACCGCAACAGCCTGCGCATTGCCGCCGAGCATAAGCTCGACTCGGTGGGCTTTCCGGGTATCAGCATGGGCATTTATGGCTATCCCAAAGTGGCGGCGGCCGCTATTGCCCTGCGCGAGGTACAACAGTGGCTCGCGGCGCACGAATGGCCAAAGGAGGTTGTGCTGGTCGCGTTTGACGAGCAGACCAGGCAGCTGTATGAGAGTGAGCTGGAAAATATAGGATAATCCCAATTCTTACTTGTCAGCACGGGGGCCAGCAGTGCCGGTCTGGTGCGCATTATAGAGCATTACCAGGCCCAGCAAGTCGCGGTAATGAAACCGGGGGTCGGTGAGAACGGCGACGGCAGCCGGGTCGCTCTGAAAAAACGGAGTAAGCTGAGCCACAAGGTCGTGGCGCGCTATTTCTACCAGCTCACCCTGCCGCCGCAGATACCAGTGCCGCTTAGGATACACGAGGTAGCCCACGCTTACGCCGCCCAGCGGGGTAGTCCCAGCGAGAGGCACCTGTTTGGTTTGGGTGTAGTTGAATAGCTCCAGCGGGCCTTCGGCTACGCGGGTAGCCAGCACATGCAGCCGCTTACCTTTTACTACCATGTGCTCCAGATACAGCTCATTCACCTTGATAGTCTGCACCTTATCAACACTAATATTGAGCGGCTCGCTGCCAAACCGGCCAATTTCTTCGGGGTGGCGATAAAAGGGCAGCAGCCCGGCAAAGCCGACGGGGCTCAGGGGCACGTAGGCCGTATGCGTCTTGCCGTCGGCACCCAGAATTTCGGCCTTGCCGAAACCGAAGCTTTGGGTAGCCGCCTCGCCTTCATCAGTGGCTGCGCGCGTAGTATCGGCGGCAACCGGCAGCTGCTGCGCGGCAACCGGAACTCTGGTAGCGAACGACCCTATAAATCCCAACAAGAGTAGGTGTTTCTTCATAAGGCGCTACTCAACACATATATTTTTAAATATATTGCTTACGCAGCCACCGCCCGGCCCTCAACCCGGGCAGCTACCTGGCGCATGAGCCACAAGGGTGTGCTGGTAGCCCCGCAAATGCCCACCGACGACATTCCGGCAAACCACTCATCCTGAACATCGCCCTCGTTCTCAATAAAATAACTGTGCGGATTTACCGCGTTTACTACCGAGAACAACGCCTTACCGTTCGAGCTTTTGCGGCCGCTTACAAATAGAATAACGTCTTGCTCCTGAGCAAACCGGGCCAGCTGCGGCTCCCGATTGCTTACCTGGCGGCAAATGCTGTCGTTGGCGTCGAAGCTTTCCAGCGCGCCCCCGGCCGCGGCAATGCGCGCCTCTATCAGCGCCTTCATCTTATAGAAGCCCGCCGTGCTTTTGGTAGTCTGGCTGAAGAGCGTAACGGGCCGCCTGAAATCAATCTGGTCGAGGTCGGCCTCCGTCATCACAATAAGGGCCTGGTTACGCGTTTGGCCGGTGAGGCCGATAACCTCGGCGTGGCCCGGCTGGCCATAAATAACTACCTGGCCATTTTCGCGGGTGGTGGCATCGAAAGCGTGCTTCACCCGGTTTTGGAGCTTCAGCACTACCGGGCAGCTGGCGTCAATCAGCTCCAGGTTATTTTGCAGGGCCAGCTGGTAGGTTTCGGGCGGCTCGCCGTGCGCCCGGATAAGCACCTTGCAGTCGTGCAGGGTCCCGAGCTGCTCACGGTCAATCACGCGCAGGCCCTGCTGGTGCAGGCGCTCTACCTCCATGCGGTTGTGCACAATATCGCCGAGGCAGTACAGCGTATGACCTTCGCCGTGGCTCAGCTCATCTTCCGCCATCTGAATGGCGAACTCAACCCCAAAGCAATACCCTGAGTTTTTATCGATGGTTACCTGCATGATAGCTACCAAACCCCCCGATAAGCCCTTGGGTTCGCTGGGGCAAAGGTACGCCGGCCGCCGCTGGTTGTGCATAACCCTGCTGGCGAGGGCACGACAGCCGACGCTACTGCCTGCCGGGTAGGCAGGCTGCCCGGACATAGCCCTTTCCGACGAACTTTGCGGCCCCACTTCTGGCCGATGCTATTCAACTCGCTTCATTTTCTTGTCTTTTTTCCGCTGGTCGTCGGGCTGTACTTTGGCCTGCCGGCCCGTTGGCGGGGGCCGCTGCTGCTGGTAGCCAGCTACTACTTCTACCTAAGCTGGCGCCCCATTTATGGCGCGCTGCTGGCCGCTACTACGCTGCTCGACTACTTTAGCGGGGTGCGCATGAGCCGGCTGGCAACCAGGCCGCAGCGCCGGCCGTGGCTCTACCTCAGCCTGGCCAGTAACCTGGGTACCCTATTCGTTTTCAAGTACTTTAATTTTTTTCGCGATGCTGCCGTGGAGCTGGCCGCCGCCGCGCACCTGCCGCTGGTGGCGCCCACGCTGGCCCTGGCCCTGCCGGTAGGCGTGTCGTTCTACACGTTTCAGTCGGTAGGCTATATAGTAGATGTTTACCAGGGGCGGCTGGAAGCCGAGCAAAACCTGGGGCGCTTTGCGCTATTCGTGGCTTTCTTTCCGCAGCTGGTGGCCGGCCCCATTGAGCGGGGCGGGCAGATGCTGCCGCAGTTTCGCCAGGCCCATGCTTTCGACTACGGCCGAGTGGCCAGCGGACTGCGCCTCATGGCCTGGGGCATGTTTAAAAAAGTAGTTATCGCCGACCGCCTGGCCCAGATGGTGACGCCCATCTTCGACCACCCGCGGCAGTACCAGGGGCTGCCGCTGGTGCTGGCCGTGGCGGGCTTCACCATCCAGATTTACACCGATTTTTCGGGCTACACCGACCTGGCGCGCGGCGCAGCACGGGTGCTGGGCTACCAGCTGGTGCTCAATTTCCGGCAGCCCTATTTTGCGGCCTCGGTGGGCGATTTCTGGCGGCGCTGGCACATGTCGCTTTCCAACTGGTTTCGCGACTACGTATATATTCAGCTGGGTGGAAATCGCCGGGGTCAGGCCCGTACGTACGCCAACTTATTCACGGTTTTTCTGCTGAGCGGCCTCTGGCACGGAGCCAGCTGGACGTTTGTGGCATGGGGAGCCCTCCACGGCCTGTACCTGGTGGCCGAAGGCTATACCAAGCCCGCCCGCGCGGCCCTGGCCCGTACGCTGGGCCTGGCGGCTCGCCCGCGGCTGTTGCACGGCCTGGGCGTGGCTTCCACCCTGGCGCTGGTAGCCTACGCCTGGATTTTTTTCCGGGCCAATACTCTTCCCGACGCGCTTTACATCAGCACGCACCTGTTCCGGGGCTGGGGGCAGCTTACGCTCCACGAGGCCGTGCTCACCACTGGTCACTTTTTACTAAACTACCCGCCTGAGGCGGCCGTGACGCTGGGCGCCGTAGCCCTGCTGCTGGCCGTAGACCTGCGCAACGAATACCCGGCCTGGGCCGCCCGCTGGCGCCGGCCGGCCGCGCCGGTGCGGTGGGTTGGCTACGCAGCGCTGTTATTGGCTACGCTGCTGCTGGGCTTTTTCAATAGCACCCAGTTTATCTATTTCCAATTCTGAGGCTATGCGCAAGCTCCTTTTTCAGCTGCTGCTGCTGCTGGGCAGCGTCGGGCTGGTAGCTGGCCTGCTGCTGCTGCCGGCGCTGCGGCGGCCCTACCTCGATGCGTTTTACACGCGCTTTACCACGCCGCCGGCCGCCTCGCTGGTGATAGGTACTTCGCGGGCGGCGCAGGCTGTGCTGCCCACCGTGCTGCAGGCCCGGCTGGGTCAGCGCTTCGAAGGGCCGTGGCTCAACTACGCCTTTACCCTTTACCAGTCGCCCTACGGCCCGAGCTACCTGGCTAGTATTCAGCGCAAACTAGCCCCCAACACGCACAATGGCCTGTTTGTAGTAGCCGTCGACCCGTGGTCGCTCTCGGTAGCGCGGCCTACCAGGGCCCGGCCGCCGGCGGGCTTTCCCGAAGATAAGCTGATGATAGGCCAGCTCCGCAACGTCAGCCAGAACCCTAATCTGGACTACCTCGTCCATTATATTAATTTTTCACTATATCGATTATTACTTCACGATACGGCCAAGGTCGTGGAGCGCCTGCACCCCGATGGCTGGCTGGAAATCGCCCTGCCCTCGCCCCTTACCACTCCGGCCCGCACCCGGCAGCGCGAAACCGAGCGTCTTGCTACTTACCACCAGCTGGCGGCGGCCAGCCAGCCTTCGGCGGCGCGGCTCGCCAGCCTGCATCAGCTTATCACCTTTTTAAAAGGGCACGGCCGCGTAGTGCTGGTGCGGGTGCCCACCGGCCAGGCCATGACTGCCCTGGAAGCCGCTTACCAGCCCGATTTCGACCAGCAGATGCAGCAAACCAGTCAGGCGCTGGGCGTACCTTATCTCAACTACGCGGGCCAGCCCTACCTTACCACCGACGGTAACCACCTCTGGCGCGGCGCGGCGCACGCGTTCAGCCTACGCTTGGCTGAAGATATTGATTCACTGACTACTAAGCGGTAAGAACAGGGATTCGTTGTTGCAAAGTACCCATTGCCCGTAACCTACCCATTCACCTTGTGGGCATAGGCGGCAAAAAGCGCCGATGATACTTTATCCAACACAAAATCGACCTGCTCGGTAATGGTAATGTGGGTGGTATCGAGCAGCACGGCATCGTGGGCGCGGCGCAGGGGGCTTTCGGCGCGGGTCGAGTCGATGTGGTCGCGCTTGCGCAGGTTTTCGATGATGTCGGCCAGCGCTACGTGCTCGCCTTTGGCTGCCAGCTCTTCCTGGCGGCGGTGGGCACGCACTTCCACATCGGCCGTCATAAAGATTTTGACTTCCGCATCGGGAAAAACGGTGGTGCCGATGTCACGGCCGTCCATTACCACGCCGCGCTTACGGCCCATGCGCTGCTGCTGGGCTACCATGGCATGGCGCACCTGCGCTATTACCGACACCTCGCTCACGGAGTTGGAAATCCGCATCTGGCGAATGTCATCCTCCCTTATTTTATCGTTCAGGCACAGCTCGTTGCGGCCCGTGCGGCGGTTGCGCTTAAAGCTGATGTGAATATCATCGCGCAACGCCTGTTCCACCCGCGACATATCGTTGAAGGCAATGCCGTTTTCCAGTAAAAAGAGCGTAACGCCCCGGTACATGGCCCCGGTATCGAGGTAGGCATAGTGCAACTCGGTAGCAACTGCCTTCGCAGTAGTGCTTTTACCGCACGAAGAATAGCCATCAATGGCGATAACGAGGTTTTTCATAAACACGCGAAAACGGCCATTGGCCCCGCAAGATTACGAAATCCAGCGCTTTTTTGCCCCGGCGGCGCCCGCCAGCCGCTGCGGCACCGACCTGAAAAAGGCCGCTACCGAAGCCTGCGGGCCCTTATCCAGCTGCTCATTAACCAAATAAAAAGGATTAAAAAAAAGCCGATTAGCCAGCCCAACGCCGGTGCTGCCGTCGGGGCCGGCGGCCCACTCGGCCTGGTAGGCCTGCACGAGGCACTGGCCAAAAAAACAGCCCAGTGCCGTGACTACCCCCGCACGGTCGGGCGATGAGGGTGCCAACTCGGTACGCTGCACCTCAATAAAGTGGTCGAGCTCCAGCACGGCGGCGGCATCAAAGGCTGGCAGGCCCAATTGCTGGCGCACCTGCTCGGCGGCAGCTTGCAGGGCGGTTACTTCAGGGGCGTTTTCGGGCATCGGGCGAAGGTAGGCAGAAGCTGGGCTGCTGAGCGCGACGGGCAGCCGTGCAAAGCGGCTATTTGGTGCCGCTGGTGGCCTTCCAGCGCCCATAGGCGGTGAGCAGCTCGGGCAGCTGCTCGGGTATGATATTGGGGTCCAGCTCGAGCTGCTGGGAGAGCGCCGGGTAATCGTGCAGCACCTTCGCCAGGGCCATCCGGAACTGCACCTTACTGGGCGGCAGCACGGCCAGAGCCTGGGGCTGGGCCGGGCGCGTGAGCAGGGTATACACCACAGGCGGCTGCGGGGCCGGCAGCACAGCCACGTATTCAGTTACATAGAAACCAGCCTGGTGGTACAGGTTGCGGGTAATAAGGCTCGGGTAATGCTGGGCCGGCCGCGGAATATCCACCTCCTGCACTATTGAGAAAGTATCGCGCCCAATCGTGAAGGCTCGTACGCTATCGGCCGGATAAACCAGGGCATATTGCGGCTTATGGTCGGCATCGCTCACGCTCAGGCTGCGGGCATCGTAGAGCAGCTTGGCGCGCTTCCAGTCGCTTCCTCTTTTTAGCTGGTAGGTTCCGGTCTTAAAGCTGGTGGGCGGCGTATGTATCACTACGACCGGAGCCATTGGGGGCACATCTGTCTGCTGGGCAGCCACCGGGCCAGCAACTAACAGCAGAGCACTGAGCTTGTAGAGATGTTTCATCGGGTAAATAGCTGTGTAAGGCAAAACAGCGGCTAACATACCGGATAAAATCAATAGTTGCAACTAATGTCCACAAGGACAGGGCACCGACTTGCCGCCGCTATGGTGGCGGTACCAGCGGGTTTTCTGCTGCAAGGAGCCGTGGCCGGCGCAGCCGCTGGTAGCCAGCAGGGCTGCCAGGGCCAGAAACAGGGCTGGCCGAGCCAGTAAACGGTCATTTGTCGATAGCTTCACGGCGCGTTTTTTTACAAAAATACTTTTTTCTGACCCAATTCGCTACGCGGCCTGGGCCCAACTTCTTTTCCCTGAACCGTATGCCGGCTGATTTGGTGCTCTCTGTTAATCTGGTTGATATTGCGGCGCGCACAGTGGGCCCGGCAACGCTGCGCGTGGTAGCGGGCCGGGTGGCGGCGGTGGAGCCCGTGGCCGGAGCAACGCACCCCAACCCTGCCCTGCCCTACGCGCTGCCGGGCTTTGTCGATGCGCATGTACACGTCGAGAGCTCGCTGCTGGTACCCAGCGAGTTTGCCCGGCTGGCTCTCACCCACGGAACCGTAGCCACGGTATCAGACCCCCACGAAATCGGCAATGTGCTCGGCGTAGCCGGCGTGCAGTATATGCTCGACAATGCGGCAGCCGGGCCGTTTAAGTTCTGCTTTGGCGCGCCCAGCTGCGTGCCGGCCACGCCCTTCGAAACGGCCGGCGCTACCATTTCGGCCGCCGATATTGAGCAGCTTTTCCAAAACCCCGCCATCGGCTACCTGGCCGAGATGATGAACTGGCCCGGCGTGTTGCAGCGCGACCCCGGGGTGCTGGAAAAAATAGCGCTGGCGCACCGCTACGGCCGCCCTGTCGATGGCCATGCGCCGGGCCTGCAAGGGGCCGATGCCGAGTGCTACGCCAGCGCCGGCATCAGCACCGACCACGAGTGCTTTACGGCCGCCGAAGCCCAGGATAAGCTGGCAGCCGGCATGAAAATCCTGATTCGGGAAGGCTCGGCGGCCCGCAACTTCGATGCCCTCATCGAACTGCTGCCTCAGCACTACGAGAATATCATGTTCTGCTCCGACGACAAGCACCCCGATACTCTGTTGCTGGGCCATATCAACCAGCTGGTGCAGCGGGCCGTGGCCCTCGGTTACTCGGTGTTCGATGTGCTGCAAGCCGCCTGCCTCAATCCGGTTGCGCATTATGGCCTGCCCGTGGGCCAGCTGCGCATCGGCGACCATGCCGACTTTATTCTGGTTGATAATCTGACTGATTTTACGGTTCAAAAAACCTTCCTGAATGGCGAGCTGGTGGCCGAAAACGGCCAATGCCTGCTGCCCGCCACGCCAGTTGCAGTGGTCAACAATTTTCACGCCGCCCCGATTGCCCCGGCTGCCCTGACCTTACCAGCACCTCGGGCAAGCCAGGAGCAGGCAACTTACCCGGTTATCGAATGCTTTGATGGGCAGCTTATTACCGCGCGGCGCAACCTGGAGCTGCCGGTCGTCGACGGCCAGCTTCAGCCCGACCCGGCCCAGGATGTGCTCAAGCTGGTGGTCCTCAATCGCTACACGCCGGGGGCCGCGCCGGCCGTGGCCTTCATCAAAGGCTTTGGGCTGAAGCAGGGCGCCCTGGCCAGCAGTGTTGGCCACGACTCGCACAACATTACGGCCGTAGGCTACGACGACGCCCGCCTGGCGCGCGCCATCAACCTGGTAGTGGCGGCGCGGGGAGGCCTGGCGGCGGTCGATGCCGCTGGTAACGAGCACGTAGTGCAGCTACCCGTAGCCGGCCTCATGTCGGACCGCCCCGGCCCGGAGGTGGCGGCAGCCTACTCAGCGCTCGATAATTTTGCTAAGACGCAGCTTGGCTCAGGCCTGCAAGCCCCGTTTATGACCCTTTCGTTTATGGCCCTGCTGGTTATTCCCAGCCTTAAGCTCAGTGATAAAGGCTTATTTGACGGCGAGCGGTTTGAGTTTGTGTCGTAAAACACAGTGCATTTACTATATTTTACCCTATACCAATCAAGCCGGTAGCCTCCACCAAAAAGGCCGTTCTGCCAAGCAGAACGGCCTTTTTTTTGTGGGCAGTGAAGTTTCTATACTTAGCTTACGCTGTTTGCAAAGCGCTTGGCGAGCAGGCGCTGCATTTTTTCTTCGGTCAGGGGTTTGGTGAGGTACTCCACGTTGGGGTACTGGGCCACGCGGGCGGTGTCGGCGGCGTGCATCGAAGTAGTCAGCACCGCTACCACCGTGCGCTCCTGCGTTTCGGCGGGCAGCTGGCTGTAGCGCTCCAGAAAATCGAAGCCACTCATGCCCGGCATTTTCAGGTCGACAAAAACCAGGTCGGGGGTAATTTCGGGGTGCTTATCGCCCCACAAAAAATGCGAGGCTTCGTCAGCCTTTGTGAAGGAGCTGACCTGCCGGGCCACACCCAAGCGACTTAGCAATCTATTATTCAGAAAGCTCGTCGTCTCGTTATCCTCTATCAGCACAATATGATTGAGTGCGTCGGTCATACAGCATCTTAAATTTAAGTCTACGAAGATACCCCGGCCCTTCGCTTTAGCAAGCCAAGCGCGGGGCTAGAGCCAGCCCTGCGCCGCCATCCACTCGTCGTTATATATCTTACCCAGGTAGCGCGTGCCGTGGTCGGGCAGGATAATCACCATCGTGTCGGCTTCGGTAAGATGCTCACGGGCATACGCTAAAGCCCCAAATACAGCCGAGCCACAGCTCCAGCCCACAAACAAGCCTTCTTCCTTGGCCAAGCGGCGCGTCATTAGGGCCGCGTCTTTATCCGATACTTTAATAAATTGGTCGATAACGTCGAAGTCCACGTTTTTGGGCAGAATATCTTCGCCGATACCCTCCGTTTTATAGGGATATATCTCATTCTGGTCAAATATTCCGGTTTCTTTATATTTCTTGAATACCGAGCCGTAGGTATCGAGGCCCAGCGTAAAAATGCGGGGATTCTGCTCTTTCAGGTACTTGCTGGTGCCGCAGATGGTGCCGCCCGTGCCCACGCCGGCCGCAAAGTGGGTGATTTTACCCTCGGTACCGGCCCATATTTCGGGGCCGGTAGCCTCGTAATGCGCCGCAGTGTTCGAAAGGTTGTCGTACTGGTTGGGGTAGAACGAGTTGGGCGTTTCCTTATTCAGGCGCCGGGCCACTGAGTAATAGCTGCGTGGGTCGTCGGGGGCTACATCGACGGGGCAGACGACCACCTCGGCGCCCACGGCCCGCAGGATATCCTGCTTTTCCTTGCTTTGCTTATCGCTCATCACAAACACCGTTTTGTAGCCTTTGGCGATGGCGGCCAGCGCCAGGCCCATGCCGGTGTTGCCGCTCGTGCCCTCGATAATGGTGCCGCCGGGCTTCAGCAGGCCCGCCTTTTCGGCATCTTCAATCATGCGCAGCGCCATGCGGTCTTTTACCGAGTTGCCGGGGTTAAAATACTCTACCTTAGCCAGTATAGTACCTTTTATCCCTTCCGTGACTTTGTTAAGCTTCACAAGCGGCGTATTGCCGAGGGTATCAATAATATGGTTGAAATACATGCTAGGTGGTGGGAGGGGAAATAAAGAGGCAATGAGCCCACAAAGGTAAGAAGCCGGGCGGCCGGGCCCGACCGTGTGCGTAATGCCCGCCCCGGCCCTACTTTTGCCCCAATTAATTCCTCCCAACAAGTTAGCCGCCCATGAGCGTTCTCGTCAACAAAGATTCCAAGGTTATCGTGCAGGGCTTCACCGGCTCCGAAGGCTCGTTCCACGCCCAGCAAATGATGGATTACGGCACCCAGGTAGTCGGCGGCGTAACGCCCGGCAAGGGCGGCACCGAGCACCTCGGCCGGCCCGTGTTCAACACCGTGGCCGATGCCGTAGCCGCTACCCAGGCCGATACCAGCATCATTTTCGTGCCCCCGGCTTTTGCGGCCGATGCCATTCTGGAGGCTGCCCAGGCCGGTATTAAAGTAATCGTGACCATCACCGAGGGCATTCCGACCAAGGACATGATTGCCGTGAAGCACTACCTCAAGGACCGCCCCGGCATTACGATGGTGGGCCCCAACTGCCCCGGCGTTATCACGGCCGGCGAGTGCAAAGTGGGCATCATGCCCGGCTTTATTTTCCAGAAAGGCCGCGTGGGCATCGTCTCGAAGTCGGGCACGCTGACCTACGAGGCGGTTGACCAGCTCACCAAAGCCGGCCTGGGCCAGACCACGGCCATCGGCATCGGCGGCGACCCCATCATCGGTACCACCACCAAGCAAGCCGTGGAATTGCTGATGAATGACCCCGAAACCGAAGGTATCGTGATGATTGGCGAAATCGGCGGCGGCATGGAAGCCGAAGCCGCCCGCTGGATTAAGGAAACCGGCAACAAGAAGCCCGTCGTGGGCTTCATCGCCGGCCAGACGGCTCCTCCCGGCCGCCGCATGGGCCACGCCGGTGCCATCGTGGGCGGGGCAGATGACACGGCCGCCGCTAAAATGGCTATCATGCGCGAGTGCGGCATCCACGTCGTGGATTCGCCCGCCGAGATTGGCGATACCATGCTGCGCGTGCTGGGCAGCAAGTAATATTTGCCTTTAAGAAGCTGAAGAAGCCGCTGCTTACCTTAGCAGCGGCTTTTTTATCTACTTATGCTTAAAGTCAGCTTACTAGCGCTAGGGCTAGGCAGTTTTACTGTCCCTCTGCGGGCCCAGGTAGTATCCGCTTCGTTACCAGTTGATAGTTTACGCAACCAATTAGCAAAGCCATCGGGCAAACTCAGGCGCGGCTTTTTTTGGGCGGCAAGCCCAGGAGCAAGCTATGCTTTACACTTTTATGCTCCTGTAGATGGCCAGCGCGTTCTTACTGGGGTTAGGGTCTACTTACAGGCTTTTGGACGTGATACTGCCAGGGGTAAAATACGGGTACGCCTAGCCAGCGTAACCGATACTGGCGCGCCAGCTGATGATGACCTAGCACCTACCCAACTGGTCTTAACTGAGCCCGTACTACAGGCAGCAACAAAGCCGCTGCTACTTACTTGGGCAAGCAAGTCGGTGCCGGTGCCTAATAAAGGTTTTTTTATCGTGCTCGAAGGCTTGGGTAACACGCCCGATGAATACACTACCGACTCACCGGCAACTGCTCATTCCATTTGCGCGGACTGCTATACAATAGGCCAGCGTAATGCTCCTAACGCCCCCTTGCGTATACTGCCAGCATCGAGTGTCCCTAAAATACTGGCGGCAAAACCATCGGCTCTTCCGGTTAACTACTGGATGCGGGGCGGCCACCTTGCCACTTGGCAGCCCTTCCCAACTAGTAAGGAAGTGCCCTTAGTGGAGGTACTATTTGAATAGCATAACGCGGATTTTACCAACGAGCGGGGATTCTTATCGAAAATCTATCGCCCGCCGTGCGTTTCGCATGGTATCGTTACCAACAGTATATCTACTATGCGGTGGCTAATGCCCGGTCAGCAAGTTTTTTGAAAGCAAGTAATAGCGAGCAATGCTTTTTACCGCAGACTATGTACACAAAAAAGCTCCGACTTATATCGGAGCTTTTTTGTACTACAGAACTTAGTCCGTAAATTATATGCACCAGCCAGCGCTAAGTACTTCAGGCGCTTTACGCACGGGCCAGGCGCACTTCGATTTGCCCGTTTTGCACGCGCACCTCGAAGCTGGGCTGCGGCTCGGTGGCGGGGCCGGCCAGCACGCAGCCATCTTTTAGGGAGAATACCGAGCCGTGCCACGGGCAGCGCACGCTGCAATCGGGCAGCAGCGTGCCTTCGGAAAGCGGGCCGCCCAGGTGCGAGCAGGTGTGCGCGATGGCAAAAATCTCCCCGTTCTTGCGGGCCAGCAGCACCGGCACGCTGCCGGCTTCAACGCGCCGCATGGTATTTTCGGCCAAGTCGGCATCGGGCAGCACGCCGACGAACTCACTCGGGTATTCGACTGAGGTGGCCGTGTGGTCTACGCCTACCTGCTCACCATAGACCAGGTGCCCGCCGAGGTAAGCCGAAGCCGACACCACACCATAGCCCAGCAGCGACAAGCCAATGGCCGCGCCGCGCGAATTTTGCTGCCGCCGCAATAGATAGGAAGTAGTATAAAGCGCCGTAGCCCCAATGTTCAGCAGGCCGTGCATCAAGCCAAGCTTGCGCTTTTTCTTGGTGGTGCCCGTCCAGTCGGTCAGGCCGGTTATGGCTGCCCCTACTGCGCCAACCAGGCCGATAATAATTGCCGCATCGGCACCCGGCGCCAGCTTGCGCTGGCCGCACAGCGACAAGCCATCCAGTACGGCAGCCGTCGTCCAGGCCCCAATGGGCACATCCGTAATTATTGGGTGCAGTGGATGGCCGAGCCAGGTACCATGCAGAAAATTCTTGATTTTCTGCCCTGCTTCGCCACCAGCTTCAAATGCCTGTATCACAGCGGGCTGAATAGCATCGCCGGCCGTGCCCAGCCAGTCTTGCCGGGTTATGGTATTCAGTATGGTTTCCTGCGTCATGGAGTGCTGGTCTAGGTTAGTGAACTATGAAATGAGGCGGTGAGGAAGCCGGCTTCTGCACCAGAAAGCTGAAGTACCGACTGGCTACGCCTCACGCCGAACCGTCATATTCCTGTACGCCGTACCTTCCGGCAGGTTGTGCCGGCCGCCTGGCTCCTGCTGAAGAGCCGCAAGACTATTCTTCACAGGTGTTTTCTAAGGTTGTGTTGGAAAGAATGAGCTAACAATTGCCGCAGACTAATGGGTCAGCTATTTATATGGCACTGCGTACCAGCAGGTGATTCAGCGGCCCGGCTATTACCAGGAGTAAGCTGGTGCGGCAGTCATTTCCTGTAAAATTGAAACTCATACGCAATAGTATAATCAGGTTTCCGGAAGCTTAGCTGGTAAGTGAGAGGCCCTGCAATATTAGCCAGATGCTATTTATGAGCGAAGCATTGCAGGCAGCCCGTTCACCTCCTCACGTTTTGCGTAACAGCGGCGGTAATACTCTACCGATACTCTCGCCTTTTCCTATGTCCGATTACTCATGTGATGCGCTTATTATTGGTTCGGGCCAGGCCGGCAATCCGCTGGCCCGCGCACTGGCCGAAGCCGGCCGCACCGTAGTGCTGGTAGAAGAAGCACAGCTGGGCGGCTCCTGCCTCAACTACGGCTGCGTACCAACCAAAACCCTGATAGCCTCGGCCAGGCGAATGCACGATGTGCGCACGGCCGCCGGGCTGGGCGTGCAGCTGGATGGCAGCGCCCGGCTGGATATGCCGGCCGTTATCGCCCGCAAGAATGCCTTGTTAGCCACGTCACGCCACAGCCTGCGCGAGTCGCTGGCACCGACGCACGACAACATTCGGGTGCTGCACGGGCACGCTGCCTTCACCGCGCCGCACCGGGTGCGGGTGCAGGAAACCCCGGAGAAAGTCAGTACTATTAGCGCCCGGCAGATTTTTATCAATACCGGTACCCGCGCCGCCGTCCCCGACATTGCGGGCCTGGCCGAAGCCGGCTTTCTGACGACCACCGAGCTGCTCGACTTGCAGGAGCTACCCGAGCACCTGCTTATAGTGGGCGGGGGCTATATCGGCCTGGAATTCGGGCAAATGTTTCGGCGCTTCGGTAGCCGCGTGAGCATTATCGAAACCGGTGGGCAGGTGCTGGAGCACGAAGACGGCGACGTATGCGAGGCGTTGCAGCAAGCGCTCACCCACGAAGGCGTGGAGTTTAGTATGCACGCCGATACCCGGCACGTTTCGCGCAACGCGGCCGGGCAGTACACCCTGACAATCAGCACCGCGCACGGCGAGCGCCGGCTGCATGGCACCCACCTGCTGGTAGCTACCGGCCGCCAGCCCAACTCCGACCACCTCGGCCTGGAGCTGGCCGGCGTCAAGACCGACAAGGACGGGTATATTCAGGTAAACAGCCGGCTCGAAACCAATGTGCGCGGTATTTTTGCGCTGGGCGATGTGCACGGCGGGCCGCAGTTTACGCACCTGAGCTACGACGATTTTCGGGTGGTGCGCAACAACCTGCTGCACCAGGGCCCGCACCGCTCGGCCCGGCAGCGCCCCCTGCCCTACTGCGTGTTTACCGACCCCGCCCTCGGGCGCATTGGCCTGAGCGAGAAGCAGGCCAGGGAACAAGGCATTGCCTACCGACTGGGCAAGCTGCCCGTGCGCCACATCAGCCGCGCCCAGCAAACGGGCCAGCTCACGGGCTTTTGGAAGGTGCTGGTAGGCCCCGACGACCGCCTGCTCGGGGCCGCCATCGTAGGGCCCGAAGCCGGCGAAATAATGACCATGCTGCAAATTGCCATGATGGGCCGCCTCCGTTATCAGCAGCTGGAGGAGATGGTCATCGCGCACCCCGTATGGGCCGAGGGGCTAAATGTGCTGTGGAAGGAAATGAAAGCCGTTTGAGTAAGGAAAGTGCTGTCGCTTTGCTTGTTCTATCGAACAGTGCTCTCACTATTCCCGCTATTTTATTTTCGCTACGCGCACGCCTACGGCCATAATACCCGGCAGCTGGTTTTGGCGCATATACTGCTCCAGGGTTAGCTTGTAGGCTCCCGGCCTGGCAAAGTGCTGCTGCTTTAGGGCCAGAAACTGGTGGTCGAAGATATCGCCGGTGCCCGCGCCCAGCGGCTCGCCGGTTTTGGGGTTCATCAGGATAAGCTGGTGCAATAGCGCGGGGCCGACGGGCCGGCCATCGGGGCCGGTGAGCGTATGCTTGAGGTAGAGGTTATAAAACCCATAGCCGGCGGCATTACGCACGTTAAAAAAAACATTGTAGCGCGCTGTGGTATCGGCTATGGTGAATGTGAAGGCCGGGCGCTGCTGCACGTCCCACACATACGCGTCGCCGGTGGGCGATTTCAGGTCCACGTTTTCCTCATACACGCGGTTGGGGTCGCAGGCGCTAAGGCTGGCCAGGCCGGCCAATGCCAGCAGGGCCCACCCATTGCGGCGGCCTCTGCTGGTGGCAGAAGCAAGAGAGAGCTGCATAAAAGCTTAAGAGGCGCTTGGGGGAGTAGAAGAAGCTGAAGTACTACCTGCTTCGCCTCGCCGGCCGCTGCCACCCCGTCGGCCCCGGCTACGGCCACCCTGCCCGCCTTCGGGGCGGGGCTGGTCGCTGCCTTCGCGGGGCGGGCGCGGGCTTTGCTGGCCCGCGGAGGGGTCGTTGCGGCGCGGGCGAGGCTCCTGCTCAAGGCGAGAGCCAGCGCCTTCGCCACCTTCCCGATTGCGGCCGCCCCGGCGGTTGAGTGGCCTAGCCGCCGCCCCGCGCCGACCCCGCGGCTCGGGCTGGGACTCGGCCGGCAGCGGAGCGGCGCCGGGGGCTGCGTCGACCCGAGGCGTGGGGGTTGGGCTCTCGGGTCGTGGCGGCCGCGGGCTGCCTTCAGCGCGCGCCGAGCGGCTGCCTTCAGGACGCTCGCGACGGCGCGGCTCGCGGCTTTCGCGGGGTTCCCGGGGCTCAGCCGCCGTAGCAGCGGCGCTGGCTTCGGGAGTGCTGGTGGGGCGCTCGCTGCGGTCTTTGCGCTTGCGCTTGCCACGCTTGCTGCCAGCTTTTATCTGGTCGTCGAGGCGGTCGAGCTCGCCTTCCATCAGAGTCGAAACGGCGGGAGCAACCTCCTCTTCCTGGCGCGGAGCCAGCAGGGTATCGGGCTTTTCGCCGCGCTTGTTCATTTCCAGCACTTCGCGCACGCGCTCAGCGCTCAGCATCACCCAGTTGTTGTCGCCTTTAAAGGCAAACCACATGCGCTTGCGAAAGATGTCGGTTTTCTGTAAAAACGCCTCGCCCGTAGCCACTTGCAGCGGGCGCTGCACCTGCGGAATATCTTTTAGCGCATCGAGGTAGGCATCCAGCTCATAATTGAGGCAGCACTTGAGGCGACCGCACTGGCCGGCCAGCTTTTGGGGGTTGAGACTCAGGTTCTGGTAGCGGGCGGCAGTGGTGCTCACCGCTTTAAAGTCGGTAAGCCAGGTAGAGCAGCATAGCTCGCGCCCGCACACCCCGATGCCGCCGATGCGGCCGGCTTCCTGGCGCAGCGATATCTGGCGCATCTCTACCCGCACCCGAAACTCATCGGCCAGCCGCCGGATAAGCTCCCGAAAGTCAACCCGGTCTTCGGCCGAATAATAGAAGAGCGCCCGCGTACGGTCGGCCTGGTACTCAACGTCGGAGAGCTTCATCTTGAGGCGCAGCTCGTCCACAACCGCGCGGGCCCGGAACATGGTACCGTTTTCGAGGTCGCGCACGGCCTGCCAGCGCTCCTCATCATCGGGGGTAGCCACGCGCAGAATGGGGCGAATGTCGCGCGAGTCGGTCGGCACTTTCTTCTTGCGCATTTGCAGGCGCACCAGCTCGCCCTTGAGCGAGACGTGGCCCAGGTGCCAGCCCGAGCCGGCGGCCTCTACTACCACCGCATCGCCGGTAACCAGCGGCAGAAATTTATCGTTGCGAAAAAACTCTTTGCGCCCGCCCTTAAAGCGAACTTCCACGCAGTCGAACCCGCGAAAGTCGCTGGGCATATCTACGTCGGCGAGCCAGTCGAATACATTAAGCCGGGTACAGCCGCCCGAAGAGCAGCCGCCTTTGGAGCCGCAGCCACCCACCTTACTGGTAGAGCAGCCGCCGCCGGATGAACAAGTAGCACAAGCCATGAGGCTGAATTATCTATAGATGAGGCGGCCACGCCAGGGAGGCCGCACGAAAGGGGGAACTTAGCAAAGATAACCCATTCGGCAAGGCGAAAAGTTTGGAAAGAAACCACCGCTCGCTGTTCAACACGGCTGCTTAGGGCCAGATACGGCGGCTGTCGGCGCCCACCTACGCTCAGTTTCGAGCAATTCGTACCCAGAGCCGCTTCCAAATCCGGGCACTGGGCGGCCGACCGGCAGCCCACCCCAGCCAAGCTGTACCCGGACCTGAAATTTGCACTCGTTGTTGCCCAGAGTGGCCAGCTCTTCCCGGCCGAACGTGAAACGGCGGCTACTCTGGGCAAGCTGGGCGGGGACGTTAATTATTGGTATTTATTAACTGTTTTATATACAAAAAATTTCTTTTATTTCAACTGAATGCGCAATGTTATAAAAAATCTTCTTATAGCATATTAGCAACAATGTTACGCAAACGTGTAACATTTAGGCATTTGTTTAGCTACCAATTGCGGAATAAAAAATCCTTTTCACATTTGGGCACAATTTTCATTTTCTTTTCACCCTTTTCCAAACCAAACCAATGTTCAAATTTTCCGCACTACTGGTCATGGGCGCTGCTCTCACGCTCGCCGGCTGCCAGAAATCACAGGATGTGGCTACCCAGCCCACTCAAATTACCCCTGAGGTAACTGCCCAGGTAAAAGCCCTGGGCTTTGGTACCGGCGACCTCCGGGCTGTCGAAGGTGGCTATGTGGTAGAAGGCGATATCCTGCTCACGCCCCAGGTGCTGGCTGGCGGGACCGACTATAAGATGCTACGCGTGGGCGCTGATGAGCAGTACCGCACCACCAACCTGGTTACCGGCCTGCCCCGTACCCTCACCGTGAGTTTGTCGACCCAGTTCCCGTCGGCCTACGTAACGGCCGTTGACGAGGCCATCCGTCGCTACAACGCAGCTAATCTGCAGTTGCACTTTACCCGGATTACCTCGGGCACGGCCGACCTGCCCGTTAAGTACTCTTCGAACCTGGGACCGGGCGTTCTGGGCCAGTCGGGCGGCTTCCCAAGCGGCGGCAATCCTGCACCGGGCTTCACGCTGGTACCCAGCGTGATTAACAGTACGAATACTAACTACATCGCCACCATCATGGCGCACGAGATGGGGCACTGCATCGGTTTCCGCCACACCGACTACATGAACCGGGCGTACAGTTGCGGGGGCAGCGCCTCGAATGAAGGAGCCAGCGGCGTAGGAGCCATTCTTATTCCCGGCACGCCCTCGGCCGCCGACCCCAATTCCTGGATGCTGGCCTGCGTAGGCAACGGCGTAAACCGGCCATTCAACACCAACGACGTAACGGCGCTGAACTACTTGTACTAAGCTTCCCCGCTTAGGCTGCTAAAGCCCCGGCCTGCTCAGCAGGCCGGGGCTTTACTTTTACCAGTAGCTGGTATAAGCATTCACTCAATAATGCATAATATTTATATTAAACAATAATATTATTATTTACCAGCGTGATTTCCAAGTCAGTGTAGGGGGCGGGCTGCTGGTTTTTAGCCGGCTGTCCGCTCGTCGTTCACGCTATTTGTTCATCTAACGAGCGGACAGCCGGCAGCCCGCCCAGAATACTGCCCAATTCGACTTCCTAAATAGCTTCAATTAAAATAAGGTCGTCATGACGACCTTATTTTAAAATTCTTGACAAGTATAATAATATATTCTCTCATAATTAACTGTTATTCAACAAGTATCACCCGCCGGGTGAGCGCGGTGCTACCGGCTGGAGCAGCCCGTAGCAGATACACGCCCGGACGCAGGCCGGCCGTAGCCACCAGGTTGAGGGCCCCGTTGACGGTGGCCGTGCGTACCAGGCGGCCCAGGGCATCGTAGAGGCTGATTTGCAGCTCCGCACCGGGCTCGCCGGCCACCTGCAGGTCTTGCCCTACCAGGGCTGGTATCGGAAACACCAGCAGCTCGTGGCGGCGCACCAGCTGCACCGTTACCGTATCGCTGTAAAACTGCTGCCCGCTTGCATCCTGCCCCAGAATACGGTATTGATTGAGGCCCGTGGAGGCGCCGAGGTCGGTAAAAAGGGTAGTGAGCCGCGTCACGGGCAGCAGCGTCTGGACTGGCTGAAAGCCGCCCGGCCCAAGGCGCTGGAGCTGCACCGACTGCAAGTGATAAAGACTACCCAGCACCAGCGATAAGCGCGCGGTATCCGCAATGGGCTGCTGTGCCAGAAACGAGCGGATGTAGCAGCTAATTCCTGCTTCGAACAGGTTGGCAGTGGCTCCGCGCTCGGCTAGTTTGCCACCTAGCACGGGGGCCACTGCAAAATAAGGGCCCGCATTCTGGCTGGGCACTATACTCAACAGGGTATCGGCTATGAGCCTGAAGGGCTCCAGAGCCGTCGCACCCAGCCGATACACCTGGTACTGCGCAGCCCCCGGCGTAGCGGGCCACGTCAGGAGCGTAGCGGCGGGGCAGATGTAGCCGACGTGTAGCGGCAGCGGCCGGGCCAGCGCAAAAGTATCAGACACAACTACCTGGCTGCCAAACACCCAGCGAACCTGCGCCAGTGTGGCAGTATCAGGCGCAACCCAGCTGTAGGTGCGCTGGCTCAGGTCGACGCCCGCCGCCAGGGTGCGCCAGCTGGCCTGCCCTACTGGGCGGTAGTCGAGGCGACCAGCAGCGGGCGGGCCGGCCCAGGCCCAGCGCAATAGCGTGGGCTGGTCCGGCCGCACATCAAGCAAGCTGCTGGGTACCACCCATTCCAGGCCGGGAGCTGTCACTTCGTAGGCCAGGCTGAACGCCTGCGGACTGCTGGGCACGGCGTAGCCACGCACCCGTAGCTGATAGGTACCCGCCGTGGGCTGCTCGATAGTTACCTGCTCTACATTGTTGAGGTGGTCGGCGCCCCGGCGGGCGGGCATCGCCAGCGAGTCGAGGCTGGGATAAGCGCTAAGCGTCCAGGGCAGCCACTGCGTGCTGCCCGGCCCCTGCACCGCCAGGTCGAGGTCGTTGACGAGTGCCTTAGTGGCGTTGGCTGCTGCCTCAGGGTCGGTCCAGACCAGCGTCACTTTCAGCTGCGCCGTACCTGGCGGTACAGGAAGGCTAATGACCTGCTCCTGGCTTTGCGCCACGGTGCCAAAGCGGTAGCGGCCTTCCAACACCGTTCGCACGGCCCCCAAGGCATCAAGCTGGCCAAAGCCCGACACAAAATCGACTTGCGGCCGGCCCACATCGTCGGCACTGTTGATGAGCGCCGCCTTTACCAAAGCGGCGGGTGGCAAGGTGCCACCCTGGCTATCGCGGTACGCCTGCTGCACGAGCAAGGCGGCCCCCGACCCCAACGCGGACGCATCGGACGAGCCCGCGTCGCCATACGCCACCAGCTCGGGCTTGATGCGGCCATCGTAGGCCGGCCCGCGCGAGCTGAGCGCCGCCACCTGGCCCAGCGCATCGGTAGCGCCAACGGCCAGCGAATTTTTCGACATCTTAAACTGGCCGGTAAGATTGTCCACGGCCACCAACCCCTTGTACAAGCCGTCGGAACTGGCGGCGGTGCCTGAATTTCCCGACGAAAAAACGTGTAGCAGCGTGGGCAGCTGGCGCGTCTGCTGGTCGTAGCCCAGGGCTTCGAGGCCGTAATAATTTTCGATACCCGTACCGTAGGAATGATTTTGCACGCTCACGCCCAGCTTGATAAGCTCATCGTTGGCATCGGGCAGCAGGTTGGAATAGGACGACGACGCAATAGCCGCCTGCCGGGCGGCTCCCTCCCCCGCCGGCCCCGAGTTGCCGCCGCCCGCAATAAGCGTGGCCATAATGCTGGCGTGCGCCGAGGCGATAACCGTGCCGGCCGGTGTATTCAACAAGCGCCCCCGAAAGTCGAGGTCAGTAGCATCCAAGGGGTTTTCCTTGATGCTTACCGTCAGGCCCTGGCCGGTCAGCGCCGGGTAGTGACGCTGCACGGCTCGCAGGCCGTTCACGGTCAGGTCGGCCCCATTGAGCAGGCGCTCGTCGTGGGCCACGCGGTCGGGCACATCTATAAACTCAACCAACGGCGAGGCGGCCAAAGCAGCCAACTGCTTCACCGTTATATGCCTGACTGTTAGCGTAGTTTCGCCAATCGGGCCCCAACCAAGCTGCATTTCAGGCTGCGACTGCTTTGCCCACTGCCAGAAGGCCGCCGCATCGCGCACCCGCAGGCGTACCGCCTGGTGGCCAGGGCTACGCTGAATGGCAGCCGCCACCCTGGGAGCCAGCTTACTGTCGGCAACCTGCCCCAGCACTGGCGAGGTACTTAGCAAAATCACCCTAGCCAGCGCAAGAAGCCAGACAACGCTACGCTGAACGTATTTTTTCGGCATTAATGCAAGTAAAACGTATCTTCTGTACTCTAGTATCTATTCGCACTAACAAGATACGCAAGAGCTGAAAAAAAGCCCGGCTGCTTACTTCATTTTCAGTGTAAGCAACCGGGCTAAATAGTATCAATTACCTATATTACTCGCCGGGCTTGAGCACTACTTTCACGCAGTTATCCTTTTTGTGACGGAAGATGTCGTAGCCGTGCGCAGCTTGGCTTAGGGGCAGGCGGTGCGAGATAATATCATCAAGCACTACTTCGCCTTTAATAATGTGCTGCAACAGCTTGTCGATGTGCCGATGGGCCGGAGCCTGACCACCTACCAGCTTAATGCCTTTATCAAAAAACTGCCCGACCGGGAAGTTATCGTTGGTCGTCACGTACACGCCCAGCACCGACACTACGCCGCCGCGCCGCACCGCGCTCATGCAGGTTTCCAGCACCTTAGGCGAGCCTTTTTCAAGATTGATAACGGCCTTGGCGCGGTCGATTAGGTCGCGGTCGGGCTCAAAGCCCACGCAATCGACGCAGACGTCGGCCCCCCGACCTTCGCTCATGTCGCGAATCAGCTGCACTACCTGGTCGTGGCTTTCCCACAGAATGGTTTCGCAGCGCGTGGTTTCTTTGGCCTTATCGAGTCGATACTGCTGCGTATCAATGATAACCACGCGGGCGGCACCGCGCAGCCAGGCGCTTTTAGCAGCCATAATACCTACCGGACCAGCGCCGAAAATAGCAATAAACTCGCCGCCCCGCACCTCGGCCCAGTCGATACCGGAATAGCCGGTGGGGAAGATATCAGTCAGGAACAATACCTGCTCATCGCTCAGGAAATCAGGCACTTTACGCGGCCCAAAGTCGGCGTAGGGCACCCGCACGTACTCGGCCTGGCCGCCGTCGTAGCCACCGTAGAGGTCGGTATAGCCGAAAAGCGCGCCGCCTTTCTGGGTCATCAGGCCCCCCTCGGGGCCATAGTGCTCGGGGTTAGAGTTTTCGCAGTGGCCGGGCAGCGCGTGGTTGCAAAAAAAACAGGTGCCGCAGGCCACCGGAAAGGGTACTACCACGCGGTCGCCCCGCTTGAGGTTGCCCACGCCGCGGCCTACTTCTTCCACAATGCCCATGAACTCGTGCCCAAGCACCATGGGCGAGGTAGGCAGGCTGCCGTTGTAGATGTGCAGGTCGGACCCGCAGATGGCCGTGCTGGTTACGCGAATGATGGCATCGCGCGAGTCTTTCAGCTTGGGGTCGTCAACTGTATCGACGCTAACGTTGCGCGGGCCGTGAAACACTAAGGCTTTCATGTGGAAAAGGGAAAAGGAATGGATTACTTGCCTGGATTAACGGCCGGCCGCCCACCTGGTTACATGCTCCCTGCCCTTTCTTCACTTCTGCAACGTGGCTACAACCGCGCGGCCCGCGAGCCACATTAGCCCGATAATCTGCACTATTTTTTAGCGCTACTGTCTCATTATGAACGGACTCTTACGCTATCATAGCTGATAGATACTAATGCCCTTACTGGTGATGAAATAAGCAAACTGGTCACCAAGCAGTATCTGGCGCACGCTTGTTGCATCAAGGCCGGCCGGCAGCGGCTGGGTGCGTTCAGTAAGGCTGTAAAGGTGAAAGAAGTGTAGTTCTCCGCCGCTGATGTATACCAGCTCATCGCCCCGAAACGTGATAAAATCGAGGCCGGTAAAGGGCAGCTTCTTGCGATAGTTGCCGAGGTTATCGAACACGAAGATGCCGCTGGTGTGGTCCACGAGGTACACGTTGTTCTGGTACTGGCGCAGAAAGCGGAAGTCAGGCCGGCTATGGCCGATAATGAGGTCGAGCGGTGTATTCTGCACCACGCGCAGCGCCTGAGGGTCAAACTCGCGGAGTGTCAGCGTACTTTCATCGAGCAGCCAGAGCAAGCCGTCGGGGGCCAGCGTAGCCGTGCGGATGGTGCCGTCGATATAGTCGGCCAGTCGTATCTCGCTAAGCGGCGCCAGAAAGCGGTCGAGCAGCAGCACCTGCTGGCGGTCGTCGTAAAAAACCAGCAGGCTATTCTGGTTCCAGGCTTCTACCACGGCCACATGGCCGGGTTGCGTGGGCGAATAGGTATTGAGCGGCTGCCCGTCGCGGGCCAGCTGCCGAAGATTATTGTCCTGGTCGGCCAGGTAAAGCGTGCCGCGCCGGTCGAGTGAGGCCGCGCCGGGGCCGGGCAGCGTCAGGGTTTTCACGAGCGTCCAGGTGCCCGGCGCGGGAGCCAGTACGCTGGCAGCCGGAGCTTTGGTAGCGGGAGCTGTTTCAACCGGCGCCACGCGGCCGGCCGGAGCCACCGAGGCAGCCCCAGGCACGGTTTGCGCCTGCACGAACCCGGAAGGCAGAACCAGCAATGAAGAGGCCGCAGCCACGAGGCGCGTCAATGCTCCAAGCCTGCTCTCCTTTATTGCTGCCGGGGTCTTCCACATGCTTACTTCAACCCGTAAACTCCTGCAAAACCATCGTACTGCCATCATACACGCCATACGAGCAATAATTGACCCATTCGCCGAGGTTAATATAGCGGCTGCCCGGGCCTACGGCCACATCGAGCGGCAGGTGGCGATGGCCAAACACGTAATAGTCGTGGTGCTGGCGCTTTTCGAGCTCGCGGCAATGCACGAGCAGCCATTCATCTTCCCCAAAATAGGTAGCGTCGGCCGCGCCGTTCTGGATGCGCGAATGCCGGCTCCAGCTATTGGCAATGCCAATGCCAAGGTTGGGGTGCAGGCGGGCAAACAGCCACTGCGTAAAGCGCGAGTTAAATACGGGCTTCATGAGGCGCTTGTAGGCAAAGTCGCCCGGCCCCAGGCCGTCGCCGTGGCCAATGTGAAACAGCTGCGTACCCATGCGCTGCGACACCGGCTCGCGCAGAATGGGAATGCCCATTTCCTGGGTAAAATAGCCAAACATCCACATGTCGTGGTTGCCGGTAAAGAGGGTAATGGGCAGCCCGGCATCCGTCAGCTCGGCCAGCTTGCCCTGCAAGCGGCTAAACCCCCGGGGAATAGCGTGTCTGTACTCAAACCAAAAGTCGAATATATCTCCCAAAAGGTATATTGCTGCGGCATCCTGGGCGGCCATATCGAGCCAGCGTACAATGCGGCGCTCCCGCTCGCGGGAAGTGGCGGCATCGGGCGCACCCAGATGAAAATCGGAGGCGAAATACACGCGCTGCCCCGGTGCCATTGCCAGCGGTGGCAGCTCAGGCAATGTTTTCGGCGTCATCTTCCAGTAAGAATAAGCTGAGCCGACGCGGACCGTGGGCCCCCAGCACCAGGGTTTTTTCAATGTCGGCCGTGCGGCTGGGGCCCGTAGTGAGCGATAACATAGAGGGCAGCGCAGCGCCGTAGCGAGCCTGCACGGTACGCAGCGCGTCGCCGATTTCGGCCACTACCTGGCTTGGGCGGGCCACTACAATATGCTGGTCGGGGTAGATGCTAAGGCGCCGGCCGCTGGCTGAAGCGGGTGTTACGACCAGGCTGCCCGTGCGGGCTACCAGCGCCTCACAGGACGTAAGGCCCACGGCGGCCTGCGCTTTAAAATCAGTTTCTGTGGCCTGAAACGGCACCTGGGCGGTGCTAAGCAGTGCCTGCATAGCTGGCTCCCACACGTAAAACTGCTGGCCGGCCGGCAGGTGCCCGGCCAGCCAGGTACGCAACTCACTGCCGAGCTGCGCCAGGCTTTCGCAGTAAAAAAACTCGCCCCCGATACGCCGAAAATTGTTCGCAAACGTCACGGCCAGGTCGGCGGCCGGCAGCGGCGGATGCACCGGCGCGGCCCAATCGGGCACCGGTGGCGCCGGGGCCGGCCCGGCGGCCAGGGCCGCACGGATACGGCTCAGCAATTTATCGCGCGATGAAAGCATAAGGCAAAGGTAACAGCCACCAAAAAGGCCAGCCTTGCGGCTGGCCTTTTTAACACGGATATTGAATAAATATAGATAAAAACCTATACTATTTCGGGCTCATTGAGGCCGGGCAGGTGCGGCTCGGGCGTGTCTTGGCCTAAGGGCAGGCCGGGATGCTCCTGCTTGAGGTCGCTCAGGGTTTCGGAGCGGTCGGTGCCGGCCATGTGCGCCTGATAGGTGGTCTGCTCATCGAAGGGGCGCTTGCCCACGAGGCGCTCCAGGTCGTCTTGCAGCAGCACCTCTTTTTCCAGCAGCTCCTTGGCTACTACTTCCAGCTCGTGGCGGCGCTCTATCAGCAATTCCTTGGTGCGGATATACGCCTGCTCGATAATGTGGCGGATTTCTTCGTCCATGAGCTGCGCCGTAGCTTCCGAGTAAGGCTTCGAGAAGCCATACTCATTCTGGCCCTTCGAGTCGTAGTACGACACATTGCCGAGCTTCGAGTTCATACCGTAGATAGCCACCATCGACTGCGCCGTTTTGGTAATGCGCTCGAGGTCGCTGAGCGCGCCGGTCGAGATTTTGCCAAATACGATTTCTTCCGCAGCGCGCCCGCCCAGCGTCATGCACATCTCGTCGGTCATCTGCTCTACGTTGTACAGAAACTGCTCGCGGGGCAGGTATTGGGCATAGCCCAGCGCCGCTACGCCGCGCGGCACAATGCTTACTTTCACCAGCGGGTCGGCGTGCTCCAGAAACCAGCCGGCAATGGCGTGGCCGGCTTCGTGGTAGGCCACAATCCGCTTTTCCTGGGGGCTGATAATCTTATTCTTCTTCTCAAGGCCCCCGATTACGCGGTCAATGGCATCGGTAAAGTCCTGATTCGTAATAAATTTTTTATCACGGCGCGCCGCAATTAGGGCGGCTTCGTTGCAGACGTTGGCAATTTCGGCGCCCGCAAAGCCCGGCGTTTGGGCCGATAGTCGCTTGGCATCCACATCGGGGCCCAGGGTGAGGGGCTTGAGGTGCACGTTGAAAATCTCCGTGCGGCCGTTGATATCGGGCTTGTCAATACTAATCTGCCGGTCGAAGCGGCCGGGGCGCAGCAGGGCTGAGTCCAAGGTATCGGGCCGGTTGGTAGCCGCCAGAATGATAACGCCCGAGTCGGTGCCGAAACCATCCATTTCTACCAGCAGCGAGTTCAGGGTATTTTCGCGCTCGTCGTTGCCGCCGGGCATCGAGCCCTTGCTCCGCGAGCGGCCCACGGCGTCAATCTCATCAATAAAGATGATGCACGGCGCTTTGGCCTTGGCTTGCTTGAACAGGTCGCGCACCCGGGCCGCGCCCACGCCCACAAACATCTCGACGAAGTCGGAGCCCGAGAGCGAGAAGAACGGCACATCGGCCTCGCCGGCTACGGCTTTGGCCAGCAGGGTTTTGCCAGTACCGGGAGGTCCGACGAGCAAAGCGCCTTTTGGAATCTTACCGCCTAATATAGTGAATTTACTAGGGTTCTTCAGAAACTCCACAATCTCCTGCACTTCTTCTTTTGCTTCTTCCAGACCGGCTACGTCCTTAAACGTAATCTTCACTTTATCACCGCCTTCAAAAAGCGCCGCGCGGCTCTTGCCAATGTTAAAAATCTGGCCGCCGGGGCCACCCGCGCTGCTCATGCGGCGCATGAGGAACACGAACAGGATAATGCTGAGAATAATCAGCCCGTAGCTGCTCACAATGTCGAGCAGGCCTACGCGGTCCACGGGGTCGAGGCGCAGGCGCTGCTCGGCCGGCTTGTTGGCCTGCAGCTTATCGAGCTGCTCCTGGAAATACTTCGCGTCGAAAATCGGGAAGTAGTACTGCGCGCCCCGGTCGGCAAACGGCCCGCGGTGCGCCGTAAGCTCGCGCTGATACTCAGGCTTCTGCAGAGCAGCCGGCGTGAGGCCAACCTCTACGGTTTTCGAGTTGACGAGCGACACATCGTGTACATCGCCCGCGGCCAGCATCTGCTCAAACTTCTGCTGATTGATTTTAATAGCGGCGTTCTGATTGTTAAACCAGAACATCCCGATAAAGAGCACCAGTAGCCCCGCCATCACCCAGAGCTGTACTCCCGGCCGGGGCGTGGGATTAGGCAGCGTGGGCTTGCGGCGTTTAGTGGGCGTCGTATCAGACATAAAAATTAACTTAGTTTAATGGACTTGAAAGCAACCGCGCCAGACCAGCGTTGTTGGCAACGCTACCCGCAGACGCGGCTGGCAGCCCGATACTTTAGTGCCGGGCCACGTCGGCCGTATCTTCGATATGCGTAATCTCGGCATCGCCCCACAGCTCTTCCAGGGCGTAAAACTGCCGGCGGTCGCGCAGGAAAACGTGAACGACAACGTCGACGTAATCCAACAATATCCACTCGCGATTGGTGCGGCCTTCGCTTTGCCAGGGGGCCTGGCCGGTCACTTTCTCTACTTCCTCTTCTACGGAGCGAGCCAGGGCGTCGAGCTGGGTATCGGAAGAAGCCGAGCAGATGATAAAATAATCGGCCACCGCATTTTTCAACTCTTTTAGGTTGAGAACTACAATGTCCATTCCTTTGCGGTCCTGGAGGCCGCGAACGGCTACGTCTGCCAATGTGTCCGAATCCTGTCGAACCAAGGTGCTCTTCATAGAGTAAGTTTACGTTTTTACCTAGCTAATATACGACTGCTAACCTCCGTGGTCATCAGCCCAACTACCTTATTCACGGGTCAGCAGCTTATCTGGCTGCCCGCCTGCCCTTCCACTAACTCCGAAGCGCAGCAACTGCTGCGCGAAAACCGGGCCAGTGAAGGATGTACCGTCATAACGGACGACCAGTTTGCCGGCCGCGGCCAACGTGGCAACCAGTGGCTGGCCGCGCCGGGCGAAAACCTGACGCTTTCCATCGTGTGGCTGCCCACGTTTCTCGACGCCAGCCAGCAGTTTTTGCTGAGCCAGGCCGTGGCGCTGGGCGTGTACGACTGGGCCGCAACGCTGCTTCAGCCCTCGCCGCAGCTGCGGCTGAAGTGGCCCAACGACCTGTATTTCGGAACCCAGAAGTTTGGGGGAATTCTCATTGAGAACAGCCTGAGCGGCGCAAAGATTCAGTCCAGCGTTGTCGGGATTGGGTTAAATGTGAATCAGCGGCACTTCGCCGTGCCCACGGCTACCTCGCTGGGCGTGCTCACGGGCCGCTACTTTCAGCGCGAGCAGTTGGCGGCCCGCCTGCTTGAGTGCCTGGAGCGGCGCTACTTGCAGCTGCGGGCCGGCCAGGTGGGTGAGGTGCGGCGGGCCTACCTGGCGGCGCTCTACCGCTATCAGGAATGGCACGACTACGAGGTGGCTGGCCGCCGCGTGCGGGGCCGGATTGTGGGCGTGGATACCGATGGCCGGCTGGCTGTGGAAATAGGTGGCGAGGTGCAGCGCTTTGCCTTACAAGAAATCAAGTACCTGTAAGACACAGCACGAACTGCGCTACATTCGCTGCATGAGGCATCGGCAGAGGCTTTTTCGGGTTGCGCTGGGGCTGGCCTTTCTGGTGCTGCTGGCCGGGCTGGCCGACCGCCACTGGCCGCTGCCACCCGTGCCGCAGTACTCGCCGCTGGTACTGGCCGCCGACGGCAGTGTGCTGCACGCCTACCTCAACCCCACCCAGAAGTGGCGCATGAAAACCGAGCTGCCGGAGATAACGCCGGTGCTGCAAACCGCAATTATTGAGAAAGAAGACCGGTATTTTCGCTATCATTTCGGCGTTAATCCGGTGGCGATAGTGCAGGCTGCCGGGCGCAACCTGCTGGGCCGGGGCCGCACTACCGGGGCCAGCACCATTACCATGCAGGTGGCGCGGCTACTGGAGCCCAAAGCGCGCACCTTCGGCAATAAGCTGCTGGAGATGCTGCGCGCCGTGCAGCTGGAGGCTCACTATAGCAAATCCGAGCTATTGCAGCTCTACCTCAACCTGGTGCCTTACGGCTCTAATATTGAAGGCGTGAAGTCGGCGGCTTTGCTTTATTTTCAGCAGCCCCCCGATTATCTGTCGCTGGCCCAGACGGTTACGCTGGCCATTATTCCCAACCGGCCGGGCGGGCTGGTGCTCGGAAAAAACAATGCGCAGATTGTGCAGGAGCGCAATCGCTGGCTCCGCTATTTCGGGCGCAAAAAGCTCTTTCCGGCTCAGGATATTGCCGATGCGCTGCTGGAGCCGCTGGCCGTGCATCGGCACCCCGCTCCGGCCCTGGCCCCGCACCTGGCCCGGCGGCTGGTGCTGAGCCAGTCAGCCGAGGCACTTATTCACAGCAGCTTGCTGCCGGCAACCCAGGCCAAGGCCGAAGACCTAGCCCGCAACTACGTGCGCCGCCTGGCCACGCTGGGCATTTCGCAGGCCGCCGTGCTGGTAGTAAATAACCAGACCCGTGCCGTAGAAGCCTACGTAGGCGCTATCGATTTTCAGGATGCGGCCGCGCTGGGGCAGGTCGATGGCGTGCGGGCGGTGCGCTCGCCGGGCAGCACGCTCAAGCCCCTGCTCTATGGGCTGGCGCTCGACCAGGGCCTGCTGACGCCCAAAACCGTGCTGCCCGATGTGCCCACCAATTTCCAGGGCTTCCGGCCCGAAAACTTCGACAAGCACTGCCAGGGCGAGGTGACGATGGAGCGGGCGCTGACTTACTCGCTCAATATCCCGGCCGTGCGCGTGCTCTCGGCGATGGGGGTTGATAATTTTACCGGCAAGCTGCGGCAGGCGGGCTTTCGGCAGGTGGCGCGCGATGCGCCTCAGCTGGGCCTGAGCACCATTCTGGGCGGCTGCGGTGCCACGCTGGAAGAGCTGACGGGCCTGTACGCAGCCCTGGCAAATGGCGGGCGCTGGCAGGAACTAGAATTTTTAACTGATAAATCAAAATTTAACGAAGCCGCGCTAAAGGCCCGAGGAGCTTCTGGCAGCTCGTTGAATCCATTGTTGATTTCTGAAGCGGCCGCCTACCTCATCACCGACATCCTGGCCCAGCGCACGCGGCCCGACCTGCCCGTCGATGCCGCGGCCAGCCGGCACCTGCCGCGCATTGCCTGGAAAACCGGCACCAGCTACGGCCGCCGCGATGCCTGGAGCATCGGCTACAACCGCCGCTACACCATTGGGGTGTGGGTGGGCAATTTTAATGGGCAGGGGAGCCCGGCACTGACGGGGGCCGACGTTGCCTCACCTCTACTATTCGATTTATTCAACGCGCTGGCCTACAATGACTACAACGAATGGTTTACGCCGCCGGCCAGCCTCGACTTTCGGCTGGTATGCGCCGAAACCGGCCAGGTACCGGGCGAGCACTGCCCAAATCAGCTGCTCGATTATTACCTGCCGGGCGTGTCGGGGGGCCAGCGCTGCCAGCATATGCAGGAAGTATTGCTCTCGGCCGATGGCCGGTATTGCTACTGCCGGGCCTGTGCCCCGGCTAGTGGCTACCGTCGCGAGCTGTTTGCCAACCTGAAGCCCGAGGTGCTGGCCTTTCGCGAGAGCCAGGGCTTGCCCACGCGCCGCCTGCCGCCGCACAATCCGGCCTGCCGCCTGGTGCGCGGCCCCGACGAGGCCGGCAACACCGGCCCGGATGCCGCGCCGCTGCTAGCTATTACCTCGCCGGCGGCCCATGCCGAATACGTGCTCGATGCGGCCGAAAAACAGCAGCTACGCCTCAGCTGCGCGGCTCCGGCCGAAGTACGCCGCGTGTATTGGTACATCAATGACCGGTATCTGCAAGCAGCACCCGCCACGGCGCCGGTATTTTTCAGTCCGCCCCAGGGTGAGGTTAAGATATCGTGTGCCGACGACCGCGGGCGGACGGTGGAGGTACGGGTGCTGGTAAGGAAGCAGTAATAGCTACCAGCTTAGCGCTTATTTCGCATCAGAACGTTGGCTTCGGCTTTAACTACCAGCCCGCTACCTGCGTACCTGGCACAGTGCTTGCCACCTCCTCCGTACTACTTGCTTAGCTTAGCCATTCTCACTTACCTACTCCCATGAAACGCATTAGTTGGTTATTCCTGCTTCCGGCCCTGCTGGGTCTTTTTCCGGGCTACCAGGCCCAGGCCCAAACCCTGCCGCAGCCCCGCAAAGGCTGGAGCCCCGAAACAAAAGACGCCGCCATTGGCGGAGCGGCCGGCGTGTTGGGTGGCTTGCTCATCAATGGCCGCAACCGGAAAGTAGGTGGCCTGATTGGCGGCCTGGCCGGTGCCGGTGCCGGCTTTGCGCTCGGCAAATACACTGATAACAAGCGCAAAGCAGCCGACGCAGCGGCGGCGCAGCAAGCTGCCGCTCAGGAGCAGGCGGCCGCCGATGCCCAGGCAGCTGCTTCACAGCAGGCCGCCGCTGCCGAGCCTACCCCCGTTGCCCAGGCAACTGCCCACGCGGCTACCGAGCGGGCCACCGCCGCCCACGCCAAAGCTGCGCACGCTGCTGCCATCCGAATGGCTGCCGAGCGTCGCCTCGCAGCCGAGCGCCGGGCCGAAGCCAGCCAGGCTCGCGGAGCGGCCCCGGCCGTAGCCGATGTGGCTGTAGCAGCGGGCTTCTTCCCCAACCCTGGCTTCGACCAGGCGGGCACGCCGTATCCCGACTCGGCGGTGCTGCGCAAAAGCTGGTAGCCTCGCTTGCTGCCCGGTAAGCCAGCCAACCGGGCCTCGCCTGAGTGGCTGGCAATATTTTATTCTGTTGCCTAACTTACCCAAAACCTTCATGAAACTTTACTTACTCGCGTGCTGCACAGCCACGCTGCTCACCGCCTGCTCGGGCAATACCCACAACGCGGCCACCCCGACAGCGGCCACTACTTCCCCTGCCGATGCTACCAGCACGACGGCCAGCGTAGCCGACCTCGACCAGCAGTTTGTGAGCGCCTGGAACAATAAGGATGCGAGCAAGGTGACGGCGATGCTGGCCGATGACGTGCAGTTCCTGCAGGGAGCTACGCACTTTGTGGGCAAAGATGAAGTGACCAATAAATGGATTACCCCTACCATCAACACCATTGCCAACTTAAAAACCTACAGCGTAAGCACGGGCACCGAAGGCAGCCTGGCGTACGAGGCCGGCACCTTCTCAGTAGACGTACTGCCAACTCCGACCGAGAAAGTAATGGGTAACGGAACCGGCAACTACGTGTTTGTGTGGAAGAAAGCCGGTGATGGCAGCTGGAAAATCAGCATGGCGCACCTGGAAGACCTGCCCGTACAGGAGAAAAAATAGCTAAACAGGGGCTGCCTAATAAAGATTATTTAATATATATTAAATAATCTTTATTAGGCAGCCCCTGTTTAGCTAGCGCTATTGCCCGGTTCCGCGCCTCAAACCTGCTCCAGGTATTCTTCGCCATTGAGCACCGGGGCCATATCCTGCGCTTCTTCTGCCGTAAATAGCCGCGAGCGAATCAGAAACCGCACGCCCAGCGGAATTTCCAGTGAAAAGCTGGCGCCCCGGCCCTTCGTAACATCGATGGTAAGCTGCGTGTGCTGCCAGTATTCAAACTGACTGGAACTCATAAAAAAGTCGCAGCCGTGAATCTGGCCCAGCCATACGTCGCTGCCGCCGATGCGAAACTCACCTTTCTCAAAGCACATGGGCGACGAGCCATCGCAGCAGCCGCCGCTCTGGTGAAACATGAGCGGGCCGTGCTCCTCGCGCAGCAGGTCGATAGTGGCTTCGGCGGCCTGAGTAGCGAGCACACGGAAAGTAGACATGGGTGAGTGAAAAATACTGTCTGAATATAGAATCTATATTCTAAAATTACTTATTTACACGATAGAAATAAATCTCCTATCGCCTTCGCATTCAACGTAGCTCCCTGCCTGGAGTTGGCCAGAATAGCTACTACCAAGTCGTCGTCGGGATATAAGAGCAGGCTGGCGCTTCCTCCATTTACCACGCCATCGTGCCAGTATAGCTTATGGCCACTGCGGGTAGTTTCCAGGCGCCAGCCCATGCCGTAGTGCGTTGAGCGTCCATCGTGGGTGGCCTGGGAAGTGAATAACAGCCGCTTCTGGGCGGGTGTTAGAAAGGCTTTGCCTAGCAGGGCATTGCCATATTTCACTAGGTCTTCGGCAGTTGAGAGCATTCCGCCGCTCGGGTACTTATAGCTCACATCGTCGGCAATAGCTAGTTGACTGCCTTTACTATAGAGCCGACTGCGGTCGGACGATACGCTGTCGGCGCGGTCGCCGCTGGTGTACACCATGCCGAGTGGCTGCCACACGGCGCGCTGCATATAGTGCAGAAAAGGCTCGCCAGAGGCACCTTCGATAACTGCGCCTAACAGGTTCCACCCGAATGAGGAGTAAAAAAACCGGGTGCCCGGCTCCGCCACCAACGGGTCGTTCTGAAATACGGCCAGGGCCTGCGTGGCCGTTTGATAATGCTCGGTGCGCAGGGCATCATGCCCATCGCCGGGGCGGTAGTGGCGAATGCCGGCTAGGTGCCCGGCTAGCGCTCGCGCGGTAATTGGAGAGCCCGAGGCCGGAAACCCAGGCACGTAGCGCTGCACCGGCGCATCGAGTTCAAGGCGATGAGTAGCGGCCAATTGCACTAATGCTACGGAAGTCAAGGATTTGGATACGCTGCCCACCCGAAATCGGGTAGTGGTTGTGACGGGCAGCTGTCGGGCCACATCGGCATATCCCAGGCCTTCTGACAAGAGCATCTGCCCCCGCAGGCTGGCGGCTACCTGCATACCCGGAATAGCCTGGGTTTGCTGATATTCCTGTAGCAGGTGCAATGCCTGGGGCACCGCTTCGCAGCCGGGAGCCGACTGGCGCGCCAAATGCCGCCTGGCATCAAGCTGCCGGCCACCAGGACCACCGACGGTGAGACTAATCCCTAACAGCCAGCTTACTCCTTTTACTTTCCAAGTCATTTTTACTGATTGAAGCCAGTTCTACAGGGAGCAAAGCGCCATGCTGAACTTACGAATTGTTTCGTGAAGCTAGCATGACGCTGCCCTGAGCTGCAATCAGTTAGCGAAACCAGCCGCTTGCCTAAAAGAAGCCCAGCTTCTGCTGGCTGTAGCTGATGAGCATGTTTTTGGTCTGGCGGTAGTGGGCCAGCATCATTTTATGGTTTTCGCGGCCGAAGCCTGAAGCTTTGTAGCCACCAAAAGGCGCCCCGGCGGGGTAGTCGTGGTAGCAGTTGACCCACACGCGGCCGGCCTGAATGGCGCGGGGCATCTGGTACAGCTCGTGGGCATCGCGGCTCCAGAGGCCGGCTCCGAGGCCGTAGAGCGTGTCATTGGCCAGCTCAATGGCTTCGGCGCTGTCTTTAAAAGTAGTAACCGACAGCACCGGGCCGAAGATTTCCTCCTGGAAAATCCGCATCTTGTTGTGCCCCCTAAATATGGTTGGCTGAATATAGTAGCCCTCTGCTAAGGCACCGTCCTGCTGCTGGTAGGCTTCGCCGCCCACGAGCACTTCGGCCCCTTCGGCCTTGCCGATTTCCAGGTAGCTCAGGATTTTCTCAAACTGGTCGTTCGAGGCCTGCGCCCCCATCATCGTTTCGGTATCCATTGGATTGCCGAGCTTGATGGCCTTCACGCGCTCGATGACGCGGGCAATAAACTTATCGTAGATGTCTTCGTGCACCAGCAGGCGCGAGGGGCAGGTGCAGATTTCGCCCTGGTTCAGGGCAAACATCACCGCGCCTTCGATGCACTTGTCGAGGAAGTCATCGTCGTGGTCCATCACACTCTTGCAGAAGATGTTGGGTGACTTGCCTCCCAGCTCCATCGTAACGGGAATGATGTTTTCGGCGGCGTATTGCAGGATGAGGCGGCCGGTCGTGGTTTCGCCCGTAAACGACACTTTCTGCACGCGCTTGTTGCTGGCCAGCGGCTTGCCGGCTTCCAGGCCGAAGCCATTGACCACGTTGAGCACGCCAGCGGGCACCACGTCCTGAATCAGCTCCATGAGTACCATGATGCTGGCGGGCGTTTGCTCGGCGGGCTTCACTACCACGCAGCAGCCGGCGGCCAGGGCGGGCGCAATTTTCCAGGTGGCCATCAGCAGCGGGAAATTCCAGGGGATAATCTGGCCGATAACGCCCAGCGGCTCCTGAATTACCAGCGACAAAGTATTCTCATTCAGCTCGGTAGCCGAGCCTTCTTCGGCCCGGATAACCCCCGCGAAGTAGCGGAAGTGGTCGATGCACAGCGGCAGGTCGGCCGCCATCGTTTCGCGGATAGCCTTGCCGTTTTCCACCGTCTCGACGGCCGCCAGGTAAGGCAGGTTGGCCTCCATGATGTCGGCGATTTTCAGCAGCACGCCGCTACGGGTGGCCGGCGAAGTCTTGCTCCAGGTTTTGAATGCGTCGTGGGCCGCGTCGAGCGCCAGCTCAATATCCTCCTTGCTGCTGCGGGCTACTTTACAGAAGGCTTTGCCATCGATGGGCGACGGATTATCGAAGTACTGGCCTTTAACCGGCGCTACCCATTTGCCGCCGATGAAGTTATCGTAGTGCGACTTAAACTGGGGACGAGCCACCACGGTGGTGGGCTTTTCAAGGGTTTCAACCATAACTAGGTGGGAATTTTAAGGCGGTGAGGGAACAGGACAAAGGTTGTTGCCGGCCCAGCCTGGCTAGCTGTGGTATTGTCGCAAAAAATGTTGAAATTGCCGCAACTTGCGTTAGTAAGTCATCACTTACTGCAAAGCAGTTAGAAGAGAAATAGCCTAGATTGAGCTATTCCTCTTAACCAGCTCGTGATTTTAAGCTTTTAAGTTATCCCCCTTTACTTCTCACCCATGCCCGCCCGCGTTCATTTGCCTGCTGCCGTGCCGCTGCTTGCGCTGGGACAGCTGCATTCTTTGGTTGAGAACCGTACGGTTTTTGCGCTCGACTCATTTGAGCTGAGCATTTTTGAGACGCATCAGGCAGCGCACCGGGTGGCGCTGCGGCTCGATGGCCTGGCCCTTACGACCATGCTGCGCGGCAAAAAAGTAATGCACCTGCCCGGCCGCCCGGCTTTCGACTACCTGCCCGGCGAATCGGTAGTAGTGGGCGAAGATGAGCTAATGGAGATTGACTTTCCCGAGGCCTGCCTGGGCCAGCCCACGCAATGCCTGGCGGTGGCCATTGCCCCCGATACGATTCGCCAGACTATCGACTTGCTGAACGAGCGCTACCCGCGGGTTGAAGCTCACGCGCCCTGGGCCCTGGCCGGCCCCGAGTTCGCGCACCTCATTAATACGCCCGAGCTGACCGGCACGCTGGAACGCCTGGTAGCCGTGTCGCGCACTACCGATGCTGCCAAGGATGTGCTGGCCGGCTTCACGCTGCAAGAGCTGCTGGTGCGCCTGTTGCAGACGCAGGCCCGTGAGCTGATTTTTCAGGATTATGCCCGGCACCTGACTACGCACCGCTTCGCGGCCGTAGTACATTATATAAAAGAGCACTTAACTGATAACCTGTCGGTTGACAAGCTTAGTGAGCTGGCCTGCATGAGCAAGGCAACGTTTTTCCGGGTATTCAAGCGCGAGTTTGGCCTGACGCCGGTCGAGTTCATTGTACGTGAGCGACTGGCCGAAGCCAAGCGCCTGCTGCGCCAGCCGCTGACCAGCGTAGCCGAGGTGTGCCTGCGCGCCGGCTTCAACAACCTCTCCTACTTCCAGGCCTTGTTTAAGAAGCACGAGGGCCTGACGCCGGGCGCTTATAAAAAGCAGCTCGGCTAGCTTGTTTCGACCCTGTCCCATCTTTGCAGCATGATGCAGATACGGATGGTGGGGCTGCTGTGGCTGCTGGCACGCGTAGCAACGGCCCAGGTGCACGAGGTAGTGGTACTAGCCCCGGCCATCAAAAATGGCGTGGTCCAGACGCGCTGCTACCAGAAGATTGAGCTGGCGGTGGCCCTGCAGCCGGCCGTGCAGGCCGCCATTGCCGCCGGCACGCTAAACCCGTACGACCCGCAGGCCGTGGACCTTACGGCCGAGCTGACCGAGCTGGCCACCGGCCGCCCGGTGCAGGCGCCGGTGCTGGGCTACTATACCGAGCGCTTTCGGGTTGATGCGGATGGGCAGGCTATTGGGGCGGCTTTGGCAAGTGCCCATCCGTGGCGGCTGCGCTTTGTGCTGGAACGGCCGGGACGCTACCGCCTGCGCCTGCACTGCCACCGGCCCGCTGACCCGGCACCCGAGGCAACTGATTCGGGCTTTGAGTTTGTGGCCGGGCCGGCACTGGCCGGGCAGCACGGGCCGCTGCGCTTTCCAGCCGGGCAGCCATTTCTGGAATTTGCCGATGGGCACAGCTTTTTTGCCGTGGGCGAAAATCTGACGGGTTATTCGGGGGCCAGCCAGTTTGTGCCGGCGGGTGTCAAAGCCACCGGGCGCAATGCTTACCCCCCTTATGCCATTAAAGCTTACCGCCAGGTATTTAGCGACTTGCAGGCCGTTGGCGGCAATTTTGCCCGCGTAATGCTGCTGCCTTCCTCCTTTGAGTTTGAGTGGCAGCAGGCAGGTAATTATGAGGCTGGGCAAAACCGGGCCCAGGACCTCGACGCCCTGTTGGCCCTGGCCGAGCAAAAGGGGATTTACCTTCAAGTATCAGCTTTTATTAATATTGCTTTCAACCTCAAAATCGAGCGTGACTCAAGCCAGGATGCCTACGTGTGGGCACACAATCCCTACCACCGGCTGCCGGGCGTGAGCCAGCCCATCGACGTGTTTCGCAACCCTGCCGACAGCTGCAGCCTGAACCTGGCGGCTAAGCAGCTTTTTGCCAACAAATTGCGCTATATAGTAGCCCGCTGGGGATACTCCTCGCACCTGGCGGCAGTAGAGCTTTTTAATGAGTTTGACAATCTGGGCAGCGACCAGGGGCCGAAACCCCAAAGCGTTTACTGGGGCCGGCAGTCGGCCTGCCGTCACCCCAACTCCTATTATATCGACCAGATGCAGGTACTGCTGGCGCGCCGGCTGCAGGCGTGGTGCCCCCGGCTGCTCGTCACCAGCAGTCCGGCGGCCTACGTAGCGGGCGGCGGCTTCTTTGCCGACTCGGCGGTGTCGTTTGTCAGCTATCACTTTTACAACGACTTACAGAATTATAGCCAGCTTAATAGCTACATAGCTGCCTGCGAGCAGGCTCGCTACCACAAGCCCGTGCAGTGGGGCGAGTATGGATTTAACCAGAGCTGGTACCACGCCCGCAACATGGCTGAGATTCGCAATCCACTGTGGTCGTCGGCGTTTAGTGGCAGCTTCGGGGCGGGCTTGTTTTTCTGGAGCTGGGGCATCACGCACCACAACTGGCGCGGCGTACAGCAGGGGTTTTTGTCCTTCCAGGCGCTGGCCAGCTTTTTTGCGGCCGAAGACCTGGCCTGCCAGCCCTACCAGCCCCTACGCACCGCGCTGGTGCCCGAGCGGGCGGCCCCGCGCCCCTGTACCCCCCAAGGCATTGGCCCGCCCGAGTGCCTGAACCCTGCTCAGGCTAATCGCGCCTGGCCGGACCCATATAACGACTCTACGCTGGTGGTGCCGGCATCGCTGCTGCCCTCCGACCCACGCCTGGAAGCATTTGCCCTGCACAATACAGAGCGTGTGCTGGGCTGGGTGCATCAGCGGGAGGAATACTGGTACAACCTGCCGCACAACAATGAACTGGCGCAGCAGGCCCATTTTTCGCATCCCGACTCCTTGGGCCGCCTGCCGGCCGGCGACCAGCTGCACCGCTACGTGAGTGACCTGTGCGGGGCGAGCCTGCGCGTGCCCGGCCTGCGCCCACTCGCCCGCTACCGCCTCGACTGGTGGCAAACGCTGGGCGCGGGGGGGCCGCGACCCGGCTATTCGCGCCTTATCCGGACCGATGCGGCCGGCGTGGCGCTGCTGCCGGTGCCCGACCTCATTGCCCCCGACGCGGCAGGCAACGCCCCCGATTATGCCTTTAAGCTTTATTGGCTCTCCGGGCCGGCTCAGTAGCTGAGCGCCGCTATTTCTACCGTTTCAGCCTGCCCGCCCAGGCTTACGACTACTTGCGCGCCCAGGCGGGCCCCGATAATAGCGCGGGCCAGCGGCGCCACAAAGCCGACCTTGCCCGCGGCTACGCTGGCCTCGTCGACGCCCACAATCGTAAACTTTCGCTCAAAGCCAGCTTTGCCGCCGCTCAGCGTCCGCAGCGTGACGGTAGCCCCGAAGCGCACTTCGCCCGGCGGCTGGGTGCGGGGGTCTACCACTTTGGCACTGGCTATACGCTCGGTTAGCAAGGCCAGTCGGCCGTTGAGGAGCGACAGGCGATGCGTACGGTCAGTATCGTTGTCGCGGTCGGCCTCGGCCGCGGCGCGCTCGGCTTCGAGCCCGACCAGCTCGGTGCGCAGCAGCTCCAGCCCGGTGGGAGTAACATAGTTTGGACTGCCCGGCGGCAATGCGGCGCGGGGCGGCACAATGGGTGGGGTCTGGGCATCGTCTTCCTTTACAAATCCTCGGCTCATACCCTGGGCAAACGCAGGCAGCGCGACGGAGTTGTGCCCTGGCCCGAAACCCCAGCGGTGAGTTAAGAGTTGAGTGCCTTATTCACTATTGCGAGGCGTACGCTTCGCACTATCCGATGTCAGAGCTGCTCACCGAGCCTAGTATTTTGCCCCCCAAGCCAGTTGCCCGCCTCGATACGGCCCTGGTCTGGCTGATGGCCCTCACCTGCGGGCTGGTGGTCGCCAATATTTATTATAACCAACCGCTGCTGGCCGCCATTGGCCGTACGTTTCACATCCGCGATAGCCAGGCTAGCCTGGTAGCCACGGCTACGCAGGTAGGCTACACGCTGGGCATGCTGCTGGTGGTGCCGCTGGGCGATATGCTGGAGCGCAAGCGCCTCATGCTATGGATGCTGCTCGGCGCCGCAGCCTGCCTGGGCGCGGCGGCGCTGGCTCCCTCGTTCGGGCTGCTCGCCCTTGCCAGCGTGCTTATCGGCATCTGCTCGGCGGTGCCGCAGTTGCTGCTGCCGATGGCGGCTCACCTCGCCCCCGAGGCCGACCGGGGCCGCATTGTAGGGCGCATTATGAGTGGCTTGCTTATCGGCATTCTGCTTTCGCGCACCGTAAGCGGCTACGTGGGGGCGCACCTGGGCTGGCGCGTGGTATTTGAAGGCGCTGCCGGCCTGATGCTGGCCCTGGCCGGCCTGCTGGCCTGGCGGCTGCCTGCCGACCGCCCCACTTTCCAGGGCACGTATGCTTCGCTGATGAAGTCGCTGCTTACCCTCACGACCGAGCTGGCCCCCTTGCGGCGCTCGGCGCTGGTCGGGGCCAGTGTGTTTGCTGCCTTCAGCGTGTTCTGGACTACCCTGGTTTTTTACCTCGAAAGCCCGGTTTACCACTATGGCAGCGCCGTAGCAGGCTTTTTCGGGCTGGTGGGGGCCGTGGGTGCGCTGGCTGCCCCACTGGCCGGCAAGATGGCCGACACCCGCGGCCCGCGCTACGCCATCACGGCGGGCCTGGGGCTGGCGCTGGCTTCGTATGTGCTGCTGGGGCTGGGCGGCGGCTACCTGGCCGGGCTGGTACTGGGCGTTATTCTACTCGACGTGGGCGTGCAGTCGGCCCATATTTCCAACCAGACGCTCGTGTTCTCGCTCCGCCCCGAGGCCCGCAGCCGCCTCAACACGGTGTACATGACGGGGTATTTCACGGGGGGCTCCATCGGCTCCATCGTCGGCGGTATCGCCTGGACGCACTTCGGCTGGCCGGGCGTGTGTATTGTGGGTAGCGCGTTTGTAGCACTGGCGCTGGTGATTCACCGCAGCTACGGGCGGTAGCAATGACCCCTACTGTCTTTTAGCTAATTGCACATTAGTGAGAGTAAGTTCAGGTAAACGGTCGCCCCAAGCTATTTGCATTGCCGTGTTATCATACTCATACAACGTGCGCCACGGCGTATGTTGCGCCTGCGGCACGAGCTGATAGTTAAACTGAATAGTGCTGCCTACTTTATAAGTGACAGTATCTAGCAAAGTGACAGTATCTAGCAAATTGAATGTCTTTATTTCCTGGTAGGCTACCCCATTTAAGCCAGCAAAAAATAAGGGGGTAACATCCACTTCCCAGCGGGGTCGGGGATTGTTGCCAGCATCGTCAATCGTGCTCTCAATCCGCACTACCCGGCCAGTCGTTAAAGAAACTGCAGGCTCGGCCGCGTCTTTCTCGCAGCTATTGCTCATAGCCAGCAAACTAATTCCAGTAAGTGCGAGGAGGCGAAGTGCTTTCATGACAGATTTGGTTAGCAGTGAAGAAACGTCTTTTGCGAGAGAGTACGTTGCCTTTCATTTAGTTGCAGCACACCACAAATAGTTAATCCCCTTCACCCAACTTCCCCAAACAAGTCTGCAAACTCACTCGCCAATGCGGAATTTCTACACCTAACACCTTTTTTGCCTTGCTCTTATCCAGCACGGAGTAAGTTGGGCGAGTGGCTTTAGTAGGATACTCGGCCGTGCGGATGGGCACCGTTCTTACGGTAGTGCCGCTTAGCTCAAAAATGGCCGTGGCGAAGTCGTACCACGACGTCACGCCTTCGTTGCTGTAGTGGTAAATGCCGTAGGCCTGGCTCTCCGTTTCAATAAGATGCAAAATGCAGCCGGCCAGGTCGATGGCGTAGGTGGGCGTGCCCAGCTGGTCCCAGATAACGCGTAGCTCAGCGCGCTCACGGCCCAGCCTGAGCATGGTTTTCACGAAGTTGTTGGCAAACTCGGAGTAGAGCCAGCTGGTGCGCAGAATAAAATACTGGCTGGTGAGCGTCGGAATTACCCGCTCGCCTGCCAGCTTGGTGAGGCCGTAGACGCTGATGGGCGCGGCCTCGTCGGTTTCGACGAGCGGCTGATTGCCGGTACCGGCAAAGACAAAATCGGTCGAAATCTGGATGAGCGTCGTGCCAAACTCGCCGCACAGGCGGGCCAGGTTTTCGACGCCGTCGCGGTTCACCTGGCGGGCCAGCTCCGGCTCATCCTCGGCTTTGTCTACCGCCGTGTAGGCCGCGCAGTTGATGGCGTAGGCCGGGCGATGCTGCTCAAACAGCTCGCGCAAGCCCGCCGGGTTCAGGATGTTGGCGTGCGACTCGGGCGGAAAAACCAGGCCCGGCAGGCTGCGCTCCTGTGCCACCTGCGCCAAACATTGCCCTAATTGGCCCGAGGCCCCAAAAACCAGCGTATTCTTCATCAAAACAGGGTGCGCCATAGTATTCAGGCTGCAAGTTAGAAGGCGGTAGCCCCAGTAGCGCAAAATACCCAGCCCGCGCTACTGCGAGCGCTTGTTTTTGATGGGTTCAAAGCGGCGCTCGCGGGGCTGCTTCTCACTCAGGTATTTCCAGTAGCGCTTCGGAATGTGGCGCTGGTGCAGCCTGAGGTTCTTGCGCTCGGGAATGTTGACGTGGTCGAAATACGCCTGCCACAAAATTTTAAACAGTGGCTCGCGCTCATCGAGCACCGTGGCTGCCACCTCGCCGCGCCGGCTGGGCTGCCCGGCAGCCTCAAACTCCACAATGGTCGTGCGGGTCAGGTCGTAGTACAAGCCGTAGCGGCGTTTGCGGTCAAAAATCAGCCAGCGCTGGTCGGCGTAGCGCTTCGTAAAATGACTGGCAATAAGCGGCAACACATCGAAATCGGGCTCGATAGTAGCGTGAAACAGCCCGTCCTGGGCCTTCTCAAATCGCACAAACGCTTCCATGCGGTGCTTTTCGCGGAAAAGCTGCTGGGCCAGGCGCTGCATCCGGCGCACGGTTGCATCGGCATAGTTGTCGGAAATATCGCGGCCGGCCCGCAGCGCCATATCCGCGTAGCGGAATAGTAAGAGCTCCCGCTCAGGGTCTTCGCTCAAAAAAACGTGGTAGAGCCGCGCCCGCGCCGGTTCGGGCATAAAGCGCAGCAGGCCATCCCAGGTGCGGGTAGCCAGTACCTCGTCGGTGTCGATGGCGACCGGCTGGGCAAACAAGCCACCCTGCGCCGTACCTGCCGCCTGAATACTATTGGGGGCCGACTTGCGGTCGTATACCCGAAACAGCACCGTAAGCAGGCCCTCAAATGAGCCGTCGTAGGTATAGTCGGCGGGCGGGTTGCGCAGCTCGGGTGCGACCGGGCGGGCAGCGACCGGGCCAACGCCGGTGCTGCCACCGCCAGAAATCAGACGCAGAGAAGAAGCCACAGAATATAGCAAAAAGTTAATAAATACCGCGTCGCCGAATTAAGCTAAAAAACCAGTTAATAAAGAATTTACGGCGTCAGCTTCTTCCAACTGCACCCAGTGGCTGGCCTGCAGAAAGTAATGTAGCTGACCCTGAGCGCACAACGCTATGCTAAGCTCGGCCAGTCGGGCCGCCAGAAAAACATCTTGCCTGCCCCAGATAAGCTGCACCGGCACGCGCACCCGAACGGGGCGCTGCCGTGGCATACCCGCTCCGTAGCGCAGGGCGCGGTACCAGTTTAGCATACTGGTTAGTGCCTGCGGCTGCGCCCAGGCTTGCTTATACTGTTCGAGGTCGGCCGCGCTAAACGTGCCGGGGCGGCTGGTACGCAGCAGACTCTGCACCCCAAAATGCCAGCTGCGCCTGCGAAACAGCTTTTCAGGTAGCCAGGGTAGTTGAAAAAAGAGCATGTACCAGCTCCGCAGCAGCTGGCCGGGCACGCGCCACAAAGCCCTGGGCAGCACGGCCGGGTGCGGTACATTCAGAATCGCCACGCGCCGCACTCGGTCGGCGTGATAGGTGGCCAGGTACCAGGCCACCAGGCCGCCCCAGTCGTGGCCCACAACGGCAGCCTGCGGCCGGCCGGCCGCATCCAGCAGGCCGATAATATCGGCTGCCAGCGTGGGCAGCCGGTAAGCCCAACTACCGGCGGGCTTATCGCTCAGGTTATAGCCCCGCTGGTCGGGTGCCCACACCCGGCAGCCCGCCGTGGCCAGGGCTGGCAGCTGCCGGCGCCAGCTGTACCAGAATTCGGGAAAGCTATGCAGGAGGATAACCAGTGGCCCCGCAACGGGGCCGCACTGCACTACGTGCAGCTGCTGGCCATTGGTGTGCACAGTATGGTGTTCCAGGGGATAGTCCATCTGCTTACCGTACTGCTTGACCGAGCCGCAAGGTTACGCGGCCACATCGGGCCGCTCAGTGGCAAGCTGAGCCGCGCGGGCGGCATCATGCACCTGCCTGACGAGGGGCAGCAGCTCGGAAATACGGCAGCAGCACGACAGCCGCGGGGCTTTGTCAAAGCCAGCGCCCGGCGAAGCCAGCGCAAGTAAAGGTTCGGCAGCAAGGGAGCCAGCGGCCGACGCGACGGCCGCAGCGCGGTGAGAGATTTTCATGGCAACAAACTGTGAGCGACGCAGCCCTACCGGGGCTGGCCGGGTGAGCACCGATGGCTATTTTACCACCAGCGTATCGGTGATGTAGCCGCTGGCGGCCACAAAGTTCAGGTAGTAGGTACCCACCACTGTGGGCTGGAACGTGTAGGTGGCCTGAAGCGTGCTGCCTGGCGTGGCGCAAGAACAGGAGCTATAGTTGATGTTGACGCCTACCGTGCGTGCGAGCCCGGTAGAGCTAGCCTGCACCGGCATGTTTACCAGCGTACCGCAGCCATTGGCCAGCTGGCAGGTAAGCTGGAAAGCAGCCGGCTGGTTAACTGCCCCGGCGCGGGGCCCGGCAGCACTGACAATGGGGGTAGGCAAAGTCACATTACAGGTGTCGGCACTGTTTTTCTGACAGCTAGTGAGGATAAGCGCAGCAGCCAGCAGATAGTAGCGCATAGCATTGACAAACAACTTGCTGAGTTAAGCTTTACGATGCCTGGGCAAATAAATCGAGCTGCTGCGTAACCAGGGCCGAGCGCGTAGCCTTGCCTCCGAACAGAATCTGGCGGCGCACCTGCTGCTCGCTCAGCTCGCCGAGCCTGGCGGGGGCCATGCCGCGCGCCGTCAGAAAGTGCTTGGCCCGCTTCATCACCACCCCAAACTGCTGCAAGTGCTCGGCCGTGAGGGAAGAAAAGCGGCGGGCCTGCACAATACGCTCGGCCGAGCGCGCCCCTACGCCCGGAATCCGCAGAATCAGGGCCCGGTCGGCCACGTTCACGTCAATCGGAAACAGGTGGCGGTTGCGCAGGGCCCAGGCCAGCTTGGGGTCAATTTCGAGGTCGAGGTACGGGTGCGCGGGGTCGAGTATCTCATCGGCCTCAAAGCCGTAGAAGCGCATCAGCCAGTCGGTTTGGTACAGGCGGTGCTCGCGCACCAGCGGCGGCTGAGTTACCTGCGGCAGACGGGCATCATCCGTCACCGGAACATAGCCCGAATAATATACTCGCTTCAGGCCGTAGCCCTGGTAAAGCGAATCGGAAAGCTTGATGATTTGCAGGTCGTTCTCGCTGCTGGCGCCCACAATAAGCTGGGTGCTTTGGCCGGCGGTGGCAAACTGCGGCACTTTCTTGAAAAGCGCCTTCTCTTCTTTATTCTGAATAATGCCATCCCGAATCTGCCCCATTGGGGTCAGAATCTCCTGGTAGTTCTTCTCCGGCGCCAGGGTGGTCAGGGCCAGCTCCGAGGGCAGCTCGATGTTTACGCTCAGGCGGTCGGCATAGAGGCCGGCTTCCTGAATCAGCTCGGGCGAGGCGCCCGGAATGGTTTTGACGTGGATGTAGCCGTTGAAATTGTGCTCGGTGCGCAGCTTTTTTACAATGCGCACCAGCCGCTCCATGGTGTAGTCGGGTGAGGAGAAAATACCACTGCTTAAAAACAGGCCCTCGATGTAGTTGCGCCGGTAAAAATTGATGGTCAAATCCACCACTTCCTCCACCGTGAAGGCGGCGCGCTTCACGTCGTTCGAGCGGCGCGACACGCAGTACGCGCAGTCGAAAATGCAGTGGTTGGTAAGCAGGATTTTCAGCAGGCTCACGCAGCGGCCATCCTCTGTAAAGCTGTGGCAGATGCCCATACCTTCGGCAGTGCCCAGGCCTTTCTGCTCATTTTTGCGCTTGCCGCCGCTGCTGCTGCACGACACATCGTACTTGGCGGCGTCGGCTAAGATACTTAGCTTTTCCTGAATGCGCTCGTTCATCGTGGCGGCGTGGTTTAGCGAGGGTAAAAGTAGCGCCAGCCACTGATACAGGCAAGCTTTTGATAAGCTAATTTTTTTAGAAAAAGTTTCGATTCAGGCTGATACTACCCGAACCCTACCGAGCAGCTCCGTGCGGGCTATTCCCCACCAAGCGTAAAGACGTCGGCACCGGGTAGGGCAGCAGCTGCACACGCCACCGCTTACGGGCGTAACTTGCGCGTAGTGCCCCTGTGCCCCATGTCCTGCCTTTCAACCCGTCGTTTTTATGTGCTTCTCAGCTGGCTCGTGCTGGCCGGGCTGGCGCGTGCCCATGGGCAGGGCTTTACGCCGCGCATGGCCGTGCCGCCCGACTCGCTGCACGCCTCCGACAAAGCGGCTTCACTGCCCGCCGACTCGCTCGGCCGGCGCTTCGATGAGGAAAGGCTGCGCCTGAGCCTGGAGCGCTACACCCGGCGCAAAACCATTATGGGGCGCGGGCTGGCCGCTTTTTTTCGACTTACCCGCCCCCGGGAAGAAGACCACGGCCTCGACGCGGTGCTGCTAAACCGGCAATTCGACCAGCACAACTTCAAGATTGTGCGCCACGTCATCATTACCCCACTCGATGCCTTTGGCTACAGCCTGAACGACTCGCTGCGGCAGCCGCGCACGTTTTTGGAGAAGTCGGGCAACGCCCTGCACATCCGCACGGCCCGCTCGCGCATCCGGCAGGTGCTGCTGTTCAGGCCCGGCCAGCCGCTGCTGCCCCAGGCCCTGGCCGAAAGTGAGCGCCTGCTGCGCCAGACCGACGAAATTCTGGATGCCCGCGTGCTGGTAAACGAAAAAACTGCCACCCGCGACAGCGTAGACATTATGGTCTATACCACCGATGTATTCAGCTTTACGGGCGGCTACGAGCTGCGTGGCGGGCCTGGGCAGGCCATTGTGATGGCCGGCGACCAGAATTTTCTGGGTCTGGGCCACCAGCTCAGCAATCGCTACCAGTACGGCCGCGACCTGCCCCAAACCTGGGGCTACGAGGCCAACTACCAGGTACCATTCCGCAACTTCGTGTACGCCGAAGGACACTATTATAATGAGTTTGAGTCGCACTCGGGCGGGGTGTCGGTGCGGCGCGACTTTTACTCGCCGAGTACCCGCTGGGCCGGCGCGCTCAATCTCGACGCTTTCAACCTGCACATCGTGCTGCCCCGCGATGCGCCCCCCCTGCCGGGGCAGCTGCCCGACTACCGGGTGCGCTCTTATACCAGCCAGAATCTGTGGGTGGGCCGGGCCTTTCGCCTGCGCTCCTACGACCTGGGCTATGAAAACCCCGGCCGGCTCATTCTGGCGGGCAGCCTGCTCCACGAAAACCACACAACCAACCCGACCGCCACGCCCGAGACTCCGGCGGGCAGCCCCGACGACCGCACCCGCACCCTGGTGCTGGGCTCGGTAGGCTACTCGGTACGCCGCTATTATAAGGACAAGTATCTCTTTGGCTTTGGCCGCACCGAAGATGTGCCGGCCGGCACGCTGCTCAGCTTTACCACCGGCTACGAGATGAACCCCGTAGGCCCGCGCCGCTACTTCGATGCCCGCATTGCGGCGGCCGGCTACTCGGTGCGCCAGGGCTACCTCTACGGCAGCCTCGATTTCGGCACGTTTCAGCGCATCAACGATGGTGGCTGGGAACAGGGCCTGCTCAGTGGCCAGTTTATGTACTTTACGCGCCGCTACCGGGTTGGCAACTACCAAAGCCGGCACTTGCTCAATACCCGCGTTACGGCGGGCTTCAACCGCTACCCGGCCGAGGTACTACTGAGCGGTATCAGCAGCAACCCCGATGGGGTACGGGGCTTTCGGCCCGATGGCCAGATTCTGGCTACCAGCCGCCTGCTGGCCAACTACGAGGGCACGGTTTATACCCCGCTCTCGCTGCTGGGCTTTCGCATGGCGGTGCTGGCTTTTGCCGACATGGCCCTGGTTAATGAGCGCATCGGCGGCGGCTCCCCGTTCGGCGGAGGCAGCCCGCCTTATACCGGCTTTGGCCTGGGCCTGCGCTTTCGCAATGAGCTGACGGTACTGCGCACCTTCCAGTTTTTGCTGGGCTACTATCCACGGGGGCAGCTCACTGCTAATGGCTTACGGATTTTTGAATCAAACCGCGACGCGTATCAGTTTTCGGATTTCAGCTTTGGTCAGCCCAGCGTGGTGCAGTACAGCGCCCAGTAGTGTGGGCCCGGCTACTGAAACGTAATCGGGATGGTGCATGCTACGCGCACCGGGTGGCCGTCCTGCTGGCCGGGCTGCCAGGCCGGCATCAGCCACACCAGGCGCAGGGCTTCCTCATTGAGGCCGTGCCCGGGCCCGCTCACGGTTGAGGCATCGGTGATGCGGCCCTCGGCACTCACTACGAAGCGGATGTAGACTTTTCCGCCAATACTCTGCCGCAGTGCCTCCGACGGATAGCGCAGGTTTTTAGCGAGATACGCCCGAAACGCCGCATCGCCCCCGCTAAACTGGGGTCGCACCTGCGGGTTCACATAAATAGAGTCCGGATTAAAGGCCGGGACGCTGACGGCTGGCACCACTTTCCTGTCGGCACTCACGCTGCTACCTGCCGGTGAGGGCGTAGTCAGGCTCCGCAGGGCGGGAGCCTGGGCCGCAGCCCAGCCCGCCGGAAATACAACTGCTATTGCCAAATAGTACAAAAATCGGGTAATCATTATTGCCAAATAGTTAAGGATTGAGTAAAAAATAATTTCTGAGTACAAATTTACAGCATAGTTCAGCAGGTTGTATGTTATCAATTTGGTCAAAGCAGTTGATGCCTTAATATAATAAATATATTATATTAAAATAATAAACTACTCCGAAACGGGTAAAACTGTTGTATCAACGCTTATCGGTGAGCCGGTGGCCGGCAGGTTGTAATCCGGTTTGGTACCCGCCACGGGGCAGTAGCGCCGGGCACTGGGTTTTTACGCGCAACTTTGTTTTTTATTTCCCTTCCTCCCATGCGTCTCGGTGATTTTAACGACCTCGAAATAGCCCGCGAAGTCAGCATCGGCTTCTACCTGACCAGCGATGATGGCGACCTGCTGCTGCCCGAGAAGTACCGGCCGGTGGGCGCGCACGTCGGCGATGTTATCCGCGTGTTTGTGTACCGCGACTCCGAAGACCGCCTCATTGCCACTACCCTGGAGCCGCTGGCAGTGGTCGATAGCTTTGCCGCGCTTACCGTGCGCGATGTGAGCGCGGCCGGCGCGTTCCTTGATTGGGGCCTCGAAAAAGATTTGCTGCTGCCCCACGCCAACCAGCGCCAGGCCGTGCGCGTGGGCGACCGCGTGCTCGTGTACGTGTACCTCGACGAAGCTACCGACCGCCTCGTGGCCTCGGCAAAATGGCAGCAGTTTCTGAGCCCTGAGCCGTTTGAGGGCGAAGAGAATTCGGCCGTGCAGATACTCATCGCCGAACAAACCCCGCTGGGCTACTCGGTTATCGTAAACGGCACGCACGCTGGTTTACTCTATCAAAATGAGGTATTCAGGCCGCTGCGCGTGGGGGAACTGCTGCCGGGCCACTTGCGGCAGATTCGTCCCGATGGCAAGCTCGACGTGCGCCTCGGCCAGCCCGGCTACGACGAGGTGGGTACTGCCGCCGCCACGGTACTGGCGGCCGTCAGAGCCCGCTCCGACGGCCGCCTGCCGCTCGGCGACAAAAGCCTGGCCGATGATGTGTACCGCCGCCTGGGCATGAGTAAAAAGGTATTCAAGAAGGCGCTGGGCTCACTTTATAAGCAAGGTCTGGTAGAGCTTGGCCCGGAGGAAACCCGCTTAGCATCTGTCGATTAGCTTAGGCGCTTGCAGCACTTAGCTCGCAGGGCCGGCAGACTGCCCGGCTGAGCAACAAGCAAAATTTTTAGCTAAAGAATTTGCTTTTTCAAAAAAGCGTCGTTCCTTTGCCCCCGCAAACCGACTATACCTCATGTCTTTCTTCGCAACCGTTTCGCAAAGCTGGTGGCACTCAACCTTCCCAAGAGGCTGAGCATTAGGCATATATAGTTGGTTGAACCCCCAGAGATTCTCCAAGCCCGCTGCTCACCGCAGCGGGCTTTTTTGTTGTTTCAGTATTTCTACCCGTCCCTTCGCCATGTTGGCCGCTACCGCAACTTCTACCTCCACCATCGTTCACAGCCGGCACCGCCGTCTGCTGGCCGATACCCTCACGCCGGTGAGCCTGTATCTGCGGCTGCGCGACCAGTTTGTGGGCACGTTATTGCTTGAAAGCTCTGATTATCATGGAAATAACAACAGCTTTTCGTACCTCTGCTTTAGCCCGGTGGCGCGCTTTGAGCTGGATAAAAACCAGCTGACCACCCAGCGCCCCGGCCAGCCGGCCAGCACTGCCACGCTGCCCGACCCCCGCCTGGCGCTAACCAAGCTGCGCGAGTTCCGGAGTAGCTTCCGGCCAGCCGAGCCGTCGGGCCTGCCGTTTATTACCAATGGGCTGTTTGGGCACATGGCCTATGAGGCGGTGCAGTATTTTGAGGACGTGGCGCTGCGCGACAAGCCCGCCGCCAGCACGGTGCCGGCTATCGTGTACCAGGCATTTCGCTACGTTATCGCCATCAACCACTTCAAGGACGAGCTGTATTTATTTGAGCATCAATACCTCACTGAAGGCGAGGAGCCGACTGCCGATACGCTCGACCACATCGAGACGCTCATCCAGAACCGCAATTTCGCGACTCACGGCTTCCACCTCACGGGCCAGGAAAGCTCCAATGCGACCGATGCCGAGTACCTGGAGCTGATACGCCTGGGCCAGCACCACTGCCAGCGCGGCGACGTATTTCAGATTGTGCTCTCGCGGCGCTTTCAGCAAGGATTTCAGGGCGATGAGTTTAATGTGTACCGGGCCTTGCGCTCGCTCAATCCCTCGCCCTACCTGTTTTATTTCGACTATGGCAGCTATAAGCTATTCGGCTCCTCGCCCGAGTCGCAGATAGTTATCACTAAAGGGCAGGCTGTGCTTTACCCTATCGCCGGTACTTTTCGCCGCACCGGCGACGACGCGGCTGATGCCCACCTGGCCCAGCAGCTGCTCGACGACCCCAAGGAAACTGCCGAGCACGTGATGCTCGTGGACCTGGCCCGCAACGACCTCAGCCGCCGCTGCGACGTGGTAGCCGTGGAGCGCTTCAAGGAAATTCAGTACTATTCGCACGTTATTCACCTGGTTTCTAAGGTAGTAGGTCAGCTCGGGGCCGATACCGAGCCGCTCGATGTAGTGGGCGAAACCTTTCCGGCCGGCACGCTTTCGGGCGCGCCCAAGTACCGCGCCATCCAGCTCATTGATGAATATGAGAGCACGCAGCGCGGCTTTTATGGCGGCTGCATTGGCGCGCTCGACTTCGGCGGCGACTTCAACCACGCCATCATGATTCGCACGTTCCTCAGCAAAGACAATACGCTGTACTACCAGGCCGGCGCGGGCGTAGTAGCCAAGTCGGTGCCCGAAAGCGAGCTGCAGGAAGTTCACAACAAGCTGGGCGCCCTGCGCGCGGCCTTGCGGCAGGCCGAAAAGGTGTAATTCAAACCGAAAAGAACGTCATGCGGAGCTTGCCGAAGCATCTCGCATGGGGTAGTAATAAAACCGTTCAACGATACGAGCGAGATGCTTCGGCAAGCTCAGCATAACGTTCTAAAAGATAATAGCTTACGGCAATGCCCATTCTTGTTCTCGACAACTACGACTCCTTTACCTACAACCTCGTGTACATGCTGCGCGAGCTGGGTCAGGAAGTGGACGTGTTTCGCAATGATAAAATCAGCCTCGATGAGGTCGATAAGTACTCGCACATCCTGCTCTCGCCGGGCCCTGGCATTCCGAGCGAAGCCGGTATTATGCCCGAGCTGATAAAGCGCTACGCGCCGACCAAGCACATTCTGGGGGTGTGCCTGGGCCACCAGGCCATTGGCGAAGCTTTTGGCGGCCAGCTCACTAACCTGGGCGAAGTGCACCACGGCGTGGCCCACACGCTGCACCAAACGCCGGCTGCGGCGGCCAACCGGCTTTTTAACGACGTGCCCGACAACGTACGCGTGGGCCGCTACCATTCCTGGACTATCGCGCCCGAGGCCATGCCGGCCGAGCTGCGCATCACGGCGCTCGACGAAAACGGCCAGGTGCTGGCCCTCGCTCATCGCGACTATGACGTGCTGGGCGTGCAATTTCACCCCGAGTCGGTGCTGACGGAGCATGGCAAAACCATGCTGGCCAACTGGATAAATGGCTAATATGAAAATGTGCTGATGTGAAAATGTGAAAATTATTTTCGCTAACGCCACGCATTTTCCGCAGCCGGTCATTCGCCTTACGTTTCCACATTTTACATATCTCCCACATTTATAGACTTGTGAAAGACACCCTCAACCACCTCTTTGCCTATCGCACGCTGCCCCAGGAAGAGGCGCACCGCGTGGTACTAGGCATAGCGCAAGGGCTATATAACCCCGCGCAGATTGCCGCCTTCCTCACCGTGTACCTCATGCGCAGCGTGACGGTGGAGGAGCTGGCCGGCTTTCGCAACGCGCTGCTGGAGCTGTGCCGCCCCGTCGACTTGGGCGGCATCGACGCGATGGATGTGTGCGGCACCGGCGGCGATGGCCGCAACACCTTCAATATCTCTACTTTATCGGCGTTTGTGGTGGCCGGCGCAGGCCAGCCGGTGGCCAAGCACGGCAACCACGGCGTGTCAAGTATCAGCGGCAGCAGCACGGTGCTGGAGCACATGGGCGTAAAGTTTACGGCCGATAACGATGCGCTCCGGCGCCAGCTCGACGAGGCCAATATCTGCTTTTTGCACGCGCCGCTGTTTCACCCGGCCTTGAAAAACGTGGCGTCGCTGCGCAAAGAGCTGGGCGTTAAGACCTTTTTTAATATGTTGGGGCCGCTCGTGAACCCGGCCCGGCCGCGCTTGCAGCTGGTGGGCGTGTTCAGCCTGGAGCTGGCGCGGCTCTACGCTTACCTGCATCAGCAGGAAGCGGGGCGCGAATTTCTCATCGTACACAGTCTCGATGGGTATGATGAGGTGTCGCTGACGGGGCCCGTGAAGCTCATCAGCCGGCAGGGTGAGGAGCTGCTTTCGCCCGCCGACCTGGGTTTGCCCGCCACTACGCCCGCGGCGCTGTTTGGTGGCGATACAGTGGCCGAGGCAGCGCATATTTTTCAGCGCGTACTCCGCAACGAAGCACCGGCCGCCCACCGCAACGCCGTGCTTGCCAACGCCGCGCTGGCCCTGCGCACGGCCGGCCGCGCCGCCAATGCCGCCGAGGGCCTGGCACTGGCCGCCGAGTCGCTGGACAGTGGCCGGGCCCGGCAGGCTTTTGAGAAGTTGTTGGCACTTAGCTAATTACTGGATAATTCGAAAAATACGCATGACTATCCTCGATAAAATAGTTGCCGAAAAGCGCCAGGAAGTAGCCCAGCGGGAAGCAGAAGCTCCGACCGCGCAGCTGGAACAGCTGCCGCTGTTCACGCGTCCGGTCCTGTCGGCGCGGGCAGCACTTACCGCGGCGGGCTCTACTGGCATCATTGCCGAGTTTAAGCGCCGCTCGCCCTCCAAGGGCGTGATTAATGACACGGCCGAGGCAGGTGCTACCACGGCCGGCTACGCAGCGGCAGGCGCGGCGGTGCTGTCGGTACTCACCGATGAGCCGTTTTTTGGCGGCACGCCCGCCGACCTGCAAGCGGCACGAACCGCCTGCCCCGGTACGCCAATTCTGCGCAAAGATTTCATTATCAGCGAGTATCAGATAACCGAGGCGCGGGCGCTGGGAGCCGATTTGGTGCTGCTCATTGCCTCCTGCCTCACGCCGGCCGAGGTTGTTCAATTCAGCCGGTTTGCCCACGCGCTGGGGCTGGAGGTGCTACTCGAAGTACATGACGAAAACGAGCTGCGCAGCCACCTCACCAACTCGGTCGATTTGGTAGGCGTGAATAACCGCAACCTGGCCACCTTTGCCACCGATGTGGATACGTCGGCGCGGCTGGCGGCCCTCATTCCCAATCACTTCGTGCGGGTAGCCGAAAGCGGCTTGCAGCACGCCAGCACCATTCTAGCATTACGCCAGGCCGGCTACCAGGGCTTTCTTATCGGCGAAACATTTATGAAGACTGCCGACCCGGCGGCGGCGCTGACTGGCTTGGTGGCCGAACTATCTGCTCCCGTTTCAGTTTCTTAGGCTGTGATGCAAGTCAAAATCTGCGGTATGCGCGAGGCGGCCAACCTATGGGCCATAGCCACTTTAAGCCCTGATTTTCTGGGATTTATCTTCTATCCTAAATCAGTCCGCTACGTGGGCGATAGCCTCACCCCCGCCGAGATGCGCGGCCTGCCCGCAACCGTACGCAAGGTGGGCGTATTCGTCGATGCGCCGCTTTCGGAGCTGCTGATTACGGCCACCCGCTACGGCCTCGACTACGTGCAGCTGCACGGTCACGAAGCACCGGCTTATTGCCGCGCGGTGAAGCAGAACTCCTTACCTATCATCAAGGCTTTTTCGATAGATGAAACCTTTGATTTCAGCACTTTAGCTGAATATGCTCCCTTCTGCGACTACTTTTTGTTTGACACCAAGGGCGCGCATCCCGGCGGCAACGGCGTAGCATTTGATTGGCGGGTGCTGGCCAACTACCACGGCGCTACCCACTTCCTGCTGAGTGGCGGCCTGGGGCCCGACAATGCTGCCGACTTACTGAATTTCCATCATCCGCAGCTGGCTGGCTATGACTTTAACAGCAAGCTGGAAAGTGCCCCTGGTCTGAAGGACATCGAGGCCACCCGCACGCTGCTGGCCCGCCTGCACGAGTCGCCGGCTACTTATTAACTGCTAATTGCTCACTATCAACTGCTACCTGATTTATGACACTCACCGCTCCCTCCCCCTACCGCGTCGATGCGGCCGGCTACTACGGCACCTTTGGCGGGGCCTACGTGCCCGAAATGCTATACCCGAACGTGGAAGAGCTGCGCGATAACTACCTGCGCATCATCGAAGACCCGGGGTTTCAGCGCGAGTTTACGCAGCTGCTGACCGACTACGTGGGCCGGCCCACCCCGCTGTTTCTGGCAGAGCGGCTGTCGGAACACATAGGGACTACAATATACTTAAAGCGCGAGGACCTGTGCCACACCGGCGCGCATAAAATCAACAATACCATCGGGCAGATTCTGGTGGCCAAGCGCCTGGGCAAGCGCCGCATCGTGGCCGAAACCGGCGCTGGTCAGCACGGCGTAGCCACGGCCACTGTGTGCGCCCTCATGGGCCTGGAGTGCATCGTGTACATGGGCGCCGTGGATATCGAGCGCCAGCGCCCCAACGTGGACCGGATGCGCATGCTCGGGGCCCAGGTAGTGCCCGCCCGTAGCGGCAGCCAAACCCTGAAAGACGCTACCAATGAGGCTATGCGCCACTGGATTAGCAATCCTACCGATACGCACTACATCATCGGCTCGGTAGTGGGGCCGCACCCCTACCCTGATATGGTTTCGCGGTTTCAGTCGGTGATTTCGGCCGAGATTATTCGCCAGCTGCTGCACCAGACCGGCCGCGCCACCCCCGATTTTGTGCTGGCCTGCGTGGGCGGCGGCTCCAACGCGGCGGGCGCGTTTTACCACTACCTCGACGAGCCCAGCGTGCGCCTGATTGCGGCCGAAGCCGCTGGCCAGGGCATCGATACCGGCCACTCGGCCGCCACTACGGCACTGGGCAAACCCGGTATCCTGCACGGGGCCAGCACTATTCTGATGCAAACCGAGGACGGGCAGGTGACGGAGCCTTATTCCATCTCGGCGGGCCTCGACTACCCCGGTATCGGGCCGCAGCACGCGCAGCTGTTTGCCACGGGCCGCGCCGAGTTTCTGTCAATTACCGACAAGGCGGCGCTCGATGCCGCGTTCCAGCTCAGCCGGCTCGAAGGCATTATTCCGGCCCTGGAAACGGCGCACGCCCTGGCTTGCCTGCCGCTCATCGGCGCTAAAAAGGACGACGTAGTGGTGGTGTGCCTCTCGGGCCGCGGCGATAAAGACCTGGCTACCTACACCAAGCACCTGGAGGAATATTCTTAACGTTTTTCAGCGCGAAGCTTCGCGCTACTCAGCCATGAACCGCCTTACCAAGCTCTTTCAGCACAAAACCGCCGACGTACTCAACGTTTATTTCACCGCCGGCTTTCCGCAGCTCAACGATACGGTGCCCGTGCTGCGGGCTCTGCAGGAGGCCGGGGCCGACCTTGTGGAAATCGGTATGCCGTACTCCGACCCGGTGGCCGACGGCGAAACCATTCAGCGCAGCAACCAGCAGGCCCTCGAAAACGGCATGACCGTCGGCAAGCTTTTTGAGCAGTTACAAGATATTCGCCAGCAAGGCATTACGGTTCCTATCCTGCTCATGGGCTACCTCAACCCGGTAGTGCAGTTTGGCGTGGAGAAATTCTGCCAGCATTGCCAGGTCGTGGGCATTGATGGGGTGATTCTGCCCGACCTCCCGCTCGAAGTGTACGAGCGGGAATACCGGCCCTTGTTTGCCGAATACGGCCTGAAGGCAGTTTTCCTCGTGACGCCGCAAACCAGCGCCGCCCGCGTGCGCCAGCTCGACGCCCTGGCCGATGGCTTCATCTACCTCGTGGCCGCCGCCGGTACTACCGGTGCCCAAACCGATATGAACGCCGACGTGGATGCCTACCTGAGCCGCACCAAGGCACTGGGTTTGCGCAACCCCACGCTAGTGGGCTTCGGCATCAGCGACGCGGCCAGCTTTGCGGCAGCCAGCCGGCACACCACGGGCGCCATCATCGGCAGCGCGTTTATCCGGCTCTTGCAACAAACTCCGGCCGGTGAGCGCACCGCCGCCATCCACGACTTTGTGGCCGGCATCCGGCCGGTGCCGGCGTAGTTGTTACAATTGCTCATTCGCCAAAGCCCGTCACTGCGTGCCGCACGACGGGCTTTTTGCGCTACGCTCACCGCAACGGATAACGCGCAAACGTGACGTTGCCCATCACTTCCTTCTCGTACTTCGCCAGGCAGTAGCGGTCGAATTCGGCATCGAAATTTACGCTGCCGGGCCGCACGGATTTCGGCGCCGGCTGCCCTTGCCGAAAGAAATACACCTTGGTATTACCATATTTTGTGTAGGGCATAAAATCGCCATACTGTCGCATCTCGCGCCACAGCGTGTCGGCCACCGTTACGGCATACACGCGCACGATGGGACCCGTATTATTCTCGTTGCGGTAAAGAGCAGCTTCCTGAAAATTACCCTTCAGGTCTCCCACGCCCGGCTGGCTGAAGGAGTCGTAAACAAACCAGCCAAGTAGCAGGGCCAGCGCCGCGAGGGCAAGGTATTTAGGCTTCATATTCGGCGAGCTGCCTACGACAGCGGATTAACTTTCTCCGCCAGAAACCGCGCCGTATGGTTGGTATCCTTAAGCTTCACCAGCTGCTCGGGCGTGCCTTCGAAGAGCAGGTGCCCGCCGTTAATGCCACCTTCGGGGCCGAGGTCGATGAGCCAGTCGGCACACTTGATAATGTCCATGTTGTGCTCGATAATGAGTACCGAGTTGCCCTGCTCCACCAGCGCGTTCAGGGCACCTAGCAGTTTGGCTATATCGTGAAAATGCAATCCAGTGCTCGGCTCATCGAAGATAAACAGAATTTTATCCTGCTGCAGCGTAGCACCTTTGGTAAGGAAGCTGGCCAGCTTCACGCGCTGGGCTTCGCCACCCGAAAGCGTATTGGCCGACTGCCCGAGGCGGATGTAGCCCAGCCCCACGTTGAGCAGCGGCTGCAGGCGCTCGGCCACCTTGGGCTGGCTTTTGAAGAACTCGACGGCGTCTTCGACCGTCAGGTCCAGCACTTCGTAGATATTCTTTTCCTGGAATTTAATTTCCAGAATATCCTGCTTGAATTTGTGGCCGCCGCAGCTTTCGCAGGTCAGGTAAATGTCGGCCATGAACTGCATCTCGATTTTGACCTGGCCCTCGCCCTGGCACACCTCGCAGCGCCCGCCTTCCACGTTGAACGAGAAATGCGAGGGCTTGTAGCCCCGCGCCTTGGCCAGCGGCTGCTCCGAAAACAGCGTCCGGATGGTGTCGTAAGCCTTTACATAAGTCACCGGGTTTGAGCGCGACGACTTGCCAATGGGATTCTGGTCCACAAACTCGACGTGCGTTACCTGGCCATTCACGCCCAGCAGCTTATCAAACTTGCCCGTAGTTTCGCCCGCGCCGCCACCCAGCTGCTTCATCAGCGCCGGGGCCAGAATGCGCCGGATGAGCGTCGATTTGCCCGAGCCCGATACACCGGTCACCACCGTCATCACACCCAGCGGAATCTTGACACTCACATTTTTAAGGTTGTTTTCGCGGGCGCCGGTCAGCTCCAGGGCGTTGCGCCAGGGCCGGCGCACGGCCGGCACCGCTACTTCGAGCTGGCCGCTGAGGTATTTGCCGGTATAGGTTTCGGTGTCTTGCAGCAGCTCGGCGTAGGTGCCCTGAAACATGAGGTTGCCCCCGCCGCTACCGGCTTCGGGGCCGATATCAATAATCTGGTCGGCAGCCTCCATCATTTTCTCTTCGTGCTCCACTACCACCACCGTGTTGCCCAGCTCTTGCAGGGAGCGCAACACGCCAATAAGCTGCTCGGCATCTTTGGGGTGCAACCCAATACTAGGCTCATCGAGCACGTACATCGAGCCCACCAGCGCCGAGCCCAGCGAAGTAGCTAGCGAAATGCGTTGGCTTTCGCCCCCACTCAGCGTGTTGCTCAGGCGGTTGAGGGTAAGGTAGCCCAAGCCCACCCGGTCGAGGTAGCCGAGGCGGTTGGTAATTTCGGCCAGCAGGCGGTCGGCCACCTTCTGCTCGTGCTCGGGCAGACTTAAGTTCCGGAAAAAATCCAAAGCCTGGGTAATGGGCAGCAATACCAAATCGGTGATGCTACGGCCGTCAATTGTCACGTACTGGGCATCCTTGCGCAGGCGCGTGCCGCGGCAGTCGGGGCATACCGTGCGGCCCCGGTAGCGGCTTTGCAGCACCCGGTACTGAATCTTATGCGTTTGCTCTGCTACCCATTTAAAGTACGCGTCCAGTCCTTCAAAGTACTTATTGCCAGTCCATAGCAGGCGCTGCTCGGCGGCACTCAGGTCGTTGTAGGGGCGATGAATAGGAAAGTCGAACCGAATACCATTCTTGAGCAGCGGCTTCAGCCACTCGCCCTGCTTTTCGGTGCGCCAGGGTGCGATGGCACCTTCATACACCGTCATGCTTTTGTCGGGAATTACCAAATCTTCGTCGATGCCCAGCACGGAGCCAAAGCCTTCGCAGGTATGGCAGGCACCGTACGAGTTGTTGAAGGAGAAGAAGTTAACACTCGGCTCCTCAAACACCATTCCATCCAGCTCAAACTTATCGGAGAAAGTGCGCGTCTCATTGTCGAGCTTTACAAGGCAGGTACCGTGACCTTCGAAGAAGGCCGTCTGCACCGAGTCCGACAGCCGAAAGTACAAGTCTTCGTCGCCGTGCTGCACGGCCGAGCGGTCAATCAGGATATAGATGTCGCCTTCTACCTCCGGCTTACCCTCACCGATAAGGTCCTCAATAAAAGCATTTTCACCATTGGCCAGCACTACGCGGCCGTAGCCTTTCTGCAAGAGCAAATCCAGCTCCTTGCTCATGGGCCGGCCGGGCTCGGTGCGCAGCAGCGGGGCCAGAATGGTCACGCGCGTATCGGCCGGCAGGCTGAACAGATAATCGACTACATCCGTCACGCTATCCTTGCGCACCTGCTCCCCACTCACGGGCGAATAGGTGCGGCCCACGCGGGCAAACAGCAGCTTCAAATAATCATAAATCTCCGTACTGGTGCCGACCGTCGAGCGGTTGTTCTTGATGCTGACTTTCTGCTCGATGGCGATGGCCGGCGAGATGCCCCGAATGTAATCCACATCGGGCTTGTCCATGCGGCCCAGAAACTGCCGGGCGTAGCTGCTCAGGCTTTCTACGTACATACGCTGGCCTTCAGCGTAAAGCGTATCAAAAGCCAGGCTCGATTTGCCTGAGCCCGAAAGGCCCGTGACGACGATAAACTTGTTGCGCGGCAGGGCTACGCTCAGGTTTTTGAGGTTATGGACGCGCGCATTTTTGATAACAATAAACTGGCGCGGGTCGAGGTGGTCGATAGCATCGGAGGCCGGAGCGGCTACTTGCAGAGCGGAATTGTCGGACATGACTAGACTAACCGTACGAACGGGGCGGAAGGTTTCGGACGCGGAGCACAAAGGTCGGGATGAATGCGGCCCTAGTCCATAAGGCTTGTATACTTATACTTGTGCCTAAATGCCTTTTCCTGATGCCCATTCGTAGTCCTCTTGCCACGCTGGCAGCCACACTGGCCCATGTCTGTCAACAAGCTCGGCAACACCAGCCACTACTGAGCAAAAACGAAGCTGCTACCCGTGCGGCTCTCATCGACCCCATCTTGCTGGCCCTGGGCTGGGATACGGCTGATGTAACGATGGTAGAGCCGGAGCACACAGTACAAAATAAGCAGTCGCTCGACTACGTACTAAAAACCTGTGATGGCGCTGTTCTGGCTGTAATTGAAGCTAAGAGGCTGGGTGAGCCGCTTGACCGGCTTGGGCATGTGGGTGCCTTGATTGGATACGCCTTTTCACTGAAACCCACCGTCTTTTTCATCACTGATGGGCTGCACTGGCACTGCTATTCTCCTACCCATTCGCACTACGAGCCAGTTGCTACACTGCATCTCACCGAAGCCACGCTGCTGCCGACTGCACTTCAACTGCTTCAGTTGCTGGATGCGGCGCACGGCGACCACGGCCTTGTCACGATGCCGGCCGTTGCGTCCGAAGCAATTCCCGATTTTATCCTGCCCGTACCTAAGTCGCAACCCAAGCCAGCCAGCAAGAAAGCTTTGGCAATAGTTTCATCCAAAAACTACTTCCCACTAACTACTGACTTGGCCGACCCTGATAAAAAACTGGGCAAACCCCATTGGCTGCGCTTGCCTGATGGGGAGGAGCACCCCCTGAAAACTTGGAAGGATATTCTGATAAAGACTGCTGAATTGGTTTTACAAAGTCAAGATAAGCTGTCAATTCCGTTACTTGACAAAGCTGGCAAAAAAACGGTGCTATTGGACTGGCATCATTCAGGCAAAGAGCGCAGCTCACAGAAAATAGTTTATCGAGGGAAGACAGTTTTCCTTGACACTCATTATAGTGCCAGAGACTGCATAGCCAACGCATTATATCTATTGAAATTATTACCTTCTAAAGGTTATTCAACTGGTACTGCTATTGCATTTCAGTAACAGCTAAATCGTCTCCAACTGCCTTTCGCTGTCGTTCGTAAGGTTACGCTGTGTTTCATTCAATTTATGGCCGAGCTTCGTATTCAACCAAAAAAACCCTCGCCCAGCCCCTGGCTGCTGGTAGCCCTGGCCCTGCTGCTGCTGGCAGCAGCGGCGTACTTTTTTCTGCGCCCCGACCCTGCCGATGAGCGGGCGCCGAGCAGCTCCGTCGCCACTGCACCGCCCTTGGTAAGTTCGCCGCCCGATACCGCTGTAACGCCTGCCCTGGCGCCCGCCGATACCGCGGCCGCCAGCCCCACTCCGGCCAACCAGGCCGATGGCGCCAGCGCTACGCTAGTGCAGCTGCGCCCGGCCCTGATGCAGCTAGCCGACCGGGCCGACCTGCGCGACGATGCCACCGTGCGCGAGCAGCGCGACAATTTCAGCAGCGCCACCGACCGCCTCGCCAGCGGCGACCCGCAGGCCGGCCTGCGCCCCGGCCTGGTAGCAGCGGCCAACCTGCTGCTGGCGGTGCAGCAAAAAGCATATCCCAACCTCGAAACGCCAGCCAACGACCTCGTGCGGCAGGCCGGTCGGCTTTCGGGCCGCGATGCCACCCCCGCCGAGCAAACCCAAAACCGCGCTTACCTCGCTCAGCTAGCCAGCCTGCTGCAAGCCGTGAGCGAGCCGGCCGGCAATCAGCTTTGAAACCTAAGTATATGCAAGCTCCTATTTTACGTCGCCTGCGCGACCTGCCCAACTTCGAAATGGCTACCGGCGACCCCGACCCCCGCGGCTGGCCCGTGCGTGGCCGCGACGGCCACGCCTTTGGCACTGTGCAGGAGCTGCTAGTAGACCCCGTTTCGCAACGGGTACTTTATCTGAATGTGCAGCTGGCAGAGGGACTGCCCGGCGTGCCACCGCCCGGCCCCCACGCCGACCGACGCATTTTGCTGCCCCTTTCCGCCGTGAACCTCGACACCGAAGGCAGCAACGTATTCGTCACGGCACTTAGCCGGGATACCGTGCATAGCTACCCACCTTTCGTCGATTTTATGCTGCCGCCCGACCTCGAAGACGCCATGCTGCGGGCGCTGGCCGTTTAAGGCCTGACCTCTTTTAAAGAGCGTCGTACTGCGTGTTAGCAGCGCGACGCTCTTTTTGCTATATAAGCGGTTAACTATTTCGTACCATGTCGGCCACGGCCTTCACCCAATACGGCTCCGAGTTGAGCGAAGGCACCAGCTGCCAGTGCTCACCGCCGTTTTCTTCGAACAGCTCGCGAAACTCTATGCCTACTTCAATGGTCGTTTCGAGGCAGTCGGCCACAAAGGCCGGCGAAAAAGCCAGCACGCTCTTGATGCCTTTGGCCGGAAACTCCTTGAGTACCTCGTCGGTGTAGGGCTTCAGCCAGGGGTCGCGCAGGCGGCTTTGCAGGCGGCTCTGGAAAGTCACGGTGTACTGGTCATCGCGCAGGCCCAGGCCCGCCGCCACCAGCCGCGAGGTGGCAAAGCACTGCGCCCGGTAGCAATACTGATTGGCTGGCGTCAGCGAGTTGCAGCACGCTCCAAATTGGCAGTAGTTGGTTGGGTCGCCCTTCTTCACGTGCCGCTCGGGTATGCCGTGGTAGCTTAATACTACGTGGTCGAACGAGCGCTCGGCCATGGCGGCCCGGCCCCGCGCCACAATGCTGGCAATAAAGCCCGGCTCAGTGGCAAACTGGCTGATGAAGTTGATGCTAGGCACTACCCACCAGTCCTTGACAATATCCATCACTTTTTCCTGCACCGAGCCCGTGCTGGCCGATGCGTACTGCGGAAACAGCGGCAGCACAATAATGCGGTCGACGGCCGCCTGCCGCAGCTCTTCGAGCGCCTGCTCAATGCCGGGCTTCTGGTAGCGCATGCCAAACGCCACTACGTAGCCATCGCCTAGCTCGCGCTGCACCGCCGCCTTCAGGTCGAGGCCGTGAAAGAGCAGTGGCGAGCCCCGGTCGGCATCCCACAGCTGCTGATAAATCTTGGCCGACTTGGGGGCGCGCAGCGGCACTACCAAGCCCTGAAAAAGCGGGTAGCGCACGGCCGCCGGCATGTCCACCACGCGGGCATCGGTCAGAAATTCATTGAGATAGCGGCGCACGTCGCCGGTCTGGGGCGAGTCGGGCGTGCCAAGGTTTACCAGCAAAAGGCCAATGCGGCGGGTAGGGGTAGACATTTAAATAGTGACTAATGCTCAGTGGCTACTGACCAGGGCTTTAGCAGCTCCAGCTCAGCTGTAGGCAGGCAGTTTAGGTTAACTTGAAGCTTAAACCAAATTCCATGCGTTTAGGCTACAATATGCCTGTAAAAATCGCTAGTATTTAGTCACTGGCCGCTAGTCGCGGCTTGGCGTCGTACCTTTGCGGCCTCAAAATCAACTCTATCCATCGTGAATCCTGAAACTCAGCCTCACCGTGCCGGCTTCGTCAGCATCATCGGCAAGCCCAACGTGGGCAAGTCCACGCTGATGAATGCCCTGGTAGGCGAGCGCCTGAGCATCGTCACGAGCAAGGCCCAAACGACGCGCCACCGCATCCTGGGCATTCTCAACGGTGCTGATTTTCAGCTTATCTACTCCGACACGCCCGGCATTATTCAGCCCAAGTACGAGCTGCACAACGCCATGATGGCCTTCGTGTACTCGTCGCTGGAAGATGCCGACGTCATACTCTTCGTAACTGATATATACGAAAAACACGATGAAGAGCCCGTTATCGAGCGCCTGCGCAAAACGGAGGACACGCCCATCATCGTGCTGGTCAATAAGATAGACCAGGCCGACCAGGCCGATGTGGAAGCCAAGCTAGCCTTCTGGCAGGAAGAGCTGCCCAATGCTACGCACATTCTGCCCATCTCGGCCCTCAATGCCTTTGGTACCGAGCACGTGCTGGAACTGGTGCTCGAAAAGCTGCCCCTGCACCCACCCTATTACCCCAAAGATGAGCTGACCGATAAGCCTGAGCGCTTTTTTGCTGCCGAGATGGTGCGCGAAAAAATCTTCAAGCTTTATAAAAAGGAAGTTCCTTACAGCTGCGAGGTTACCATTGAGGAGTTTAAGGAAGATGATGATATCATTCGTATTCGCGGCGTTATCTACGTAGAGCGCAATAGCCAGAAAGGTATTATCATCGGGGCCAAAGGGGAGGCGCTGAAGAAAGTCGGCACCTGGGCCCGCGAGGAAATGGAGAAATTCTTTCAGAAGAAAGTGTTCCTGGAATTGTTCGTGAAAGTGAACGAGAACTGGCGCACCGATGCCAAAGCGCTGAGCCGCTTCGGCTACCAGTAAGGTAGCGTGGACTCTGCGAGTCCGTGCGTAGTACGACAACAAAACCCACGCGCGGACTCGCAGAGTCCACGCTACAGCGACCATTTTAACCCTAATTACTCCGGGTACTGCCGCGCCAAGGTCGGGCCGGTGGCTGGAGGCAACTACATGAATACCATTGCAATAGTGGGCCGCCCCAATGTGGGCAAATCCACCCTGTTCAACCGGCTGGTGGGTCGCCGCCAGGCCATTATGGACAACCAGAGCGGGGTAACCCGCGACCGCCACTACGGCTACGGCGACTGGACCGGCCACAACTTTACCGTCATTGATACCGGCGGCTACGTGCATAACTCGGACGATATTTTCGAGAGCGAAATTAACCGCCAGGTAAAGCTGGCCATCGACGAGGCCGACGTTATCCTCTTCATGGTGGATGCCGATGCTGGCCTGCACGGGCTGGATGAGGAATTTGCCGGCGTGCTGCGCCGCTACCAGAGCAAGAAGCCGATTTATCTGGTTGCCAATAAGGCCGATACCAACCTGCGGGCGCAGGGCTCGGGCGAGTTCTACGCCCTGGGTCTCGGCGATACCGAAGTATTTGCCATCAGCTCGCAGAACGGCTCGGGCACCGGCGAGCTGCTCGACGCCGTGGTGAGTCACTTCGACGAAGCAGGCGAGGAAGAGCCTAATGCCGGCCTGCCGCGCATCGCTATTCTGGGCCGCCCCAACGTCGGTAAGTCATCGTTTGTCAACCTGTTGCTGGGCGAAGAGCGCAGCATTGTAACCGACGTAGCCGGCACTACCCGCGACTCAATCGAAGCCAAGTACAGCGCCTTCGGCCACGAGTTTATGCTCGTCGATACGGCGGGCCTGCGCCGTAAGGCGCGCGTCAACGAAGACGTGGAGTTTTACTCCAACATGCGCACGCTGCGCGCCATGGAGGCATCCGACGTGTGCGTTATCCTGCTCGATGCCAGCCGCAGCATTGAGGCCCAGGACGTAAGCATCATCGCGCTGGCCGACCGCAACCGCAAGGGTATCGTTATCCTGGTGAATAAGTGGGACTTAATCGAGGGCAAGGAAACGAATACCGCCCGCGACTTTGAGGCCAAGATTATGGAGAAAATTGCGCCCATTGCCTACCCACCGGTGCTGTTTATTTCGGTGCTCAACAAGCAGCGCGTGCACAAGGCCCTGGAGGTTATCATGGAAGTATATAGCAACAAGCGGAAGAAAATCCCGACTTCGCAGCTCAACGACGTGATGCTGAAGGAAATCGAGAAATACCCGCCACCCATTCAAAAGGGTAAAATGGTGCGCATCAAGTATGCTACCCAGCTGCCTACGCACAACCCGGTGTTTGCCTTTTTCTGCAACCTGCCGCAGTATATCCCCGATTCGTACGCCCGCTACCTCGAAAACCGCCTGCGCGAGCACTTCGATTTCAAGGGTGTGCCCATCGGCCTGGCATTCCGCAAAAAATAGGGCTCACCTTATTTTTATCAGCGTTGGGTTACCTCAACCATTGAGGGGTATTAAAGCCGGAAAATCATCATTAACTTCCCCCGACCATGAAAAAAGTACTGTTTCTTGCCGTAGCCGCCGCTTCGCTTTCGTTCACTTCGTGCAGCAGCAAAAAAGAAGAGGCTGCCGATAAGCAAGGCGATGCCGTGCAGGCTGCCGCCAATGCCGATGCTGCTAAAATGGAAGCTTCGGCCGACTCGACCAAGAAAGCCGGTTCGGATGCTGCCGATGCTATCAAATCGCAGGCTGATACGACCAAGAAAAAATAAATAGTACCCGGCCTGGCCCGGTTTACTAAAAAAGCTCTGCTTTCAAGCAGAGCTTTTTTTACGAGTCGTGTTTGCGAAGAAAGCCTTACTTTCGCTATACTTGACGCTTGTTCTCGAAAAAATAATAGTCGCTAAAATGACCACATCAGCGCTGCGGGCGTATAATGCAAAAAAAAGTACGCATAATAAAATTCTGGCGGCTGCGATTTTTGTATAAGGTCTGAAATTTGCTACTTATCTTTCCGCATCCATCTACTACATCATGAAATACATTCTTTTTGCAGCCTTGCTAACTGGCGCTACTGCCGCCTACGCTACTGCTACAGTGGCTACTCAAACTGCTCCGGGTCAAACCCCTATGAGCAAACAGGAGATGAAAAAGCAGCGCAAGCTGCGTAAGCAGACCGGCCCGGAGGTGTACAAGGGTACGGTAGCTGAGCAGCGCCGCATCGTGACCGATGCCCCCGGTGCTGAAAAGGAAGACAAGGACACTGACACAAAGCGCGAGCGCAAATCCAAGAAAAACTAATTTTGGAACGGCCTTTTGCTAAAAAGGGAAGCTGGCAACTGCCGGCTTCCCTTTTTTACTGGCTACCTGGTTAGCCAGCACCTGCCTCAGCCCAGACGGTGGCGCAGAATGCCTTCCACTTCCTCAACCAGCCGGCGCGGCTCATAGGTACGCCACGGCAGGTCGTCGAGCGTGCCCCCAAAGTTGATGTACTGGTCGAGGCTATACTGCGCCATCTCGCGCCGCACGTGGTCCTGAAAGTTGATGCCGGCAATCCAGCCATCTTCCACATCCTCAAACCATTCCTCGTAATAGCTATCGTCAGAACCGTGAAAATTAAACACGTTTTCGCCGATGAGCACAAAGCGCCGAACGCCCTCATGCACCAGCACATCAAGGATGTTGCGCTTGAGGCTCATAATATCGTTTTCAATGGCGTCATTCCATTCGCCGATAAACTCCAGAATGGCGGTCCCATCGTCGTAGTCGGCCCACAGAATCTTAAAGAACAAGGTGTCCGATTCCAGGCTATCCCATTGTGGATGAATGTAATAGCCGTAAATAGTATTACTAAACGTATCGAGGCTGTATTCCGCGCCAAACAAGGGCGAGCGGGCGTCTTCGGCAGCCGAGTACTGCTCAATCCAGTTGTAGTGCGGTTCGATGGTGTGCATAGTCAGGGAGGCCGATTGAGGCTGCCATCCGGCAAAACGCGGCGCGCGGCGAATCGTTCGGGCCCGGCCGGCAGAGTCGGTCTTTCTGCCTGATTTTCAAGCTCAATTATTACGAGCCCATTAGCTACTGCCGGGCGTCGAGTGCGGCCCGTACCGAGCCATGTGCCCGCAGCAGGGCCGCGGCTTCGGCCGCCGGAATGGCCAGCTCGTCCATGAGCATCCGCTGGCCTCGCTCCACCAGCTTGTCGTTGCTGAGCTGCATATCGACCATCTTATTGCCTTTTACCCGGCCCAGACGAATAAAGGTGGCAGTAGTCAGCATATTGAGTACCAGCTTCTGAGCCGTGCCGGCTTTGAGGCGTGTGCTGCCGGTTATGAACTCGGGGCCGGTAACAACCTCTACCGGAAACTCGCTGGCACCGGCTACCGCCGAGCCCGCGTTACAGACCACGCACCCGGTAGCCAGGCCTGCCTGCCGGGCAGCCTGCAAGCCCCCTATCACGTAGGGCGTGCGCCCCGAGGCCGCGATGCCGACCAGCACATCCTTTTCGCTGATGTCAAACTGCTGTAAATCAAGCCAGGCCTGGGTGGCATTATCTTCCGCGCCCTCCACGGCCTGCCGGATAGCGCCATCGCCGCCGGCAATGATGCCCACGACCAGCCCGGCGGGCACCCCAAACGTGGGGGGGCACTCGGAAGCATCTACTACGCCCAGCCGGCCGCTGGTGCCGGCCCCGATGTAAAAGAGACGCCCGCCGGCTCGCAGCCGGCCTACGATAGCTTCAACGAGCTGCTCTATCTGCGGCAGCGCTTTTTGCACGGCCAGCGGCACCGTCTGGTCGAGCTGATTCATCCCGGCGAGCAGCGTCGCGGTAGACAAGGTTTCGAGGTCGTTGTACTCGGATGAGGTCTCGGTTGTCACCTGATTATTTATATTAAATAAAATATATATTATCTCAGCAAGCCTACTACACTGAATTTATCAAACACCGTGGCCAGGTGCGGCGCATCTTTGTCAAGCTCCTGCGTAAGGTCCTGGCCGGCCCAGTGCTCGTAGTGATTGCCGCGCTGCCAGAGCCGCGAGCGGGTAACATCGTAAATCCGCCCCTGGTACGCCACCCATATCTCGGCGCGGTCCTGGCCGTTGCGCAAAGCCAGCTGGCTTCTGGTGTACGTTGCCGGCGGTTCGTGGTCAGCTGTCAGGCTCATTCGGTTTTTTGTTGGCAGGCTTATCTTCTTTGCGCTAACTGGCTCGGCTGACTACCCTAAGAGCGCCTGGGTCCGAATCCAGCGCTGCGGCAGGTCGCCCTGGGCCGCGTGCAGGTAGTCCTGATGGGTACAGGGCACAATGCGCTTCACGGTCTGGTCGCCCATGCTTTCAACCTGCATCCACCACTTATCGGCCCGGCGCGACTTATAAAACACCAGCTCGGCGGGCGTGCCGGGCAGCACCAGGGTATAGGTAAGAAAGCGGTAGGTGCCAAAGCCGGTTTCGGGCTTGCGGTGGTAAAAGCCTTCGATAAAGTACCAGAGCATGGTAGCCAGCGTGGCGGCGGCCAGGCCGTGCGGGTCGTGGTCGGGCCGGTAGCCATAAAGCCCCAGCGAGGACAACTGCGCGTTGTGGCCGGCGTACCAGCACAGCTGGGTAGCATCCTCATTACTAAGGCCAAACGGACTGGCCGGGTAGTAGCCCGGCGCATCCTGCCAGCGAATAGCTGCAATATCGATGCTCACAAAATTGGCCTGGCGCAAGACCGGCTCGGCCAGGCGGCGGTCGGTGCGCAGCTCGCCCACGCTCATCGTTTCGAAGTGCAGCTTCTCGAAAGCCGTCAGCACTTCGGTTGGGGTAAGGTATTGCTGATGAGCGAGGTGCGCGCAGCTAAACACAAAGTTGGGCTCGTGCATGAGCAGGCGGCGCAAGTGGCTTTCTTCGGCTGGGGTGCCCACGCTGGGCCGGGCCATATCGGGCCGCGAATCGACCACGGCGAAGTTAATCGACTGGCCCATTGCCTCATAAGCCAGAAATTGCCCACAGTCGAGGTCATGCCCGCCGCCGAGCAGCAGCGGCACCGTATCGGCTTCGAGCAGGGCCGCCACCACTTCGCGCAGGCGCTGGTAGGTGTCTTCCAGGCTAAGGCCGGGGCGCAGGTTGCCCAGGTCCACGAGGCGGAGCGGCCCGGTGCCTTTCTGCAGCTGATACAAGCGCTCCCGCACGCAGTTGGCGCCGTGCCGGCCGGCCGGCGGCGGGCCGGCCGCCGTACCACGCCACTCATCGAGACCAATCAGGGCCAGGTCGGCGTGGCGCCAGTCCGGAAAGTTTTCGGCGAAGCGCGCAGCGTAGGCAGCCACACTGGTTGGTACCGTTGCGGGCGCGGTCAGCTCATCGGGCAGCGGGTCGAAAAAGAGAGCCAGGTTCATCAGTAAGCGCTTCCGCCGATGGCGAGCCACGGCAGGTGCGGGCCAAATTTACGCCCGTTACTTCTCAAAATCGGCAGCTTTATTTCATAATCCGCAACGCATACCGGGCTCTTTTCACTTAAAACCTTGTTTCTTTAGCCGCTGAATTCCCAACCTATTGCTTCGCTACGCTTCTATGGATGCTCGTCGCTCCTTCGATATCCTCGCTGTTCAACTCGAGAAATCTCCAAAACCTGATGCGCTGGCGGCCAAGACAGATGGTCAGTACGTACCGCTCAGCTCACAGCAGGTGCAGCAGCAGGCCAACCTGGTAAGCCTGGGCCTGCTAAGCCTGGGCCTGAAAAAGGACGACAAGGTGGCCATCATCAGCATGAACCGGCCCGAGTGGCTGCTGGCCGACTTCGGCATCGCCCAAATCGGGGCTACCAGCGTGCCGATGTACCCGAGTATTACAGTAGAGGACTATAAATATATTTTTACCGATGCGGGCGTAAAAGCCGTTTTCGTGGCCGATAAGCACCTGTACGACAAAGTAACGGAAGCTACTGCGGGCCTGCATATTCCGGCGGCCAACGTCTTTACGTTTGACAAAGTAGCCGGGGCCCGGCATTTCGGCGAGCTGCTGGAGCTGGGTAGCCAGGGCAACCCCGCCGACCTGGAGCCCTTGAAAGCGGCCGTGCAGCCCAACGATTTGCTCACGCTTATTTATACCAGCGGCACCACCGGCAACCCGAAAGGCGTGATGCTCAGCCACGATAACCTGCTAAGCAACTGCCGCAGCTCGCAGCGCTTCGTGCCGGTGAGCCGTGATGATAAGGCCCTGAGCTTCCTGCCGCTGTGCCATATTTTTGAGCGCATGGTTACCTATTTGTATATGCTTAATGGCGTAAGCATCTACTACGCCGAGAGCATGGAAACCATTGCCGACAACCTGCGCGAGGTGCACCCCAGCATTTTTACCACCGTGCCGCGCCTGCTCGAAAAAGTGTATGACCGAATTGTGGCGCGCGGCCACGAGCAAACCGGCATCAAGCACAAGCTCTTTTTCTGGGCGTTGGATTTGGGCCTGAAATACGACACCCAGAAAGACCTGGGCTTCGTGTACAACACCGAGCTGGCGCTGGCCAACAAGCTCATTTTCAACAAGTGGCGCGAGGCGCTGGGCGGCAATCTGCGCTGCATCGTGAGCGGTGGCGGGGCCTTACAGCCGCGCCTGGCGCGGGTATTCTGGGCGGCCGGCATCCGGGTGATGGAGGGCTACGGCCTCACCGAAACCTCGCCCGTGATTGCGGTAAACGGCTACGAGCGCCAGGATAACATGATTGGGGCCGTCGGGCCGCTCATCGACAATATGGAGGTAAAAATTGCCGCCGATGGCGAGATTCTGACCAAGTCGGCCTCCGTGATGAAGGGCTACTACAACAAGCCCGAGCTAACGGCCGAAGCCATTGATAGCGAAGGCTGGTTTCATACCGGCGACATCGGGGAGTTCGTCAACGGCCGCTTTCTAAAAATCACCGACCGCAAGAAGGAGATGTTCAAGACCAGCGGCGGCAAGTACATCGCGCCGCAAGTCATTGAGAACAAGATGAAAGAAGACCCCTTCATTGAGCAGATGATGGTGGTCGGGGCCGACCAGAAATTCCCGGGCGCGCTTATCGTTCCGGCCCTGGATGAGCTGAAAAAGTGGGCCGGCCAGAACGGAGTGGCCGCCAAGTCGAACGCCGACCTGGTGAAGGAAGAGAAAGTGGTGAAACTCTACCACGACCTGGTGCAGAAGTACAACCAAGGCTTCGCGCAGTGGGAACAGGTGAAAAAAGTGGTACTCCTGCCCGAGCAGTGGACGGTGGAAAGCGGCGAGATGACGCCCACCATGAAGGTGAAGCGCAAGGTGATTACCGAGAATAACAAGGCCGCGATTGAGGGCCTGTATAAGTAGAAAAGTAGCATGGACGCTGCGAGTCCGTGCGTGGGATAAAGTAAAATGATACCACACGCGGACTCGCAGCGTCCACGCTACTTTTTCCGTCACTTGTTATGCAAGCCTAACAAAATTCTTCGTATGTTTACCGCACTTTCGCTGCGATATGAAACCCGAAGAAACCGTCGATTACAACATTAAGGTAGCCTGGCACGCGATTTCGCGCATGTACAACACGCAGGCCGCCCGCTACGACATCACCACGAGTATCGGCTTCGTGCTGCTCAACATCGACCAGGAGCTGGGCACGCCGGCCACCAAGATTGCGCCCCTGCTGGGGCTCGAAACCCGCTCGCTGACGCGCATCTTGCGCAGCATGGAGGAAAAAGGCCTGATTTACAAGCAGGCCGATACGCAGGACAAGCGCTCGGTGCGCATTTTCCTGACCGAGCTGGGCCTGGAAAAAAAGGAGGTTTCGCGCCAGACGGTGCGGCACTTTAATCTGAAGGTGCGCGATAAAATTCCGCAGAGCCAACTCGATACTTTTTTCAAGGTCGCCAGCCAGATTACGAGCATGATTGAGGGCAAAATTCTCTTCGACGACTTTGAGCTGAAGCCCCTGCGCAAGGAGGCTTCGGCGTGATGTAGCGCGGACTTTCAGTCTGCGCTGCGCTTGCTTAGAACTATACTACCCCACCCAACGCGGACTGAAAGTCCGCGCTACTTTTATATGAAACGTATCATCAAGAAAGTTGCCGTGCTGGGCTCGGGCGTGATGGGCTCGCGCATTGCCTGCCACTTTGCCAACATCGGCGTGCCGGTGCTGCTGCTCGACATCGCGCCGAAAGAGCTGACGGCCGACGAAGAGAAGAAAGGCCTGAAGCTGGAGGCGCCGGCCGTGCGCAACCGTATCGTCAACAGCGCGTTGCAAGCGGCGGTGGCGGCCAATCCGTCGCCGCTCTACCGCAAGAGCGAGGTAAGCCGCATCAAGACCGGCAACTTCGACGACAATCTGAAAGACATCGCTTCCTGCGACTGGGTAATTGAGGTGGTAGTAGAGCGGCTGGATATTAAGAAAAGCCTATATGAGCGCATCGAGCAGTTTCGCAAGAAAGGCACGCTGATAACGAGCAACACCAGCGGCATTCCGATTCACTTGCTGGCCGAGGGTCGCTCGGAGGACTTCAAGCAAAACTTCGCGGGCACCCACTTCTTCAACCCGCCGCGGTATTTGAAATTGCTGGAAATTATTCCGACGCCCGAAACCAAGCCGGAAGTGGTTGATTTTCTGTTACACTACGGCGACCTGTACCTGGGCAAGACGGTAGTACTGGCCAAGGACACGCCTGGCTTCATCGCCAACCGCGTGGGGGTATTTGCCCTGCTCGACGCCATGCAAACCATGCAGAAGCTGGGCCTGACGGTGGAGGAAACCGACAAGCTGACCGGTCCGGTTATCGGCCACGCCAAGTCGGCCACGCTGCGCACGTCGGATGTGGTGGGCCTGGATACGACCATTAACGTAGCCAATGGGTTAGCCCAGGGCCTGCCCGATGACGAGGCCAAAGACGTGTTTACGCTGCCCGATTTTGTCAAGAAAATGGGCGAGAGCAAATGGCTGGGCGATAAAACCGGCCAGGGCTTCTACAAGAAAGTGAAAGGCGAGGGCGGCAAGTCGGAGATTCACGCCCTGGACCTCAACACCCTGGAATACAAGCCTTCGCAGAAGGTGAAGTTTGCCACGCTGGAAGCTACCAAAGCCATCGACAAGCTGGCCGACCGCTTCAAGTTGCTGGTGGCAGGCAAGGACAAGGCGGGCGAGTTTTACCGCCTGAGCTTCGGCAGCCTGTTTGCCTACGTGAGCAACCGCGTGCCCGAAATCGCCGACCAGCTCTATAAGATTGACGACGCGCTGCGCGCCGGCTTCGGTTGGGAGCTGGGGCCGTTTGAAACCTGGGACGCGCTGGGCGTGCCGGCGGGCATCGAGCTGGCTAAGGCGGCCGGGCGCACGGTGGCGCCGTGGGTAGAAGAGATGCTGGCGGCTGGCAACCCGACCTTTTACAAGGTGGAAAACGGCACGCGGAAGTTTTACGACAAGGAAAGCAAGCAGTACCAGCCGGTGGCAGGCGTGGAGAACTTCATCATTCTCGACAACCTGCGCGCCAGCGGCAAGGTACTGTGGAAGAACGCCGGCGCGTCGGTTATCGACCTGGGCGACGGCATTTTGAACGTCGAGTTTCACTCCAAGATGAACTCGCTGGGCACCGACGTTATCCAAGGCTTGCTCAAAGGTGTGGAAATGGCCGAAGCCGGCTACCGCGGCCTCGTAGTGGGCAACGATGCGCCCAATTTCTCGGCCGGCGCCAACCTGGGCCTGGTGTACATGCAGGCGCTGGAGCAGGAGTTTGACGAGCTGAATATGATGATTCAGCAGTTTCAGCAGGCCATGATGCGGATGCGCTACAGCAGCATTCCGGTGGTGGGCACCCCGCACGGCCTCACGCTGGGCGGCGGCTGCGAGTTGAACCTGCACTGCGACCGCGTGGTAGCTTCGGCCGAGTCGTACATCGGCCTCGTCGAGTTTGGCGTGGGCCTGATACCCGGCGGCGGCGGCACCAAGGAAATGACCCTGCGCACGGCGGCCAAGTATGAAGAAGGGGAGCCGGAGTTTAACCTGCTGCGCAACACCTACATGACCATCAGCACGGCCAAGGTGTCGACCTCGGCCGCCGAGGCGTTCGACCTGGGCTTCCTGCGCCGGGGCGACGAGATTGTGGTGAACCCCAACCGCGTGATTGCCCAGGCCAAGGCCGCCGCCCTGGAGCTGGCCGACGCGGGCTACTCGCAGCCCAGCCAGAAAACCAATATCAAGGTGCATGGCAAGGGCGCGCTGGCCATGTTCAAAACCGGCGTGTATGCCATGAAAGAGGGCAAGTACATCTCGGAGCACGACCAGAAAATTGCCGACAAGCTCGCCTACGTGATGTGCGGCGGCGACCTCTCCTCCCCCACCGAAGTGAGCGAGCAATACCTGCTGGACCTGGAGCGCGAGGCGTTTCTGAGCCTGTGCGGCGAGCGCAAGACGCTGGAACGGATTCAATCTATCTTGACTACTGGCAAGCCGCTACGTAACTAAAGCGCAAGGTTTCGGGAGGATAAAAGAGGTTTCGCAAAGTGTGTGCAGGCCTTTTTTAACCTTGCGAAACCTCGCCCAACCGAGCGAAACCTTGCGCTCAAAACTCAGAAAATATCATGGCTAATACCGCATATATCGTGGCCGGCTTTCGCACGGCCGTTGGCAAAGCGCCCCGGGGCGTCTTCCGTTTTACCCGCCCCGATGACCTGGCGGCCGAGGTTATCAAGCACCTCGTAAAGTCGGTGCCCGCCCTGGACCCCAGCCGCGTTGACGACGTAATAGTGGGCAACGCCGTGCCCGAGGCCGAGCAGGGCCTGCAAATGGGCCGCCTCATCTCGCTGCTGGCGCTGCCCATCAACGTGCCGGGCCTTATCGTGAACCGCTACTGCGGCTCGGGCGTGGAAACCATCGCGATGGCGGTGGGCAAAATCACGGCCGGCATGGCTGAGTGCATCATTGCGGGCGGCACCGAGAGCATGAGCATGGTGCCCACCGTGGGCTGGAAAACCGTGCCCAACTATAAGCTCGCCAACGAGCATCCCGACTACTACATGGGGATGGGCCTGACTGCGGAAGCCGTGGCTAACGACTATAAAATCTCGCGCCAGGACCAGGACGAGTTTGCCTACCACTCGCACCAGAAGGCCATCAGGGCCATTGCCGACGGCAAGTTCAGGAAGAGCATCGTGCCCATCACGGTGGAGGAAACCTACCTCGACCAAGCCACCGGCAAGAAGAAAAACCGCTCCTATGTGGTCGATACCGACGAAGGCCCCCGCGCCGACACCTCGCTGGAAGCCCTGGCCAAGCTGCGCCCCGTATTCGCCGCCAACGGCAGCGTGACGGCCGGCAACTCGTCGCAGACCTCCGACGGCGCGGCCTTCGTGCTGGTAATGAGCGAGAAAATGGTGAAGGAGCTGAACCTGGAGCCCATCGCCCGCATGGTGACCTACGCCACCGAGGGCGTCGACCCGCGCATCATGGGCATGGGCCCGATTGCGGCCGTGCCGAAAGCCTTGCGCCAGGCCGGCATGAAGCTCGACGACATCGACTTGCTTGAGCTGAACGAGGCCTTCGCCTCGCAGTCGCTGGCCGTGGTGCGCGAGCTAGGCATCAATACCGAGAAGCTGAACGTGAACGGCGGTGCCATCGCGCTGGGCCACCCGCTGGGCTGCTCGGGCGCCAAGCTCTCCATCCAGCTCTTCGACGAGCTGCGCGACCGTGGCCAGAAGTATGGCATCGTCACTGCCTGCGTAGGCGGCGGCCAGGGAGTGGCGGGGATTTATGAATTGCTGAAGTAACCCGTTATTTATCGTCGTTGTCATGCTGAGCTTGCCGAAGCATCTCTACCGCACCGTTGAAAAAAGCAAATTGGTGCAGTCAGTGCGCCTTGGTAGGCTCTGTATGGCTGTTTTTTAGCATTTGTTAGCCAGTCTACTCAGGCCCAGCAGCCTGCTCCTCACGTTTACACTTATGTGGAGCAGATGCCGCAGTTGCCGGGCGGCGGTGGCACGGGGGCAATAGTAGCGGCGTTCTTCAATCACCTGCGGATTCCCGCTTCTTCAATTAAAGGGAATTATACTGGAAGCGCACAAGTGTATTTTGAGGTCAACTCACATGGTGCGGTGCAGCATATCAGGCTGACAAAAAGTACTCATTCACCACAGGTGGACAGTGCGATAACAAAAGCAATTCGGTCATTGCCAACATTCACGCCTGGTCGTCAGGCTGGCCAACCTGTTACGGTGAGCTTGACGTTACCAATTTCCTGTATTAAACCACAGTAACTGCGATTAGTACCTGATAAGTTGAAAAACACTTGCCCCAAACGTTTTGGGGTTTTCTTTCGATTAAATAGTCGGCACGCCTAACATTTTTTACTTATCTTGCAACACCAAAACGGCAGGCGCTTTGTTGGCTAATTACGCGGCAAGCCTAACAGTTTACACTCCCACCTTACTCAACAAACCATCATGGAAGTATCGAACAAAACCGCTCCGAAAGGTGGCGAATTCATCATCAAGCCTACTGAGGCGCAGGACGTTTTCACGCCCGCCGACTTTACGGAGGAGCAGAACATGATGTACCAGACCTGCCTGGACTTCGTGGCCACGGAGGTAACGCCGCTGCTCGAGCGCCTCGACAACCACGAGGAGGGCCTAATGCGGGGCCTGATGGAGAAGGCCGGCCAGCTCGGCCTGTTTGGGGTAAGCGTGCCGGAGCAGTTCGGCGGCCTCGACATGGACTTCCCGACCGCGCTACGCGTGACGGAAGGCGTGGGCGGCGGGCACTCGTTCCCGGTGGCTTTTGCGGCGCACACCGGCATCGCGCTGCTGCCGATTCTGTATTTCGGCACCGACGCGCAGAAGCAGAAGTACATCCCCGGCCTCACCGACGGCACGCTGATGGGCGCCTACTGCCTCACCGAGCCCGGCTCGGGCTCCGACGCGCTGGGCGCCAAGACCAAGGCCGTGCTCAATGCCGAAGGCACGCACTACGTGCTGAACGGCCAGAAAATGTGGATTACCAACGCCGGCTTCGCCGACGTGTTCATCGTGTTTGCCAAGATTGACGGCGAGCAGTTTACGGGCTTTATCGTAGAGAAAAATACGCCCGGCCTGAGCCTCGGCAACGAGGAGCACAAGATGGGTATCCGGGGCTCTTCGACCCGCCAGGTATTCTTCTCCGATGCGCTGGTGCCCAAGGAAAACGTGCTGGGGGAGATTGGCAAAGGCCACCTCATTGCATTCAACGTATTGAATATTGGCCGCATCAAGCTGGCGGCGGCCTGCCTGGGCGGGGCGAAAGCAGCTGCTACGCAAAGCGTAAAATATGCCAACGAGCGCGTGCAGTTCAAGCTGCCCATCTCGAAGTTTGGCGCCATTCGCTATAAGCTGGCGCAGCAGGCCATCCGGATGTACGCCGTGGAATCGGCCATTTACCGGGCCGGCGACGATATCTACCGCAAGGAGCAGGAGCTATTGGCCAGCGGCCTCGGCACCAACGAGGCGCTGCTGGGCGCGGCCCGCGAGTTTGCCGTGGAGTGCGCCATTCTGAAAGTAGAAGGCTCAGAAGTGCTTGACTACGTAGTAGATGAGGGCGTGCAGGTGTACGGCGGCTACGGCTTCTCGGCCGACTACCCCATGGACCGCGCCTACCGCGACTCGCGCATCAACCGGATTTTCGAGGGCACCAACGAAATCAACCGGATGCTGGCGGTTGACATGATTCTGAAAAAGGGGCTGAAAGGCGAAATCGACCTGATGGGTCCGGCTCAGGCCGTGCAGCAGGAGCTGCTGAGCATCCCGAGCATGGGTGAGAGCGACGAATCGGCTTTCGCCAGCGAGAAAAAAGCCATCGCCAACCTCAAGAAAGCGGTGCTGATGGTGGCCGGTACGGCCGTGCAGAAGTACATGAACTCGCTCGCCAAGGAGCAGGAAGTGCTGATGAACATCGCCGACATGTCCATCAAGACCTACACCGCCGAGAGCGTGCTGCTGCGGGTAGAGAAAGAGATTGCCAGCAAGGGCGAAGAAGCCCTGAGCCGCCAGCTCGACATGGCCCGCGTGTACCTCTCCGACGCCATCGACCTGGTGGAGAAGTCGGGCCGCGAAGCCATCGCTAGCATGAGCGAAGGTGACGAGCAGCGCCTGCTCAGCATGGGCCTGAAGCGCTTTACCAAGCCTGATTTGTTTAACGTGAAAGAGGCGCGCCGCCGCGTGGCCGCCGGACTGATTGAGGCCAACGAGTACTGCTACTAAGACCACTGATTAGCACGGATTTTAGCGAATTTCACGGATTTTGTGAGCGATTAGGGTTCGTGAAAAACCAAAAAAGGCTGCCTCTTGCGAGGCAGCCTTTTTTAGTTTTTGCCGGGTTTATTCGCGCAGCAGCTTTACCTGTTGGGAGTGGCCATCCAGCATTAGCTGGAGGATATAGAGGCCGGCGGGCAAGCCAGTGAGGCCATCCAGGGTGAGTTGGGCGGCACCGGCGGGCACGGCGAGCGACTGGGTGCGTACGGTGCGGCCCAGCACATCGGTTAGGCGCAGGCTGGCAACCGTGGCCGTGGCTGCCTGTGTGGTAAGAAGCAGCGCATCGCCCCGGAACGGGTTAGGAGCTACTTGCAGCGCGGTAGCCCCGCTCGTCTCAAACTGCACTACCTGCACCTCAGAATACGTTGCCGTACCATCCTGGTTGAGCAGTTTCAGCCGGTAATAGCGCGGGCCCTGCTTACCGGCTTCGACATCGAGATACTGGTAATGATGGCTTACCGGGCTGCTGCCGGCACCCGCCACAAAGCCCAGACGCTGGAAACCGGGCGCGGCCGTGGTTGCCACCTGCACCTCGAAGCCCTGGTTGCTTTGTTCGGAAGCGGTGGCCCAGGTTAGCAAGGCATTAGCGCCCTGGCTGCCGGCCACGAAGCTGGTGAGCGTAACGGGCAAGGGGTTGGCGGCATTGCCCAGGGTCCAGTCAGACAGGTGCGTAAGGCCGTTTTTGGTAACACTGGCAGCTCCCTGGTTATTGGCCCCCTGCTCATTAACCCACATACCGCCCGCGATGGGCCGGCTGAAGAGCTGAAGATTACCCACCGGAATACCGTTGAGCTCGGCAGCCTGGGGCGAGTATCCAAAGGTCATATCCACGTTCAGGCCGGTGTCGGTGGCGGGCACAATGCGGTATTGCCGGCGAATACTGGTGCTGGTACCCACTCCGTACACGGGCAGGCCGGTAGTACGCAGCACGTAGGTATTGCCCGGCAAGCTGCTTGCGCTGGCCATATGGGCCACCAGCCGCAAGCCGATACCGCCGAAGGCGCTGTTACTGCCATCGGTGCCAAAGTAGAGCGTAGCCGACTTCACCTGCCCCAGCACAAAGCTGGTACTTGTTTCGCTGAGTGTAGTAGCGCCGCTGGCCAGGGTAATGAGCTGGCTGCTGGCCAGCCGGGGAGTATAGGTTTTTAACAATCCGGTGGCGAGCGCCAGGTTGGCCGTAACGACGACATCGCTGGTTAGCTGCAACGTATCGGCCGGCGCGGCCAGCGCAAGGTTTAGCGTACGGACCGTAGCCGGCAAGCCGGTACCCGACTGCGGGTTGGTGCCATTTGTAGTGGTACTGGTGTAGGTATAAATGGCATCGGTGGAGAAGGAGCGGGTGCCCGTTACCTGCACGGCACCGGTGCTGCCATTGGCGCTGATGCCGGCCGGGTCGCAGATTTGCAGCTCGCCGCCGGCCGCCAGCGTAAAGCTGCTACCCGCCACGGTCTGGCAGGCCGTGTTCAGCACCCCACCGCTTTGTACGGTGGTAGCGCCTTGCGCCACGAGCGGCCCGCTGAGCGTGGCTATGCCGCCGCTTACCACCGTTACATTGCCATAGGTAGTACCGGCGGGCACGGTTGTGGCGTCGCCGACAACGAGGTTGGGCAGCCCGTTTACGAAGCCCTCGCCGGCTACATACACATTCTGCAGCAACGCATAGCGGCCCGTGCTCGAAGTGCCCGCCGCATAGTAGAAGCGGAAACTAAGCACCTGGCCGCTGGTGGCCGCCAGGCCGGCGCCGCCGTTCAAGGCTATCCGATAGGTGCCGAAGCCCGAGTTGCTGTAGTTGGGAAGTGACACCGGCGCTCCGAGGCTACCCAGCAGAAAGGTGCTGGTGGCGAAGCCATCGGTAGAGCAGGCTACCGCCAGCTTGCCGTTGCTGGTATTGTAGAGTGCCGTAGAAAACACCAGTGAATCGGCCCGCAGGTTGTTACCCGCCGACGCTGACAGGTCAAACTGCTCGTACACCGAGGCACTGACAGTGCTGCTCCAGCCACCACCATTGCCATTGGTATTGGGCGAAAATGCCTGGCCATAAGCCGGCGAATAAGGCAGGATAACCGGCGAGCCATTGCCAGCCGAAACCGTGAGGCCGGCCAGCACCGGTGTGCTGGCTGCCACGGCATAGGAGCGCACACTGGCATTGTCGGTATTGTCAGCTGTCAGAGGCCATTGCTCAATAGCCGTCGAGTTGGCCGCCGGCGTAGTAAAGCTGATGCTTTGCACATAGCCGGCGGTGCCACCACAGCTGGCTTGCAGCGTCACCGCATAAGTAGTAACAGGGCTGAGGCCCGTCAGGCTTACCGGCGAAGCCGCGGGTGCCGGGCTGATGGTGAGGGGGCTGCCACCCTGCGGGGTTACCGTCACGGTGTAGGCCGTATTACCACTGCCGGGTGTGAAGCTTAGCAGCTCTTTAGTAGGCGTGACAGCACTAACGCTCAGGTTGGTAGCTCCAGGACAGGTAGGCGTAGCTACCCCGGTTACATACAGATTTTTTGTCAGCACGTGGCGCTGGCTGCTGGTGCCAATGGTATAATAAAGCCTGAATGCTATATTGCTCCCCGCGCTAAGCGTAACCCCGGCCGCACCAGTAAGCGGAAGCCGTAGCACTGAATAGCCGGCGCTGCTCACTTTACCTACCGCTACCGGCGCGGCCAGCGAGCCGAGAATAAATGTGCTGCTGGCAAAGGCATCGGTTGAGTATGCTACTGCCAGCAACGCTCCCGAGCCATAGCCGCCCGAGCTAAACACCAACGAATCGACGCGCACGCTACCGCCCACAGCGGCCGTTACTACAAACTCCTCGTAGCGGGTGGCCGAGGCCACGCTGCTGCTCCAGCCACTGCCGTTGCCGTTCGGGGCCAGGCCCTGGCCCAGCGAGGAATAAGCCGGCAACGGCCCCGCCGACTCTCCATCGGCCGAGGTGCCGTCGGCCAATACCAGCGGGGTACTAACGGAAGGGGTAAGCGTTGCCGAGCTGGCCGTTACGCCCGCCGACCGCACCGATGCATCGTCGCTGGCAGTAGCCGTGAGGGGCCACTGCTGCAGAAGCGGCGAGCTGGTGAGGCGAGTGGAGAAGGTCTTCGCCAACACGTCGCCGAGCGCGCCATTGGCGCAGGTGCTTTGCAGAGTTACCGTATAAGCAGTGCCCGACGCAAGGCCGCTCAGGGCTACCGGCGAGGCCGTGGCGGCCAGGCTTATTGCCGCGCCGGGCGCGCCAGTCGGATAATACATGATGCTGTAGCTGGTATTGCCTGTGCCCGGCACAAAGCTCAGGCTGGCCGAGCTAGCCGTTATAGCGCTCACCACCAAGCTGGTAGGATTAGCGCAGCTAAGCGTTGTGAAGCTGGCCGTCTGTAAAGTACCCGTGCCGGAGGCGCATAGGCTTTGCAGCGTTACGGTATAGCTTGTGCCGCCGGCCAGGCCGCTCAGGCTGGCTCCCGTGGCCGCAGCATCAAGGGTTTGGGTTACTACGGGCGTGCCGCTTAGCGTCGGGTAGTACTTCAGGGTGTAGCCCGTATTGGTATTGCCGGTGGTGGGCTGCACAAAGCTGGCTTGCGCCGAGGTCTGCGTAATGCTGCTGACCGCCAGCCCCGTAGGGCCGGCGCAGGTACCGGCATTGGTAGTAAACGACGGACTGGTAATAGTAGTAGCTGCTGTGCCGTTGGTGCCGCTTACCGTGGCCGTGTAGGTGGCGCCCGGCGTCAGTCCGCTAAGCGTATAGGTAGCTACGTACCCATTAGCACCCGAGGGGGCCGTAGCCAAGCTGGCCGTGCCACCGGCCGGACTGGTACTGATAGTATAAGTATAGCCGCCGGCTGCCGGGGTAGTAAAAGCTACCTGGGCCGTGGTGGTGCCAAGGGCCCCGACGGTAGCCGTCTGGCCTACTGCTGCCAGGTTTTTGAGCAGCACGTACTTACCATTGCTGCTGCTACCACAGCTGTTATACAGCCGGAAGCTCAGCGTCTGGCCACCAGCCAGCGTTACCCCGGCTGCGCCATTTATTGCCAGGCGATACGTATTGAGGGGGTTGGCGGGGCCGCTGTTATTTTGCAGCACGGCAATTCCCTTAGTTAAGTTCCCACTGGCAGCCACGGTCAGGGCACCCTTGTTGAGCGTGCCAGTACCGCTTATCTCCGTAGAGTCGTTCGTAGTAAAGCCGGTTTTGGAGTAAACTATGGCCAGCTTGGTATTGCTGGCCGTGGCATAAAAGGCCTCCGACAGCACCAGTGAGTCGAGGCGCAGCGTGGTGCCCGTAGTAGCTGTTACCGTAAACTGCTGGTAGTACTTTCGATTGAGCGTACCGCCAATAGCAGTCCACAAGCCATCGGCGGTAGGCGCGGTGGCCTGCCCGTAGGTTGCTGAGTTGGCCGTTACGGTAGCATTGGTTGAGAAAGCCATTCGCTTTAGAGTCGGCGTTCCGGCCGATACTCCCGCGGCAACAGCAGTCGGGGCATTGCTACTCGTCAGCGACCATTGGGCTATGGGCACCGATTGGCCCCAGCTGCGCGTTGCGGTTAGCCCCAGGCCAGCGCATAAAAGCAGCCAGCTGGTGCGTAAAAAGCTTGACCCGACGGAGCCAATACGTATAGTTTTTACCATAAAAGGAGGGGTGGGAACAAAGAATGCAGCGTAAAGCCCAGCACCAGGTTGCTGGCAGTAAGAGTACCTGCGCAACTGATAATGCAAGCAGTTGCATTGCGCAATTTCCTGCATTTGTGGATATTAGCACTACCCTCCCCCGTGTTTATTTGCGCAAACGTTGCCGGCAACGTTGCCAAGCAAAAAGGCTCGTCTGATACCGTTTGGTATCAGACGAGCCTTTTTAACATAAATATACTTGACTATTTAAATTTTACTTCATTCAGCTGCAAAGCAGCCGACTTCTTACTGGGGCGGCTTACCCCGATAATTGTCTTGGGGCCGAGCCAGGCGGTAAAGTCTTTCACGTAGGCCAGCTGCTGGTCGTTGGCAACGTTGAGCTTGAGGCGCTGCGGCGCACTAAGCACGCCCGTAGGAGCCTGCACCCGGCGCAGATATAAATCTGACTTACCGCCTATCGTTTCCAGCGTCAGCAGCTGTACTTCTTCGCCAAAAGCGGCCGCCCGGTACCCAATTCCGGTGTAGCTGTCGATGGCGGGCGCTACCTGGTCTTTAGCGACTATAGTGTGCCAGGTGGGCGTCAGAAACGGACTATAGCCAAACAGATATATCTCCCGGGCGTGTACCGGCAGCTCAGGGCCACCTTCCTCAAAATGCCGCTCTGCCACCACTACCAGGTTTTTGCTGTCGGTCAGCAGCATGTCGGCCAGGTAGATGTCGGCCATATTTTTCACCGGCGCGCCGGTGGCCTTGCTCACCTCCGTTAAAAAAGCCGGGGCAAAGGGCAGCTCCTCGGCCAGCTTGAGGCGGCTCTCGGCAAAGTCGAACCGCACTACTTTCAGCCCACTCAGGTCGCCGGTACGGTCGTTGGCGCACAGCGCCACGGCGTACAGCTGGCCATCCGGCTCTAGGCTGAAGCGGGCATCCCGAATAGTAATCGGCTGGCCCCCAAATGTGCCGCCCACGGGCACCCCCATCACCGGGATGGCCGTAGCAATGCCTACGCGGTCGGGCGTAGGCGGGTAGCGCCGGGCACTCAGCTTTTTCATGGCATCGCCAAGCAGCGTCACGTACTGCGTACCGTCGTTGGCCAGCAGCACGTTAGGCGAAAAAAAATCGCCCTGGTCGCGAAAATCGTAGGTCCGGTCCAGTAGCTTATTCAGCTTTTGGTCATAGAGCGTGCCCTCCAGCGCTTTCACCTGCTCCTCACGAGCCAGGTAGCGAAAAGCCAGCAGCCGGGTGCCATCGGGCGAGAGGCGCACGCCGGGCCGGCGGTCGCGGGCCGGGGCCGTTACGACTACCACAGGAGCCCCTTTCTGGCCGCCGCTGAGCGCAAAAGGCTGCACAGTCAGGTTCTGGGTGCTTTCATCGGCGTGGTGAATAACTACCCAGGCCTGCTCGGGGCCGCGGCCAAATGCCTCCACGGTTTCGCCGGGAGCTACCGGCAGGGTGGTGCTCCACTGCTTTTTGAGGTCGGCATCGTAGCGCTCCACAGCGTAGGCACTACCGCTTTGGTGGGCCAGGATAATAAAGCCGCTGCCATCGGGCAGGGCCAGGGTTTTGCGCGGCACGCGCTGGTTGTAGCGGTCTTCGCCCTGCTCGGGCAGGTAGCTGAAAGGGACAGACCTGGTTTTCTGGGCCTGAGCTGGGTGAGCTGCGCCGAGCAGGCCAGTAAAGGCCAGGGCAGCTAAACCAAAGAAAAAGCGCATGGGTAATTAGCGTTAAGAATGGACTTCGGGTGGGGCCTCCTACGCCAAAAGTACCGTGCGCAGCCCAAGTGGCCTGCCGCTCGCTAAGCGGTTGCTGCCATTCGCTAACGCTGGCGCGCTGCCGGGCATGTGTATCTTTGTAGACCAAAGCAGTTCCCCGAACTTTACCACTGGCAGTGTAACCCTGGCGGCTCCCAGCCGTTTAACTGGCGCGTTCGGAGAGCATTGCTGGTATTGCGAACTCTCTTTCACTCCCACCCAGCGTCCTAATCTTCTGTAAATTAACTAAAAAACTACTAACTGGCACCCGTTTTGAAGGTGGTTCGTGCCGCTACCTACACCCTATGAAATCATTTCTTAAGCTCGGTTCTTTATTCGCCCTCATTATTGCTGGCCGTTATATGCAACTGACTACGCCAGCTGCGACAGCCGGCCTGGCCAAGCCTCCGGTGGAGCTTTTTGCCCCCAGCAACCTGGCCAACAGCATGACGCTGACGCGCTACACTGAGGAAGAGGCGCCCTCCATTACGCCTATCAACCAGCGAAAGCCGGATAAGCAGTCCGTTACTTGGTTTTAAAGGCTAAGCGGTTTCTTAAAGAAACCGCTTTTTTTATGCCTGTTGCGGCCCGACCTCAGCTTATCCGGCTCCAGTTAACGGCCGTAGCAGGCAGGCTTTCAATGTGCCGCCTGATGTTGCCGTGCTCGGGCCGCGCCAGTTCCGGGTCGTCGTTGAGGATGGCCTGGGCGGCGGCCCGGCTTTCGGTAAGAATACGCCCGTCCTTAGCTAGGTCAGCAATTAACAGGTCTAATACGCCGCTCTGCTGGGTGCCCATGAGGTCGCCGGGGCCGCGCAGCTTTAAGTCGATATCGGCAATCTCGAAACCGTTGTTGGTGCGTACCATGGTTTCCAGTCGGGTGCGGCTGTCTTTGCTCAGCTTATAGCCCGTCATCAGGATGCAATAGCTCTGGTCGGCACCCCGGCCCACGCGCCCGCGCAACTGGTGCAGCTGCGAAAGGCCAAAGCGCTCGGCGCTCTCAATCACCATTACCGAAGCGTTGGGCACGTTCACGCCGACTTCGATAACGGTGGTCGCCACCATTATCTGGGTTTCTTTTTTGACGAAGCGGGCCATCTCAAAGTCCTTTTCTTCGGCCTTCATGCGCCCGTGCACAATGCTTATCTGCAAATCGGGGAAAGCTCGCTGCACGCTCTCGTAGCCGTCGGTAAGGTCTTTATAGTCGAGCGTTTCGCTTTCCTCAATCAATGGATATACGATATATACCTGCCGTCCCAGCGCCACTTGGTCGCGGATAAACTGAAACACTTTCAGGCGGTTAGCATCGTAGCGGTGCACCGTTACGATGGGCTTGCGGCCGGCGGGCAGCTCGTCAATCACGCTCACGTCGAGGTCACCGTACAGGGTCATGGCCAGCGTGCGCGGAATGGGCGTAGCCGTCATGACGAGGACGTGCGGAATGACATACGGGTTTTTTTGCCACAGCTTGGAACGCTGCGCCACTCCAAAGCGGTGCTGCTCGTCCATGATAGTAAGGCCCAGGTTGCGAAACTGCACCACGTCTTCAAGCAAAGCGTGGGTACCCACCAGCATCTGCATAGTGCCTTCGCGCAGCTGCTCGTGCAAAATGCGCCGCTGTGCGGTGCGGGTGCTGCCCGTGAGCTTGCCCAGGTTGATGCCCAGTTGGTCGGCATACACTTTCAGGCCCTGGTAATGCTGGTCGGCCAGTATTTCGGTGGGGGCCATCAGGCAGCTCTGGGCGCCGTTGTCGGCGGCCATCAGCATCGCAATGAAGGCCACGATGGTTTTACCCGAGCCTACGTCGCCTTGCAGCAGCCGGTTCATCTGCTTGCCGGCGCAGAAGTCCTTGTAAATCTCATGGATAACCCGCTTCTGCGCGCCCGTCAGGTCGAAGGGCATGATATTTTTATAAAAATGCACCAGGGTGGGCACCTCACTAAAAATTTGCCCCGACAGGGTCACCTTGCGCTGGTCTTTCTGGCGCAACAGCTTTAGCTGCACGTAAAAAAGCTCCTCAAACTTGAGCCGGAACCGTGCCTTTTCCAGCATATCCGGCGTTTGTGGAAAATGAATCTGCTGCAGCGCCGAAGCCTTATCCAGCAGCCCGTATTGCTGAATAAGCGCCGGCGACAGCGTTTCGGTGACCTGCGGCAGCGCGATTTTCAGCAAATCGCCTACCATGCGCATAATAGCCTTGCTATCAATGCGATGATAGTTTTTTAACTTTTCACTCGTGTTATACACTGGTTGCAGAAAGCTTTGGCCGGGCTTCTGCTCGCTTACTTCCTCCAGGTCGGGATGGGCCATCTGGGGCCGGCCATTAAACATCGTCGGCTTGCCGAAAACAATGTATTCCTGGTGGTTCTTGATAACTTTTTCCAGGTAGTTTACGCCCTTAAACCAGACTACCTCCAGCTCGCCGCTGGCATCGCCCACCTTGGCTACCATGCGCTTTTTGGGCCCCTCCCCCACTATTTCGCGGCCGCGCAAAATGCCCTTTACCTGCACAAAAGGCAGGTCATCATGCAAATCTACTATATTGTAAAACTGCGTACGGTCGAGGTAGCGAAACGGGTAGCGCTGAATAAGGTCGCCGTAGGTAAACAGTCCCAGCTCCTTACCCAGCAGCTGCGCCCGCTGCAAGCCCACGCCCCGCAGATATTCAAGCTTGGTATTGAAGAAGTTACTCATTACTGAGAGGTAAGAAAAACAATAATCAGCGGCTAAGTCCGCCTGCCAGGCTTAGGAAAGCAGGCGGCCTTACCAGCTGACTACCTGTAGCGCAACGAGTTAAGCATTTTTATCATATCGTATTTTACATATTCAATCACGGGTGCCAGCGAGTCGTTGGCCGTGGCCGTGCGGAAATACAAGGCGGCCCGGAAAAAATGCTTGGTGCTGTCGGTTGTATAAAATTGAAACTGGCTTGGTACCTCCCCTTCCAGCTCAAAAACGGAGGCGCGCATCCCGTTGGGGGTACGCAAAATCTTTTCCTCAATGGAGGTGGCCTTAATCTGGTGCTTGCCCGTGAGCTTGCGCGCGTCCTCCATCATCTTGTTGTAGAGTTGGCGGTTGCGTACCACGTTGGTATAGGTTATCTGAATATTGGCGTGCAGCTTGGGATAATACACATTCAGCCAATCGGGCTGCGCCAGATACGAAGAATCGCGCAACACCTTGGCATACTGCGAGTAATCGAAGGTGTACGGGTGCCCGGCGGGCAGCAACCGGTAGCGATGCGGCGGCAGGTCGATGCGGTTGTAGCCCTTAGGCTTGGGCGTATAGTCGGGGGCCGAGGCGCAGCCCGCCAGCAGCCCGGCCGCGCCCATAGCTACCAACGCCATATTCCAGAATCGTGCAACGCTCATAGTAAGGGAAAGCCAGGCAAAGCCCAAAGTTAGCAGGCAGCGCCCCCGCCCAACGCCAAAAAGCCCCGGCTTGGTGCCGAGGCTTTTGTTGAAATAGTAGTTACTACTAACAGCGACCCGCCCTTAAAAAGGCAATTGGTCAAGCTCGGGCTCCTGCCGCAGGCTTACGCTCTCCTCAGCGCCGGCGCTGGGCGGGTTGCTGGCAGTACCCGAGCGAGCACCCAGCAAGGAGATTTCTTCGGCTATAATCTCCGTGATGTAGCGCGTCTGCTGGTCCTTATCCTGGTACTGGCGGGTGCGCAGCTTTCCTTCTACATACACCTGGCTTCCTTTTTTGAGGTACTTCTCAGCCAGCTCGGCCAGGCCGCGCCAGGCCGATATGTTGTGCCACTCGGTGCGCTCCACGCGGGCACCCTGCTTGTCTTTGTAATACTCATTGGTAGCCAGCGTGAAATGAGCTACGCTGTTACCGCCTTCGAGATGCCGTACTTCCGGGTCTTTACCCAGGTTACCAACCAAAATTACCTTATTTACCCCAGCCATAACGCACTATTTTATGACGTATGCGACAGCCAACCACAGCTGCCATTGACGAGCTAAAGGTACGACGAATTTTGCGAATTTGCAAATTATATTAGCAATTCAATCTAACTAAACTGGCACTGCCTCATCAGTACGGTTAGCGCATTTGCAGGTTGATTTCCAGCTTGGCCGGTGCGGGCTGCCGGCTTTTGGCCGGCTTTCCGCTCATTATTAAACTCGTCGCGAAGTAAAAAGCGAAAGCCGTTGATTAAACTTGCGGCATGCAGGTTTCCCTCACCGACCCGGAGCGCCAACGGTTGCGTGCGTTGCAAAAGCAACGGCGCGATGACGAGGGCTACGTAAAAGTGACGGTGGTGCTGTTGCTGGACAAGGGGCGCTCGGCGGGAAGCATTGCCGACGATTTGGGGCTGGATGATGGCACGGTGTACCGCTACGCCGAGGCCTTTGCCCGGTTGGGCTTGGAGAAGTACCTGGCCCACGAGCAGCGCGGCTACTGGGGGCTGCTGACCAGCACCCAACTCGCCGGCTTGTGCCAGGAGCTGCGCCGGACCCTGTACACCGACTGCCGCCCGTTGCAGGCCTGGCTGACACAGGCCACCGGCGTGCGCTACTCGGTTTCGGGCCTGACGGACCTGCTACACCGGTTGGGCTTTGTGTACAAGCTCACCACGCCCATGCCTTGCGAAGCGGACGCCGACGCGCAGGCCGCTTTTCTGGCCAACCGGTTGCAGCCCCTGCTGGAACGGGCTGCGGCCGGCGACGCCGTGGTGTATTTTGCCGACGCGGCCCACCCCACCCACAACACCCGCTGCACCCGGGCCTGGACCGAAAAAGGCGCACAGCGGCCCCTGCCTACGGTCAGCGGACGCGAACGGGTGAATCTGAACGCGGCCCTCAACGCGCACTGCCCTACGCAGGTGTACGTGCACGAAACGGCCTGCGTCAACGCCCAGAGCACAAAAGCCTTATACGAACAGCTGCTGGCCGCCCATCCCAGCCAACCGATTTACGTGGTCTGCGACAACGCCCGCTACTACAAAAACCAGGAACTGACCCAGTGGCTGGCCGATAAGCCCCTGGTGCAGGTCTTTCTGCCGCCCTATTCGCCCAACCTGAACCTGATTGAGCGCCTGTGGAAGTTCCTGCGCCAGAAAATCATCAACGCCACCTTTTACCGCACCAAGGGCCACTTCCGACAAGCCGTGCTCGGCTTCTTCTCCCGACTCAACGAGTTCGGCCAAGAACTCGCGTCCTTACTTACCCTCAACTTTCACCTCCTGGATTCGCAACCCACTTCGTGACGGGTATAAGAACAAGCGGCGCGCACGACGAGCGGACAGCCGGCAGCCCGCCCCATACACGAAGCGGTAAACCGCTCTAGATTATTTTAACTAAGATTTAGCGAACTGCTAAGCAATCTAAATTAATGATTAGGTGCGAGTTAAAACAAGCTGAAAAGCAACTAACCATCAGCTTGCTTTAGCTAAATAGTTGCTGATTAACACGGGTTTCGGCAGGTTTTCAATTTCGGCGGCCGAGTAAGCCCGCAGCCCGGTATCCTGCAGGGTACTGGCTGGCAGGGCCGCGCCAAGGCGCACGGTATGGAAGCGTGCTTCGAGCTTTTGGTGGCTCAATACGTGGCGCAGAGCAGGCGCGGGGCGGTCTTCGGCCACACGACTGGTATCGGGCACGCCGCCGAGCGCCGCTACGTGGCGCAGCACCTCCGCAGCGGGCATGTCGGCCGAATCGGTTTCGACCAGCCCGAAGTCATATAGCCCCTGCCATATATCGCCGGCCGGTCGCTCTTTCAGGTACAGCTGCTCGCCATGACGCAGCACCAGGTAGTGGAAGTAGCGCGTGCGGGACGCCTTGGCTTTGCTTTTAACCGGCAGCAGGGCTACCTGCCCGTGTTGAAAGGCCCAGCAATGGCTTTGCAAGGGACAAAACAGGCAGTCGGGCCGGGCCGGCGTACACTGCAACGCCCCAAATTCCATGATAGCCTGGTTGAACTCGGCCGCGTGAGCCGGCGGCAGATGCTGGTCGGCCACCGCCTGGAATTCTTTGCGCGAAGACGGGGCCGCGATGTCGGCATGAAGGCCAAAAACTCGGGCCAGCACCCGAAACACGTTGCCATCGAGCACGGCCACCGCCTCATGAAAAGAAAATGAAGCAATGGCAGCAGCCGTGTACGGGCCTACTCCTTTGAGCTGGCGCAGACCGGCAAAAGTGGTTGGAAACTGCCCCCCGAATTCAGTTACTACCTGCTGCGCAGTGTGGTGCATATTGCGGGCCCGGGAGTAGTAGCCCAAGCCTTGCCAATGCCGTAGCACCTCCTGCTCGGGGGCTGCGGCCAGGTCGTGCACAGTAGGGTAAGAGGCCAGAAAGTCAAGGTAGTAAGGCAAACCTTGCGCCACCCGGGTTTGCTGCAGAATAACTTCCGAAAGCCAGATAGCGTAGGGGTCGCGGGTATGCCGCCAGGGCAGGTCGCGGCGGTGGCGCGGGTACCAGCCCAGCAGGGCCTGCGCCAAAAAAGAATTGGAAGGAACCGGGTCGATAACAGATGGAGTTTTAAGCAAAATAATGAGGCATAATATTTTGACCAAAAGAGAAACTTGGAAGTTTCCATTGGCCGAACAAACTTTAAGGAGTACCTTTGCGCTCCGTTTCCAATGACAAACCTCCTACCGGGCAAGGAATTACGTCGAAAACGGTTAATTATTCGCCCGATTTTTTTTCACTTCTAGTACCCCCCCTTACCAACGTGACCAAAGCTGAGGTAATTTCCGAAATCTCGCAAAAAACCGGCATTGAGAAAGCCGATGTGCTGACGACCGTCGAAGCATTCTTCAAAGTGGTGAAGGATTCGATGACCGAAGGCCACAACATTTACGTGCGTGGCTTCGGCTCGTTCGTAAACAAAAAGCGTGCTCGCAAAGTAGCTCGTAACATCTCGAAGAACACCTCGCTCATCATCGACGAGCACTTTATCCCCAGCTTCAAGCCGAGCAAAACCTTCGTTGCCAAAATCAAAGGCAGCAAGAAAATCACTGGTGAAGTTTCGGCCAAAGCCCCCAAGGCTGCCAAAGGCCCCAAAAAGGCAAAAGCTTAGTTTATAACAAGTTTTCGGTAGTGAAGTGATGAGGTGATAAGGGCGGACGGGCCAGCTGCAAGGCTAGTCACGGGTTCCCTCCTTATCACCTCATCGTTTACCGGGTCTGCCACTTTTTCTAATGGCCTCCATTTCCTCAACCCGTACGCACCAACTGCTGCTGCTGGCCGGTGCCCTGGCGCTGGCTGGCGGGCTGTATGCCCTTCCCAAGGGCATTGTAAAGCCCAAGGAAGGTAAATCTGCGCTAAATCGGGATGCGGCCCGCACCGCCAACCGTGACGGGGGTGGCATGGCTACCAGCGGCTCGAAAGCTGATGCGTCGTCGGGCCCGCGCCCGGCCGAAACCGGCAGCGTTGCGGGCGAAGCTGCCCCCGCGGCCAATGCGCCACATACGCAGGCAACTGCCGCCCAGCGGCAGGAGCTGAACACGCTGCTGGCGCAGTACCGAGCTGCTTCAGCTGGTAGCCGCCAGCAGGTGGCTGCTACTTTGGCGGCCCGCTACTCGGCCGTAGAGCGGTTTGATAGTGCCGGCTATTACCTGGCGGCGGTGGCGGCAACCCAGCCCAGCGAGAAAGCCTGGCAGCAGGCGGCCGACGCCTACTTTCAGGCATATAGCTTCGCGGCATCGGCCGAGCGCAAGAAGATGCTGGGCGACAAGGCGCGGGAGCTGTACGATAAGGTATTGGCGGCCAACCCGGACAACCTGGATGCCAAAACCAACCTGGGCATGGCCTACATGAGTAGCGACAACCCCGTAAAGGGGATTGGACTGCTGCGGGAGGTGCTCGAACAGGACCCCAGAAACGAAAAAGTACTGTATAATCTGGGTATCCTGGCTATTCAGAGTAATCAGCTCGATAAGGCCGTAGAACGCTTTTCGCAGCTGGTGCAAGTAAATCCCAAAAATGTAAATGGCCAGTTTTACCTGGGTGTAGTGCTGGCCCGTACCAATCGGGGCACCGAAGCCCGGGCTGCCTTCCAAAAAGCCAAGAGCCTCAGCGCTGACCCGGCCCTGGCCGCTTCGGTTGATGAGGAGCTGGCCAAACTAAGAAACTAACCCTGTTTTCGGGTAACTCGGTGCGGATGCGTTACTTTTACGCCCCCAAACCAGGAACAGAAAATCAGCAACTACTCATATCTACCCTTTAACTCATCACGACAATGCCCTGCGGTAAGAAACGTAAACGCCATAAGATTGCCACCCACAAGCGTAAGAAGCGCCTGCGCAAGAACCGCCACAAGAAGAAGTAATCTTCTGACTTAGTGCGGAGTAAGAGGCAGGCGGTGCGTTGCGTAAGCAGCCATTGCCTGCCTATCTCTCACGTAGCCTCCGCCACGCGGACGACTACCGTGGTGTGCCGGACTGCCTACTTTGGGCAGTAGCCGTGGCTCGCGAGGGAAGCTGGGACACTACTGGTCCTGGCTTCCCTTTTGCCAGTTTCGGGGCAATCCACTCCAGCCTTCGGGGCCGGGCAGGCTACTTTAACCAACTTACTACGTTGAGCAATGAATTAATTATCAACTCTACTCCCGAGGGGGAGCGCATTGCCTTGCTCCAGGATAAGCGGCTGATTGAGTATCACTTCGACCGCAACGACACTAACTATGCGGTAGGTGACATCTTCCTGGGGACCGTGCGCAAGGTAATGCCCGGCCTGAACGCGGCTTTTGTGGATATTGGCTCCGAAAAAGATGCCTTTCTGCACTACGGCGACTTAGGCGAGCAATTTCCTTCCCTTACTAAATGGGTAGGTAGCGTGCTGAAGCACCAGACCCAGACTTCGGGCCTGGAAAATTTTAAGCTCGAAGCTCCGCTGGAAAAAGTGGGCAAGGCCGACAGCGTGTTCAAAAAAGGCCAGAACCTGCTCGTGCAGGTAGTCAAAGAGCCGATTTCGACGAAAGGGCCACGCGTGAGCACCGATATTTCGATGGCCGGCCGCTACCTCGTGCTGATGCCGTTTACGAACAGCATCTCGGTGTCGAAGAAAATAGTGAGCAAGGCTGAGCGCGACCGGCTTAAGCGCCTCATTGCCAGCATTAAGCCCGAGGGATTTGGGGTAATCATTCGTACCGTGGCCGAAGGGCACGAGGTGGCCGAGCTCGACCGCGACAT